>PALE01000045.1 GCA_002706445.1 Erythrobacteraceae bacterium
ATAGGCGCCGACCACAAACTGGCGCGAATTGCCGTCAATCGAAAGGTCGCGCGCAAGCTCGTCGAGCGCAGGCAGGATCGCATCGATACCCAGCGCGTTGAGCGCCATGAGCAGAGCCATCATCCAAATGAGCTGCCGGTCTCCAATCGAAATGCGCCGGGCGCGCGGCACATCGTTGTTTTCAGGCGAAACTTGCGGTTCGCCAGTCGAGATCGGGTTTCTTCGCATGTGCAGCATATAGAACGCGGTCACGAAAGTTCCACTTTGCAACCAACTTTATTATGGGGTGTATCGTGGAAGGCACGGCTCCTCTCGACGAACGCACAGGCGAAAACGACCTCGCCCCCTCGCTGCGCAAGATCATCCATGTCGATATGGACGCATTCTTCGCCAGCGTGGAACAGCGCGACAATCCCGAGCTGCGCGGGAAGCCTGTTGCGGTCGGCGGATCGGGAGGGCGCGGCGTTGTCGCCGCAGCCAGCTACGAAGCGCGCAAGTTCGGCGTGCGCAGCGCCATGCCCTCGGTCACCGCAAAGCGCCTGTGCCCCGATCTCATCTTCGTGCGCCACCGTTTCGACGCCTATAAGGAGGCCAGCCGCCAGATCCGCCGCATCTTCGAACACCACACACCGCATGTCGAACCGCTGAGCCTCGATGAAGCCTATCTCGACGTGACCGAGGACCGGCTCGGCATCGGCAGCGCGACCCGCATTGCCGAACTGATTCGGCAGGAGATCAAGGCCAAGACCCGCCTGACCGCGAGCGCCGGGGTCAGCTACAACAAATTCCTCGCCAAGCTTGCCTCCGACCAGAACAAGCCTGACGGCCTATGCGTCATCCGGCCCGGCCAGGGCGCACAGTTCGTGGCGGGCCTGCCGATCCGGCGCTTCCACGGGGTCGGACCCAAGGCCGAGGAGAAGATGAAGCGGCTCGGCATCGAAACCGGCGCGGATCTCGCGGAGAAGGACATCGCCTTCCTGCGCGCCAATTTCGGCTCCTTTGCCGATTACCTTTACAGAGCCGCGCGCGGCATCGACCTGCGGCCTGTGCGTGCACACCGCGTACGCAAATCGGTCGGCGGGGAACGCACGTTCAGCGAAGATATTTCGAGCGGCGCGCTGCTGCGCGAAACGCTCGAGAACACGATCGAATATGTCTGGGAAAGCATCGAACGCGCCAAGGCAAGGGGCCGGACGGTGACGCTCAAGGTCAAGTTTAACGACTTCAAGAACATGACTCGCTCGAAATCCGCCACGCATTGGGTCGAAACGCGCGAGGAGTTTGCCGCGATCAGCCGCGCGCTGCTCGAAGAAGCCCTGCCGCTGCCCATGCCGATCCGGCTAATGGGGCTGACGCTCAGCAATCTGGAGGGCGCGCAGGCAGCGGAAAGCGAGCAACGCGACGACGCGCAGCTTTCGCTGCTTTGATCACCCCCGCGCCCGCCACGCCTCGATGCGGCGGCGGGTGACGCTGCCGAGCGGCTCGGGCAGCGAGTGCGACGGAAAGAAACGCGCTTCGACAACTTCGCGCCGGTCGGGCCGCGGGCGGGCATCGCAAACGGCGTGGAACAGATAGGCGGTGTGCCGCGTGCCTGACAGCACCTCGTCGATTGTGCCGATCGCCGCAATCCGGCCGATCTTCATGCCAAGCTCCTCCAGCACCTCGCGCCGTGCACATTGCTCGGGGTCCTCGCCGCGCTTCAGCCCGTCGCCGGGCAGCGCCCAGACTTGAGGCCCGTAGGAGTGGCGCAGCAGCAGCACATCGCCGGAAATGCCGGTAATGATCACGCTCACCCCGGCAATCGGCGTGCGCGCAATCTTGCGCCAGATATGCCGGACGCGGTGCGCAATCGGGAGCATCGCGCGGTGAACCGGCGCCGGCAGAATGTGGACCATCAGGTAAAGACCGTCACCGCAATGCCGCGCTCGCCTGCCGCTTTCAGCAGGCGCGCCACCGGCAGATCATGCTCGCCAGCAAGCGCCGCATCGAACACCGCGCGCTTGTCATCGCCGCGCATGACAAACATCAATTCGCGCGTACCCAGCAATGTCGGCAAGGTCATGGTGATGCGGTCGAACGGCGCGTGGGGTGGCAGCGGATTGGGCGTCAGAACCTTGGTCGGCTCGGGATCGTCCAGCTGCGGATCGGTGTTGGGAAACAGGGATGCAATGTGCCCATCCGCCCCCATACCGAGCCAGACGAGATCGAACCGGGGAACACTCTGGTCTTCGTCCAGCGCGACCACATAGCTTCCGGCAGGTTCGAACAAGCTGCGGATTTTACCTGTATTCGAGGCTTCGTGATCCTCGGGCACGATACGGTCGTCATTGGGCCACACAATCAGTTTCGAGAAATCGAAATCGCTCTTCAGGAATTCTTCGAAAATCGGAAACGGGGTAGAGCCGCCGGGGACCGAGACGACCACACGGCGGTGACGCGGGTCGGTGCCGTCTGCCGCTTTGCGCGCCAGTGCGACGCGAAGCGAGCGTTCCAGCCATTCGGCTATGCGGGCGTCGCTCGCGCCTTCGATGATCGCGATGTTGTCCATCGTGCAACAATAGCAAAAGGGCCGCCCCCGCCGAAGCGCGGACGGCCCTTTTTGTGGGGGTATCTGGTGTTTTAGCCGAGCAGTGAGTTCAGGAACCACACGCGCTCTTCGGCGGCGTCGGTCCAGTCATCGATCATGCCGTCGGTGGCGTTATCGCCTGCGGCATCGGCGGTTTCCTTCATCGCCTTGAGGCGCTTGACCAGCTTCGCGTTGTCGTCGCGCAGTTCCTTGATCATGTCCTCGGCGCTGATTGCAGCATTGTCCTGATCGGCCATCTGCGTGTGCTGGGCGATCATGCCGATCGAGGTGATCGTGTCGCCGCCGATCTTGCGGGCGCGCTCACCGATGTTGTCGATCTCGCCCTGAATTTCGCCGGCCTGTTCGTCGAACAGCAGGTGGAGGTCACGGAAACGCGGGCCCTTGACGTGCCAGTGGAAGTTCTTGGTCTTCACGTAAAGCGCGAAATGATCCGCCAGCAGGCCGTTGAGTTCAGCCACCATCTGGGTCGTTGCGTTGTTGTTCGGGTCCAGCATAATTTACCTCCAGTATTGAATTACTTGGCGAGAGCCAGCGGCTCCCTTCACGCAATTGATATGGGGCTTAAATGGCGGATTTTAAGGGGTTTTCTGATTGAATAAGCAATTCGCACTGATCGGGATAATCGATCAAAGGAAAGCGAAGCGCGCATTCAACCCAATCACAAGCGCGACAAGGAACAGGCTGGCGGCAAAGCCAAGCCGCACCAATCGCAAGGGAAATTGCTGCATACGCGACAAGCCCAACGACCATCCCAGCGCCACCGCTGCGGCCCCGCCAAGCGCGCCGCCGATTGCCGCAGTGGTGGGATAGACCGACCAGGCGGCAAGCGCGAAGATCACGAAGCGCGCCCCGTCGCCGATCTGCCGCGCAAACAGCACGGCGCCGATGGCGACATAGGAGCGCGTCGGCTCCTTCATCGGTTTGACTTTCACCGGCCACGCAAGCTCGAATGCAGCAAGAGCGAGTGCAAAGGCGACCAGCATCTCGGCTGCCCGTTGCGGCAGGATCGCGGCCATGCTCGCTCCTGCATAGGCCATTATGACCGCACTCAGCACCGCGCAGAAAATCCCCGTCGCCAGCAGCGGCGCCGTGCCCTCCAGTTCCGAGGAGAACTGCGCAATGATCATCTGGTCGCGCCCACCGAGCGCAATGGCGAAAGTCAGGATCAGTGCGAGAAGAAATGCATCCACGGCGCGTGCCTACGCCGTCCAGGGCCCCGTGATCGCTAGCGTGGCGGTCGGCCCATAGGCGTTGACGAAAATCGTTTTGCCATCGGGCGAGAAGCACGCGCCGGCCAGCTCGGTCTGCACGCGCAGGCGGGCCATGTCATAAGCGCGCCCGTCGGGCGTGATCCCGCGAATGTGGTTGTCGACCACGTCGGTGTACTGGTCCTCGCAAACCATCAGATGCGCATTGGGTGCAACGCACAGATTGTCACCGAAATTGAATTGCTCCGCGCTTTCGCTTTCGAAGAACAATTCGAAGGTGTCGCTCGCGCCCGACATGCCCGGAACGAAGCGGAATATCTGGCCCAGCCCTTTCGCCCCGCCGCTGGTCGAGCACAGGAACACCTCGCTGGTGTCGCGCCGCACGCCCATGTGCAGCCCCTCGCCACGCGCGATCAGCGCTGCGCCCTTGGCCGCGGCGCGCTTGCGCAGATCGTCTTCCGGCGCTTCGACATTTTCGAGATCGATCCAGCTGACGCGGTAGGACTGGCCGACTTGCATCTTGGAGGGCGATTGCGACCAGTTGCGCGTATCGCCGAGCCCTTCGAGAGCCATCGCCTGAAGCTTGCCGCCTTTGGCAAGGTCGCCCGGCACATTCGGAAGGAAGCGGTAGAACACCGAATCATCCTTGTCCTCGGTCTCGTAAACATAGCCGGTGACCGGATCGACCACGGCGGCTTCGTGGTTGAAGCGCCCCATGGCGGTGAGCGGCACAGGATCGACCAGGCCGTTGGCGCTGGCAGGCACTTCGAAAACCCAGCCGTGATTGCGGTCGAGCCCTTCACCATAGCGCTGGCCGGGGCCGGTCGGCGCTTCCTCGCACGTCAGCCAGCTGCCCCACGGGGTCACGCCGCCCGAACAATTGCGGATCGTCCCGCCAAGGCTGCGGAACTGGCGCTTCACGGCCAGAGTGGCCGCGTCGAGCACGATGGTGGTGGTCCCGCCCGAAGTGAATTCGCCATTGTACGTGCCGAAGCCCTTGGCAATCGGTCCACCCGCGTCGTCGGTCGGCACCAGCTCGTGGTTGCGCACCAGCGCGATCTCGCCGTTGCCTAGGTCGAAACAGCCCATGCCGTCGGCCTTGTCGGGCACGGTGCCGCCATCGTCCATCGTATCGCCCAGCCGCGAGATGACGCGGTAGGAGAAGCCTTCGGGCAGGTCGAGCAGACCGGCCGGATCAGGCTTGAGCGCGCCATAGCCGGTGAAACCGCTGCTCGCGGTTGCAGTGGCAGGCGTTTGTCCGCGGGTCATGCAACCGCTGGCAAGCAAGGCGGCAAAGGCGGTGGCGGTGCCACCAAGGAAGCGGCGACGGTCGGCGTTGAGCGCGTGGATGTTAAGCATGGCTCCCGCTTAGGAGCCTGCTTCGAGAGCGGCAAGAATTTCATCCCACCGCGCGAGCTTGAAGTTCTGCGCGTGCGGCGGGTTGATGCCGTCCTGCGCGATGAACAGGCCGCCGGGGAAGTCCGGTCCGAAATCGCGATTGTCGAGCTCGATCCCGTCGGTTTCTTCGGTCGATCCGAACGCGCCAGCCGCGATGCGGAAACGGCCCACTGGCGTCATCGCGGGCAGGCGATAGACGGCATAGGCGTTGTCGCCCTGCGAGGATGCCACGAGGTATCCGCCGTCCTCGCCTTCAGGTGCGAGCGCGAGGCCCTCGACATCAGGGACAAGCATGCCGGTCCCGACCGGAGCGACGAGCGACTTGGCGCCCGTTTCCATGTCAATCGCCCAAACGCCCGCGATCTCCTCACCGATGTAGAGCGTGCCCGTGCGACCATCGACGACGCAGCCTTCTGGCTGGGTGGCGACGGTGGTCAGAACTTCGGTCTGGTGCTCGATTGTCCCGTTCGCGCCATTGGAAATACGCGTGCGGTAGATCGTCCCTTCCTTGGGAGCGGAAACCGCAGTGAAAGCGCCATCGGGTGAAATCTCACCCAGGCAAATGCCATAGCCTTCGCCAGGGCCGACGGGGATGCGCTCGGTCAGTATCAGCTCGCCGGTTTCCGGCAGCAAAGCCGAGATTGAAAGGTGCGCCGTGGCAAGATCGGCGCGGTCGCTGGCGACGACCGTGATGACATTACCCTCGGCATCACCGATCAGATCGACATTGTTGAGGCCCGGCGCTGCCATGAAGCTCAGCGTCTCGCCCTTGAGATTATAGACGTAGAGCCCGCCCTTCTTGTCGGTCGCGACGATCAAGCTCTTCGACGGGTCCGCCGGATTGCGCCAGATCGCCGGATCGTCGGCTGCGTCTTCATTGGCGGTCCCGACCGGCACCGTCTCCGCATGGGCAGTGACGGTGACTGCCGGATCGCCGATTGCGGGAATCGAGGCGCAAGCGCCCGCGATCCCCAGAGTGGCCAAGGCAAAGCCGTGAAAGGGTTTCAGCATCATCTTCTCTCGTATCAGAACGTGAACCGCACGCCGCCCTTCATCGTCCAGTTGTATTCCTCGTACTGGTAGATGTTCTGCTGGTTCCCAAGGCGGTTGAAGGCGAAATATTTGGCGTTGTTGATGTTCACCCACTCATAGAACACGCGAATGTTGTCGGTCAGTTTCAGCTTCGCGCTGAAATCGAGCTGGAAGTGATCGTCCACCAGACGGTCAAGCTCGGCTTCGGAGTTGATCTCGTCGAGATATTCGTCGCGATAGGTGCCCGACAGACGCAGGCTGAGCGGGCCGTTTTCATACCCGATCACACCGTTGAACGTGTGCTTCGACGATGCGGGCAGTGCAATGTCGCGGTAGCTGACCGGATCGAGCAGGCTGTCGAGCCCGCCATTCGGCACGCTGCCGTCGGCATCGGTGTAAGTGTAGTTCGCCTGCACCAGCAGCCCGGGAATGAAGTCGATGGTTTGCGCAAGGCTCAGTTCGACACCCCAGACGGTGCCGCTGTCGCCGTTGATCGGGATCACGGCCTCATCGAAAGCGGTGCCGTTGAAAGTGCCCGGATCGTCGACTTCGACGTCGACGATGAAGTTGTCGATGTCCTTGTAGAAGAAGCCTGCCGAAATCCCGCCATTGCTGCTCATGTAATATTCGAACGAGGCGTCGAAGTTCCATGCCTTGTAGGGGACCAGGTTGGGGTTGCCGAATTCGCCCGAGATCTCGTCATCGTCGTTCACTTCGACGATGAAGCGCGGGGCGAGCTTGGAGAGCTTGGGACGCACGAGGCTGCGATAGCCGGCAAGACGCACGATCACATCGTCGGCGGCTTCCCAACGGACGTTGAGGCTGGGCAGCCAGTCGCCGTAATTGTTCTCAAAGCGGATCGGGGTGACGACAACCGTGTCATCGGCGGCGGTCGTGCCGTCCGGCAGCGTCGAATCTTCCTCGAACAGGACAACCTGATTGCCTTGCAGGCGCGTCGAAGTGTCTTCGTAGCGGAGGCCGCCGATCACCAGCAGGGTATCGGTTTCATAACGGGCAAGGACATATCCGGCGGTGATGTCTTCGCTCGCGGCATAGTCCTCGGCAGCGGAATCGAACTGGCTGTCGATCGTCTGCAGCTCGAAATCACCGAAATTGCCGAAGAAGAAATCGCTCGCGCCGGTGTCGCTGGGCAGCGGGTCGATGGCGGCGAGGCGATAGGTCGCGCTGCCCAGCACATCGGCCAGCGAGAAGGTGCCCGGGCCGTCATATTCATAGAATTCGACCGTCTTGTTGTAGGTCTTGTCGCGCCAGCGCATCTTGGCGCCCGCCTGCAAGGTCAGCGTGCCGTTTTCGAGATAGTTCTCGTAACCCAGATCGAGCTTTGCGGCCCATTCCTCATCTTCGGCATCTGAAAGCGCAGTGAGCTCGAGATCGTTAAGCTCGTAAACTTCGGGCGCGAAGAAGTCGGGCTGGCCGGTGACGCTGTAGAGCGGCACGCGCGGGTCGGAGAAGTCGAAGGTGGCGACCAGACCGTCACCGTCGAAACGGTTGCGGAATTCGGCCGGGGCGACCGAACCGTCCTCGCGTTCGGTCGACTTGGCCCAGCTGACCGAATATTCGGCGAAGACATTGTCCCAGCGGCTTTCACCGCCAAACGAAATGGTCTGGATGCGCTGGCGCTCGAAGCGGTCCTTGATGTCGCGTTCGACCTGGATGCGTTCCTGACTGTCGTCGAACACAGCGGTGCTGCCGCTCTGCGAAGTCGGGCCGTCATCCTCGAAATCGCCGAGGTCGAAGGTCAGGCGGCGACGGTATTCCTGATCGTCGAACTGGCTCCACACGCCGCGCAGATAGAGCTCGGTGGATTCGCCTGCACGCACATCGAAGTTGAGCGTGCCGCTGATGCGCTCGCGCTCGACGTCATAGTCCCGGTACTGCACTTCGAGCGGGACAGGACCATTGCCGAAGTCGGCCCAGTCGTCGGCCTCGATATTGTCGGTTTCAAACTCGCGATTGTAGTAGGACAGACCACCCGAAACGCCGAAATTCTCGGTGATGCGGGTCGCGAAATCGACCGAACCCTTGGGGCTGATCGTATCGGCATATTCGTTATAGCTGCCCTCGATCTTGACCGTCAGCAGGTCTTTGCGGCGATCAAAGGCGCTGGTGGTTTCGATCTCGATCGATGCGCCGATGGTGTCGCCGTCCATATCGGGAGTGAGCGACTTCTTCACTTCGATAGATTCGATGATGTCCGAAGAGATCACATCAAGTGCGACCGAACGCACATCGCTTTCGGGCGAAGGAACACGCACGCCATTGAGCGACGTTGCGTTGAGTTCGGGATCGAGGCCGCGCACCGAAACGAAGCGCCCCTCGCCCTGATCGTTGAGCACGTTGATGCCCGGCAGGCGGCGCAGCGATTCAGCGACGTTCTGGTCGGGGAACTGGCCGATTGCGTCGCGCGTGAGCACGTCGGAAACGCCGTCGGCGCCGCGCTTGCGCGACAGGGCCGATGCCTGATTGGCCGCCTGACCGATGACAAGGATATTCGAACCCGTTTGGCCCAGCGCAAAGTTTTGCACCACGGTTCCTTCGGCGGGAACGGTGATCGAAAAAGACACCGGCTCTGCGCCGATGTAATTGGCGGTCACGGTGTAGCTGCCTTCGGGAACGTCGGCGAAGACGAACGATCCGTCGCGCTGGGTGGTGGTGCGGCGGCCCAGCTCTTCGATGACGACTTCGGCGGACTGAAGCGCTTCGGTGTCGCTGGCATCGGCTACCGTGCCGCGCACATCGCCCGCAATGGCGGGAGCGGCGAGCGTTGCGGCAAGCGCGATAGCTGCCGTGCCACTGAGGAAGCGGAGTTGAGTCATTGTTTCTGGTTCCCTGTTGTGCCTCCCCGATTCTGGCGGGGAGCTGTGCCTGACTTGCAGGGCGCGTTAGGGAGCGAAGGTGACAGGCGAACGACCTCGCCGTGACGCGTCAATGACAATCCCCGCGCAATTTGTGACGGCGGTGTAACTCGCGTTTTCGGCAGAGCTGCCAGCAGGGCCGCCAGAAGAGCCGCATGTGTCTGGTCCTGCCCGCCAATCGCGCCTAGGCTGGGCTTCAAGGACAAACGGGAGAGACACATGAAACTGCAAGAAGGCATGGCCGCCGTCGTCACGGGTGGGGCATCGGGATTGGGCCGCGCGAGTGCAAAGGCGCTCGCTGACGAGGGGCTGAAGGTCGCGATCTTCGACATCAATGACGAAGCTGGCGAAGAGCACGCCGCTGCGATCGGCGGGACCTTTCACCATGTCGATATCATGGACGAAGCCAGCGTCGAGGCAGGCTTTGCCGCCGCGCGCGCCGCCAACGGACAGGAACGCGTGACGGTTCACTGCGCCATGGCGTCGAAGCGCGGCAAGACGCTGGGTTGGGACAAGGAAAACGGCCGCTACAAACGCCTCCCGACCGAAGACTACGCTTTCGGGGCGGAGGGTATTCTTGTCGCAAGCTACCGCGTGGCCAGCATCTCGGCGCTGGGCATGGCGAACAGCGAGCCGCTCAACGAAGATGGCGAACGCGGTTCGATCACGCTCACCGCCAGCGTTGCGGCTCAGGACGGCCAGATCGGGCAGGTGATCTACGGATCGTGCAAGTCAGGGGTCAACGGGCTGGTGCTGCCCATGGCGCGCGATCTGATGGACGTCGGCATCCGCATCAATTCGGTGATGCCCGGTATCTTCGCGACCCCGCTGATGCTCGGGATGAAGGACCGCAATCCGCAAATGTGGGACCAGCTTAACGCCAGCGTTCCTTTCCCCAAGCGCCTTGGCGAGCCTGAAGAATTTGCGTCGCTGATCTGCGAGATCGCGCGCAACACCTATATCAACGGCCACCAGTTCCGCCTCGACGGCGCGATCCGGATGCCGCCCAAGTAAGATTTAGCCCAGCTTCTCCAGCCCCTCGCGGATGGCCGCGACCAGTTCGAGCGGGTGATCGACGAGGATGTGGTGGCGCGCATCCTCGATCACCGTGCTGAACCGGCAGTCGGGGATCATGGCTTCAAGCTCTTCAAGGCGGCCTTCCGGGAACAGCGCCGACTGCCCGCCGACAATGATACCCAGCGGCACTTGCGGTTCTTCGCCCCACGCCTTGCGCTCGAACTTTTTCCAGAATTGCGGATCGAAACGCCACGTCCAGCCACCGGGAGCCTCCGCGCTTTCCGGGACTTGGTGCAGGGCGCCGCGCGCCATCCAGTCGATGATTTCAGGCATTCCCTCTTCCTGTTCGGGTAGAAAGCGGAACCGGCGCAGGGCGGCTTCGAGTGTATCGTAGCGGGGATTGAAAGCACGCCCGTTCGCCAGACGCGGCGGTGGCCCGCCTTCGGCTCGCGGCGGTGCTGAATCGACAAGGATCGCACCGGAGATTGCTTCGGGATGGTGGCTGGCAATCCGCAACGTGGGAAATCCGCCGAAGGAGTGGGAAACGATCACCGGCGCGGTTCCCGATACGCCGAGTTGCGCGACATCTATCGCGGTCACCGCTTCTTTCGCGAAGGTCGGTATATGATAGCTGTCACGCCAGTCCGACTTGCCCATCCCCGACCACGATATCGCCGCACAGCGATAGCTATCGGCGAATTGCGGCGCGATAAAGCTCCACCAGTCGGCATGCGCTGCATTGCCGTGAAGAAACAGGAGCCCCGGCTTTCCGACTTCGCCCCATGTCAAAAGCTCGATATTCGCGCCTTCGACCTTGAAGCTGCCGCGTTCGGGTTCATGCGCAATGGCCGCTTCGAACCAGGGCGAAGCAGGCGGCTTTTCACCCCCAAATCGCCCCAACAAAGTGCCGTCGAAGCCGGTTTGCGATGATGCGATATCGTTCAAGCTGCCCCCAAAACCAGTTGCATATTGATACCATTGCCGAGCAAGCGGCGATTGGCAAGCATCTCTGGGGGAGTGAAAGCTGGAGCGGGTGAAGGGAATCGAACCCTCGTCGTCAGCTTGGGAAGCTGCTGCTCTACCATTGAGCTACACCCGCACATCGAACGGCTGGCCTATAACGGCAAACGCTATTTTTGCGTACGCTGCGAGCCAGTGTCGAAGGCGCGCGGTTTGTCGTTCTTGCGCAGTTTCGTCAATCGAAAATTCCGCAGGTTCGTGCCAGCGGTGCGATGGAGGTTTTGCCTTACTTCCCCTGCGCATCCGGTGGAAAACAGTTTTTATAGACCGCCAGCCCGATCGGGTTGTCGATCAGGCTGGGCAGGCAGTGGGGGGGCGACGCCTCGAACCCCTTCGTCATCCCATCTAAGGGGGTAATGCTCGGACAAAAAAGCTGATAGAAGAGCGGCATGAAACAGATCATGCCCCTCTTTTTCCTCCTTGGCCTCGCTGCTTGCGGCAGCGAAGCCGAAGCCCCTGCCGACACTGTTCCCGCAGCCGAAGCCACGGCGGCGCCAACCGATGACAGCGCCGACGATACAGGCGATGCTGGCGAAACTGTCGAAGACGCACTCGCCAACCGCATCCCCACCCGCTTTCAGGGTGTGTGGGACTATGTCGGCGGCAGCTGTGATCCTGCGAGCGATCTGCGCATGGAAATCAGCGGCTCCGAAATACTGTTCTACGAATCGATCGGCCAAGTCACGGGTGTAAGCGGCGAAGGTGACGAGATTGTCGTCACTCTTGCCATGGAAGGCGAAGGCGAGACATGGGAACAGGCAACGCGTCTCGCGCTGGTCGGCGAAGGCAGCGACCAGAGGCTCGAAACCGGCGACGGCGAACAGCCGCGAACCGTTGACGAATATCCCAGCAAGAGGTGCCCCGCATGATCGACAGACTGACCGTTCTGGCCCTGGCCTCAACCGTGCTCGCGGGTTGCATGACGATGTCAGGCAACGAAGCTGCGCCCACGCAACCCGCCACAGGCATTTGCGATGCAAGCGCTGTGCAGCAGTTTGTCGGCCAGCGCGCATCGCAGCAGACTGGCGATGCCATTCTTGCCCAAAGCGGCGCTAAGACGCTGCGCTGGGGGCCGCCTGACAGCATGTGGACGATGGACTACCGCGAGGACCGCGTGAACGTCCGCTACGATGGCGACATGGCGATCACCGCTGTGACTTGCGGATGAGCGAGCGCAAGAGGACCGCATCGGGCTCCCCCTTCGAGGCGCAATTCGGCTTCTCCCGCGCCATTCGCGTCGGCAATCGCATCATCGTCTCGGGCACCGGCCCGGTCGAGCCGGACGGCTCATCGACACAAGGCAACGCGGCTGCACAGGCGGCGCGATGCTTCGATCTGATCCTTGCCGCGATCGAGAACCTCGGCGGCAGCGCAAAGGATGTCGTGCGGACCCGCATGTTGCTCACCGACCCGCAAGATCAGGACGCCGTCGGCGCGGTTCACGCGCGCTATTTCGGCTCTGCCAGCCCCGCTGCCACTATGGCCGGCGTGGCATGGCTGTGCCGTCCCGAATGGAAGGTGGAAATCGAAGCCGAGGCGGTCGTAGACTAGGCGCGCACCCTAGCCAAAACGCTCCCTTTCCTTGCCCTGTCCGACTCGCTAGACGCGACCCTATGACAGGACAATTTCAACTCACAGAAGACCAGCTGGCTATCCAGGAGATGGCGCAGCGGTTCACCGCCGATAATATCACCCCGCACGCCGCCGAATGGGACGAAACCAGCCATTTTCCGCGTGATGTGATCCAGCAGACCGGCGAGCTCGGCTTTGGCGCAATCTATGTCTCCGAAGAATCGGGCGGCATCGCTCTCGGCCGGCTCGAAGCGGCGCTGATCATGGAAGCCATGGCCTATGGCTGCCCCGCGACCAGCGCGTTCATTTCGATCCACAATATGTCGGCATGGATGATCGACCGCTTCGGATCGGACGATCTGAAAGCGCGCTATCTGCCCAAGCTGGTGACGATGGAGCATCTCGCCAGCTATGCGCTGACCGAACCGGGCAGCGGATCGGACGCGGCCGGGCTCAAGACCAGCGCGGTTCTCGACGGCGATCATTACGTGCTGAACGGCACCAAGCAGTTCATTTCTGGCAGCGGCGTCAACGATGTCTATGTCGTGATGGTCCGCACCGGCGAGCACAAGTCCAAGGGCATCACCTGCCTCGTGGTCGACAAGGACACGCCGGGCCTGTCCTTCGGCAAGCCGGAAAAGAAGCTGGGCTGGAACGCCTCGCCCACCGCGCAGCTGATCTTCGAAGATTGCCGCGTGCCGGTTGCCAACCGCGTCGGCGCAGAAGGCGAAGGTTTCAGCTTTGCCATGGCGGGTCTTGACGGTGGCCGTCTCAATATCGGCGCGTGCTCGCTTGGCGGCGCGCAGCGCTGCCTCGACGAAGCGATCAAATACACCAAGGAACGCCAGCAGTTCGGCCAGCCGGTCGCCGATTTCCAGAACACCCAGTTCATGCTCGCCGACATGGCAACCGAACTGGAAGCCGCGCGCGCGCTGCTTTATCTCGCCGCCGCCAAGGTGACCGAGAACGCGCCCGACAAGAGCAAGTTCTCGGCCATGGCCAAGCGGCTTGCGACCGACAGCGGTTCGAACGTCGTCAACAACGCGCTCCAGCTGTTCGGTGGCTACGGCTATCTCAAGGAATACCCGATTGAGCGCTTCTGGCGCGATTTGCGGGTGCATTCGATCCTCGAAGGCACCAATCAGGTCATGCGCATGATCGTGGGTCGCGATCTGCTGCGGCAGTAAGGCTTAGGGGATCAAAGACATGACTGACGACGTTCTTATCCGGACGAATGGCCCGATCGGCCATATCTCGCTGAACCGCCCCAAGGCGCTGCACGCGCTCACGCTCGACATGTGCCACGCGATGAGCGCGGCGCTCACCGAGTGGGAAAACGATGACTCTATCGAAGCGATCATTCTCGACCACGACGAGGGACGCGGGTTCTGCGCGGGCGGCGATATCAACCTGCTGCGCGAATCCGCGCTGAACGACGGCGGCAAATCGGGCCGCGCGTTCTTCTACGACGAATACCAGCTGAACCATCAGATGTTCACCTATCCCAAGCCCATCGTCGCCTTCATGGACGGCATTACGATGGGCGGCGGCGTGGGCATCGCGCTGCCTGCCAAATACCGTGTCGCGACCGAAAACACGCGCTTTGCCATGCCCGAAACCGGCATCGGCCTGTTTCCCGATGTTGGCGGCGGCTGGTATCTCTCGCGGCTCGGCGGACGCCTCGGCCCGTTCCTCGCGCTGACCGGCGCGCGGCTCGACGGTTCCGAAGCGCTGTGGGCGGGCGTGGCAACGCACTATTTGCCGAGCGAGATGCTCGAAGACATCAAGGCGCGCATTGTCGAACGGCCCGGGCGTATCTCGGGCATCCTCTCCGAGCCCGTCGGAACGCCGCCGCCTGCGCGGATCGAGGGCAATGCGCTCAAGATCGCCAAGCACTTCGCCTCGGACAAATACGAGGACATCCTCGCCAGCCTCGAGGCCGCTATCGAAGCGGGCGACGAGTGGGCGGTGAAGGAGCGCGACACGCTCGGCACCAAGAGCCCGCAGACTTGCAAGGTCGCGCTGCGTCAGCTCGCGACCAGCCTCACCTTTGACGATTTCGCCGATAACATGGCGATGGAATACCGCATCGCCAGCCGCGTGCTGACGCGCCCCGACTTTGCCGAGGGCGTGCGCGCGGTGATCGTCGACAAGACCCACGATCCCAAATGGGACCCCGCAACCCCCGAAGGCGTGAGCGAAGAGCTGCTCGACAGCATCTTTGCACCGCTGCCGGCCAAGGAAGAATGGAAACCGCTGAAATGACCGACAACGCGACTTACGAGACTATCATTGTCGAAACCGATGCGCAGGGGACCAAGGGCGTCACCCTGATCACGCTCAACCGTCCCAAGGCGCTTAATGCGCTCAATTCGCAGGTTCTCGCCGAGCTGACCGATGCGTTCGCCGCCTATTCTTCCGACGACAGCCAGCTGTGCGCGGTTCTGACCGGCTCGGGCGAAAAGGCCTTTGCCGCGGGCGCCGACATCAAGGAGATGAGCGACAAGCCGGCGGCCGATTTCTACCTCGACGATTTCTTCTCGCCGTGGACCAGCGAAGTCGTGAAGAAGACCCGCAAGCCGTGGATCGCGGCGGTCAACGGATTTGCGCTGGGCGGCGGGTGCGAGCTTGCGATGATGGCCGACTTCATCATCGCTTCGGATAATGCCAAGTTCGGCCAGCCCGAAATCAATCTCGGCGTGGCCCCCGGCATGGGCGGCTCGCAGCGGCTCACCCGCGCGATCGGCAAGTCGAAGGCGATGGAAATGTGCCTCACCGGCCGCATGATGGGCGCAGAGGAAGCGGAACGCGCAAACCTCGTGGTGCGCGTCGTCCCGCAGGCCGACCTCGTGGCCGAAGCGCTCAAGACCGCAGGCACCATCGCCTCGAAACCGCCGATGGCCGCGATTGCGAACAAGGAAATGGTCAACGCCGCGTTTGAATCGACGCTCGACCAAGGCCTCATCATGGAGCGCCGCATCTTCCAGATCCTCACCGCGAGCGAGGACAAGGCTGAAGGCATGGCCGCCTTCATCGAGAAGCGCGACGGCGTGTGGAAGGGGCGTTGATATGAAAATCGCATTTATCGGACTGGGCAATATGGGCGGCGGCATGGCCGCAAACCTTGTGAAAGCGGGCCATGATGTGCGCGCTTTCGACCTTAGCGAAGCAGCGCTTGGCGCGGCAAAGGATGCAGGTTGCGCGACCTTTGCCACTGCCAAGGAAGCCTGCACCGGTGCCGAAGCCGTTGTTTCGATGCTGCCCAATGGCGGGATTGTGAAGTCGGTTTACGAAGCTGACGTGATCGGCACTGCGCCCGAGGGTGCGGCGTTCCTCGACTGCTCGACCATCGATGTTGCCACTGCACGCGAAGTGATTTCGGCAGCCGAAGCAGCGGGTTACGACATGGTCGATGCGCCCGTCTCCGGCGGTATCGCAGCGGCCAATGGCGGCACGCTCACCTTCATGGTCGGCGGGACAGAAACGGCGTTCAAAAGGGCAGAACCGATCCTCAACGCCATGGGCAAGGCCGTGATTCACGCAGGCGATGCGGGCAACGGACAGGCCGCGAAAATCTGCAACAACATGCTGCTCGGCATCCAGATGATCGGCACATGCGAAGCCTTTGCGCTGGCCGACAAGCTGGGCCTCGATGCGCAGACCTTTTACGACATCTCCAGCGTGTCGAGCGGCCAGTGCTGGTCGATGACGTCCTACTGCCCTGTTCCCGGCGTCGGCCCGCAAAGCCCGTCGGACAATGGCTATCAGGGCGGCTTTGCAGCCGGACTGATGCTCAAGGATCTCAAGCTGGCGATGGAAGCTGCGCAGACTGCCGGTGCGACCACTGCGCTCGGCAAGCACGCGCAGGAAATCTACGAAGCCTTCGCTGCCGACAACGCCGCGACCGACTTCTCGGGGATCATCAAGACGCTTTGATTTCGTCGATCACGCGCGCGAGCCATTCGCGCGGGGCCTGACGGCGACCGATGTCAGCCACGAATTCCTGACCGCGCGCGACGCTGCGCAGCCGCTTGCCGTGCAGCCAGCGGTCTTCGCGGTCGTGGTAGGACAAGCCGCCGCGCTTCAGCCATTCGGGGCGTTTCCACAAGCTCGGCGGGCCACCGGGCACCGTCAACCGCAGGGATTCGCCCGCGCGTTTGGCCGTACGCCCCTCCCCGCGCCAGATCACGTCATTGGCGCTGTGCATGGCAAGCGCGTGCGGGTGCCGGAGTGCGACTAGGTCCGCAGGGGCACCCCCGGCAAGCGGGATCATCTCTTCCACGCGCAGATAGCCGAAGATGCGGTGATGCGGCTCGCCTGTCTCCTCCTCGGCAAACAGGCCGAAGAATACGAAGACATCACCCAGCCCAACGCCCTGCCCTTCGAGGTGGGTTTGCGCGGCGCTGTGCTGGCCGAAGATACATTCGCCATCGACCGTGAACATCGGGTCGTGGTGGCACAGGTCCCCTGCTCCCAACTTCCCCCGACTGGCCTTGGCCGCATGATCGCCGAGGCCGAGCGCGCCATAGCTCGTGCCGCTCGCCGTGCCTGCGGGAATCGGCAGGCTTAGCGGCTTGCCGCCCACAATCGGCGAAGGTCCGCCGCCTGCGCTGCTGTCAAAACCCTTGCGAGAGAACACGATCCGCATTGCGCCCCCATGCCGCGCAGGGAAAAGTTGCACAAGACCACGCTTTCCTTGCTTTGCTCCCCGCCCCGAATGACGCTAAAGGCGCGTGAATATGGATAACAACGTCAAAGTCTCGCCCGTCACCGCGCTTATCATGGCAGGCAAGCGTTCGGGGGTTCTCGATCCGCTCGCGCAGAAGGCCGGAGTGGCTCAAAAAGCCGTCGTGCCCGTCGCAGGCGTCCCGATGGTCGAACGCGTGGTGAAACAGGTCGCCGCATGTCCGCATGTCGGCGCGATCCGTATCGTCGCGCATGAACCTGACGAGATTGCGGCCCTGCCAACCGTGGCGGCGCTCATCAAGGAAGGTCGCCTCACTTTCGCAGAAGGCAAGTTCAACCTGGTCGACAGCGTGTTCTCGGGGGCGGAAGGCGCGGATTTCCCGCTGCTCATCACCACGGCCGACAATTGCCTCGTCACCCCCGAAGGCTATAGCGAATTCATCACCAAATGCCTCGCCACCAGCGCCGATGCCGCCGCCGGTCTTGCGCGCAAGGAAGACGTGATCGCTGCCGATCCTGTAGGACAAAAGAAGTTCTACGAATTCAAGGACGGCGGTTTTTCCAACTGCAACACCTATTGGATCGGCAACCGCGAAGCCTTGAGCGCTGCAGAAATCATGCGCGGCGGCGGGCAGTTCGTGAAGTTCCCCAGCCGTATCATCAAGGCGTTCGGTTTCATGAATCTGATCCGCTTCCGCCTCGGCACGGGCTCCAAGGAAAAGCTGTTCGAACAGGTTTCCAAGAAATTCGGATACAAGCTGGTGCCGATTGAACTGTCGGACGGGCACTATGCCATCGACGTCGACAACCAGCGCACTTTCGAAGTGACCGAAAAGATCCTCAAACGACGCGAACAGGCCGAACCCGCCTGACCGGCGCGGCTGCCCGCAGATGAAGCGCCTTTTCACAAACATGGGCTGGCTGCTCGGCGGGCGCGGCATCAATGCGGTGCTGAGCCTTGTCTATCTGGCGCTCGCCACCCGCTCGCTCGGGCTTGAAGCCTTTGGCTATTTCGCCGCGATTGTGGCGCTGGGGCAGACGGTCACAGGCCTCGCCAATTTCCAGACGTGGCAATTTATCGTGCGCTGGGGCGCCAATGGCGAGGGAGCCACTGCCGAGAAAGTGCGCGAGGCGACCGGCTTTGCCATTGCGCTCGACCTGATTTCAGTGGTGATGGGGAGCGTCATGGCAGCTTTGCTGGTCCTGAGCGTGCCCTATTGGCTGCCACTGCCCGACGATCTTTTGTGGCTGACTTTCGGCTATTGCGTCGTCTCGCTGCTGTCGATCCGCACCACGCCGATCGGCTTGCTGCGGCTCCATTTCAAATACGCCACCGCCACCGCTGCCGAAGCGGTGCAGCCGATCATCCGCGCTGCGGGCGCGGTGCTGGCGTGGCTGTTCATGCCCACGGTTGCAGGCTTCATCCTCGCCTATGCGCTGAGTGAGATCGCGGTTGCCGCTGCCTTGTGGTTTGCCGCTGCGCGCGCAGAGCGGATCGATATGAGCGCGATCAGCCTCACCCGCATACCGGTCAAGCACAAGGATGCATGGCGCTTCGTGTGGTCCACCAATATGTCGGGCAGCCTCACCATCGCGGGCAAGCAGGTCATGATCCTGCTGGTCGGAACCTTCGGCGGCGCGGCGCTGCTGGGCGGTTTCCGCGTGGCGAGCCAATTGGGACAGGCGCTGGTCGAACTGGCCAAGACCGTCTCAAGGGCAATCCTGCCCGAGTTGGTCCATGCCAAGGACGATGCGCTCTATATGGCGCGCCGGATGGCGAACATCGCGCTGATCGGCGGGG
>PALE01000046.1 GCA_002706445.1 Erythrobacteraceae bacterium
AATCTGCTCTTCTGAAAACCTCGTACGCTTCATCGTCTGTCCTTCCTTCAAGGCCAGACTCTAATCACTCGTGGAGGAAAATCAGGGGGTCACGTCACCGACTGCCACTGTTCTCTTGGGTGGTCAGCAGATGACCTTCAACCTTGTCAGCGGCACCTATGTGTCGGCGCAGGGAACCGGAGAAACAATTGCAACAAATTTCTCAACGGGCACGCACACGCTTACGATGCGCGATGGAACCAAGATTATCTTCAAGGAATCTTATGTTGCTGACGGGGAAAGCTATTACGGCGCGGTCGATGCTCTAGCCGAAACGATCACTCGGCCTGATGGTCATAAGACCACACTGCACTATATCAACACAGCATATCAGGGCTTTGGATACGACCTCTACGCGGTTCGCCTTCAGTCTGTAACAAACAGTCTCGGCTACCAACTTCGCTTTGATTACGCGCAGGCAAGTCCACCCTCATCATCGACTGTCGACAACTGGTACCGCATCACCAAGGTGACTGCGATCAATAACGCGGTCGACACTTGCAATCCGGTCCAAACTGCACCTTGCACATTTTCCGAAGACTGGCCAAAGCTTGAATTCGCCCCTTCTTCGGACGGAAATGGCGATGCAATCGAAACCGTCAGCGACGTGCTCGACCGGGAAACTGTCTACCGTTTCGATTCTTCCGATCGCCTTACTGGTATCAAGCGCCCTGAAGATGTCGCCGCATCAAACGGCTACAGCGTTGTGTACAATTATGGGACCGACGACCGGGTATCCAGTGTCGTCAGGCAGGGGGCCTACACACGTGATTATACGTGGGGATTACTTGGCTCTAGTCTGACATCGAACTCCAATGACTCCCTCGGGAGGTTTCGCGCAACGGCAACAGACGTCGGGCAGCAGAATGTTACTTACACAAACAACGCCAATGGCGAAGTAACGCTGTTTGAATATGACGCGAGCGGCAGACTTGAGGCGGTCGAGGCGCCGGAAGGAAACCGGGTCGAATACGCATACGATTCTCGAGGTAACCTCACGCAAACCACATTGATCGACAAGGCGGGCAATTCTGCCAACAATGTCGTGACCAGCTCGACCTATCCAGCCAGCTGCACAAATCCCGTAACCTGCAACTTGCCGACCAGTACCACCGATGCGAACGGCAACGTCACAAACTACACGTGGGATAGCACCTATGGCGTATTGACCAAGATCGAGGTGCCGGCTCCGGGACCTGGTGATCCGCGGCCCAGAACCGACATTGGCTATGCAAACTATCGGGCAAAATACTATAATGCCTCGGGCACACTCATCGACGGTGATCAGATCAGATTGCCATATGCCGCCACTACTTGCCGAGATGCGAACATTTGCACCGACGACGCCGATGAGCTCGAAGCGCTGTTCTTCTATACAAGTACAGGGGCGCATAATCTCAACAGGAGCCGGGTAACCACGCGACCGGGCAATTTGAGCGCCTCGCTGACCACACTTTTTACCTACAATGAGCTAAGTCTGGTAAAGACAATTGACGGTCCGGTCGGAGGCACGGGTGACACAACAAACTATCGATACGATGCTGCTGGTCAGGTGATTGGCGTTATTGCGCCTGATCCAGACGGAACGGGAAGTCTGAAGCAGGCGGCGACGCGACGTACCTACAATGAGGATGGACAGGTTACTCTTTCTGAGAGTGGATATGTCGCTGGGACCAGCGATACCGATTGGGCTGGCTTCACTGTCGATACCGTGGTCGAAACCACTTACGATGACTTCGGTCGCCCAGCGACCTCCTCGCAAATCTCCACCGACGGCACGACGCGGTATTCCTTGGTGCAATATGGCTATGACGAAGCGGGTCGGCCTGATTGCACTGCGCTTCGCATGAATGTGACCAGCACCTCGACTACTCTGCCAACCGACGTGTGCGAAGGGATGACGGCGACTTCCGGCAATGAGGACCGGATTTCTAAACGCTACTACGATCAGGCCGATCGGGTGACCGAAGTTTGGGCAGGGGTCGACACCGACTATCAGCATCAAGCTGCTGAGATGTCGTACAACGAGAACGGGACGCTCGCCTGGGTGGAGGACGGCAAGGACAACCGCACGACCTACACCTACGACGATTTTGATCGTCTGGCGCGAACCGAGTTCCCTGATCCGGCCAACACCAGCACTTCGCTCTACGCCGACAGGCAGGAGCTGACTTATGACGACATGGGCAATGTTCTGACGATCCGGACCCGCACTGGTGAAACCTTCACTTTCACCTATGACGACCTCAATCGCCTTACGCACAAGGACGTTCCCACGAGGTCGGGTCTGAGCACGGCGTACACCCGTGATGTCTATTACAAATACGACTTGCTCGGAGGGTTGCTTGAGGCGCGCTTCGATAATTCGAGCTTTGGAAGCAGCGGTGATCGAGTGGCTTTCGATCTGGATGCATTCGGACGTCCGGAATCAACCACTCAGGAGATGGACAGCAACTCGCGGACGCTTGCATACCTCTATGATTCAGGCGGCAGACGCGCCCGCGTGACTCACCCTGATAGCGTTTACTGGACCTACGACTACGACGCGCTGAGCCGTCTCACGCGGATCAGAGACGACAGCAACAACATTCTGGTCACGCACGGCTACGACAATCTCGGACGCCTCTCCAGTCGAACTATCGATGCCTCAGCGCCCGATGAGAGCTACTTCTATGACGTCGCGGGTCGCCTTGAACGCACTTTCCTCAATCATACGAGCACCAGCTACGATGTGAACCGCGAGTACTCTTTCAATCAGGCGGGTCAGGCAGAGGATGAGGCAGTCGACAATCAGCTCTATGTCTGGGACAATCATCCTTCAGGCAGCACCGATGCGGATTACACCCCGGACGGGTTGAACCGCTACGCCGAGGTCGACAGCACAGCGTTTTCCTACGACGGCAACCACAATCTGGAATCCGACGGCAGCACCGACTTCACCTACGATACCGAGAACCGACTGGTTGTAGTGGAGAGTGCCACCTATGTGACCATGAGGTTCGATCCGCTGGGACGGCTTTATCAGGTTTATGATGCTGGCACAGGCAATGCCCAGCGGCTTCTGTACGATGGGCTCGATCTCGTCGCCGAGTATAACACTTCGGGCACGATGATCGGACGTTATGTGCACGGCGTGTCGGGTGGCGATGACCCGATGATCGCGTTTGACGGTGGGGCCGCCGACCGCGCAGATGCCGAGTATCTCTATGCGGATCGTCTTGGGACGATTGTTGCGAGCTTTGATCGCTTGGGTACGCTGGACACGATCAACACCTATGACGAATTCGGCGTTCCTGGCGTATCTGGAAGTTTGCAAAATACTGGGCGCTTCCGATATACTGGACAGGCCTACATTCCCGAAATTGGACTTTATCACTACAAGGCGCGAGCTTATTCGCCCAGCCTCGGACGTTTTATGCAGGCTGATCCGATCGGATATGGTGATGGACTCAACACCTTTGCATATGTCGCCAACAACCCAGTGAATTTTGTCGACCCGACAGGGTTGCGTGGTACGGAGCCAGACAAAGACGGAAAATGCGGTGCCGGTGAGAGGAAAGGCTCAGATGGTCTATGTTACCCTAGAACAACGATTACAGTAATTGGTGAGGGCGGGGGAACCGTCTCTGGCATTACTTTCGGCGGTGATATTTCGGGAGTTGGAGGCTTTAGTGGTGGTGGCAGATCCGGTGGGGTATTTGGTCCAAGTCTGATTATTGTTACCGGTGATAGGGGGCGGCAACAGCGCCAAGGTGACGGAAGCTCACCTACCTATTCCTGCAATCTCTTCCAAAGTGCAGCGGGCTACTTGGCATATGGGGCTGGAGGATTGTCAACTGTCGCTGGCTCATTTTCTGATGTGGGTTACGGCTTGGCTGCTGCCTCTGCAGCCGGTATTATCACGGCGCCAGCGAGTGTTGGTTTTGGTGAAGCCGGCTTTCTTGCGGATGGGATCGCGACAACTGCAGATGCGGCGTCGTTGATTTTCGACGCAGCAGCAGGGAATGATATTCAGGGCAGGGCTGTTAATGCTGGCTACCGCCTTATTCCTGGTGCGACGATCGCGCAGAATGTCGGGCCGGTATTCGGCATCACATTTGCTGTCCCAGAAGAACCGAGGCGCTGTGGACCAAATTGAGGAAATTGAATTGAAGAACTTCTTTAGGAACCCCGCCGCGCTCTTGCTTGCATCAATTGTCATTGCAGCTCTGGTCATTCTATTCTCTATGATAACTCCTTTTTCTCTGGCACTAGCAATATTTTACATGATTTTCTTCGGTCGAGCTATGGCTATTTCCGATGGAAGAGGGCCGTTAGAGCGAAAGAGGCTGGTAAAATATATTCTAGTATCTTTGATTTCAATTGTGTCTGCCGTTTATATTTGGAATGAATTATACGTTGATGTCTATTTTTCAAAATAGTCATTGATCCTATCGCTAAAAATTGAGAAGCGGTTGCCTTGTGAGAAGGCGGGTCAAAGCGGGGCATAAACGAATTGCGTAGCTTGTTGCGAGAAATCATATGTCCATGAGAACTTGCAGATCGCTTGTTTTTATTATATCATCGCTGTATTTGGCTATCTTTGCGAAGAATTGATTCGGTGAAGTAGTAGGCTACTCGCACATCGGCGGCCGCAGGGCTTTCTCTGGTGTAATTCCGAGAAAAATCTTCAGTACTGCGGTCATCATAACAGGGCAGAGTTACCTATGGCTCCGAGACCGATGCTCGCGCATATGGGTTGTCTTTCGAAGTCTGCATTTCTCTTCGCGGCTGAGAGTCTTCGTTGTCGATTGCCATCTGAACTTGGAGCGAAGGCCCCACCGCCACACTCATAAGTGCAGCTGCAAAGGCCGATGCGCCAATAAGAACGAAACAACCTACGATAATATGAAGGCCTCTCAGAAACTCAAAGCGGCCAGACAATGCGTATAAGCCGATTACGGCGATTGCCAAGTTGCAGATTGCCGCAGCAGTCGCGCCGAACAGCATCGTCTCGACCGCTTCGAGCGAGAGACCAAGTCCTGACCTCAAGCCCGGTTCGAACAAGCTATCTTGTGTGGCCAGTCTGAGATACCTCACTTCGTCACCAGCACATGGTTCACCCGCCTTCGCCCGATGCCCCGCTCGATCTACGCAAATAGATGGACGGTCTCACGCACATAGCTGCGTACATATTCGTGCGAAAGTTTCGACCCCGCCTGCAAGACCAGTAGTGAAAGCTGCTCGATCGCGTGCTGGGGCGTATCCGCTTAGATGGTGGTTATCGATCCGGGATGGTCGGTACCCACTGCGCGCAGAAAGGTGAACGCCTCGACCCAGCGCAACTCGCCCAAAATAATGCAGTCAGGCTGCATGCGTAGCGCGGCGATTATCAAGCCTTCGGCAGCAACGCGCGCCTCGCACAGCTGGCGAGCAGGCCAACGGCGTCGTCATGCTCAAGTTGTAGCTCCGTGGCAGACTCGTTTAGATTACCCTACCTTTCTTTTGCGACTGCTGCTCTTGAGTAGGGACTGCTTCCCGGAGGGGGCAATTCTCTTCGAGGTTCGAACCTGTCGGTTTCGAACGCTACCGGCACTCTTCCGGTAGGCTCTCCTCCAAAATGCATAAGCGAAGCCGCAATTGTCGGTGCGCCCAACAAAACGCAGCACCCCAGCACCACTCGCGCACTCTCGCGCAGCGGCAGCCGACCGCTCGCCATCATCAACCCGATCAGCGCTACTGCTATCACGCACAAACTAACGGCGACCTGACCGAACAGCACGCCTTCGATCCACGGCGCCAATGATGAGAACGGCATCGGGCTTGCCGGTTCGAACAGTCTGCTGTGGGTCATACTCCGGACAAGTCCCCTAACCTGCCACCAACAGCTGAGCCACGCGCCGCCTGGCCATCGAAACAACCGTCAAATCGGGAACCGGAACGCTCTTCTCGGTCACCCAGATGAATTACGATGGTTTGAACCGCAGCGACTGCACTGCGGTTCGCATGAACCTCGCCAGTCTTCCGGCAGACGCTTGCACGGCGGGAACGCCTATCAATGGCGACGAGGACCGGATCACGCGCCAGCATTACGACACAGAAGGTCGGGTCAAGCGCATTGAGCAGGGCGTCGATACCAATCTCGTTCGCGACTACGCGACCTACACCTTCACACCCAATGGCCAGATTGCGAGTATGATCGATGCCCGCGGCTTCAAGGCGTCGATGATGTATGATGGGTTTGATCGTCAGACCCATTGGTACTTCCCCGATCCCGCCATGACTGGCGCCATCAACTCGAACGATTTTGAATACTACGAGTATGATGCCAACGGAAATCGGACGCTTCTTCAGAAGCGGGATGGATCGCAGATTGAATACGAATACGACAACCTCAATCGGGTGATCCGCAAGACCATTCCAGATACGCGCCTCGAATTGCATGCGGATCACACTCGTGACGTGTTCTACGAATACGATATTCGCGGACTTCAGCTTCACGCACGGTTCGGCAGCGACAGCGGAGTGGGTACGACCTCGGTCTATGACACCTATGGGCGTATGGCCTCGGTCACCGACAACACGTCGGGAACCTCACGCACGCTCCAGTCGCAGTATCTGGCGGATGGAAGCCGCTGGGAACTCAAGTATCCTGACAATCAGGCGTTCCGGTCCTATTTTTGGCCCGGCGGGCAATTCAATCACATGACCGGCCCCCTAGGAGAGATCATGGTCGACTACGACTATGACAGCGAAGGTCGGCTCGACCAGATAAGGCGCGACAGCACTGCTCCCAAGCAGCAATGGGACTATGACGCCATTGGGCGGTTGAACTCCAACTTCATCGATGCGCCGACATCGGCCTTCGACGTTACCTGGGCTTACACTCGAAACCCTGCTTCGCAGATCCGCAGCGAGACCCAGACCAACGACAGCTTCAGCTGGGACGGCTACGTCGCTGTAGATCGCTCCTACGCAACCAACGGGCTTAACCAGTACACTAGTGTCTCCGGGCAAGACTATTGCTACGACAAGAACGGCAACCTCACTGCCGACGGCGACTTCGTCTATCTTTACGACGTCGAGAACCGGCTCGTCGAGATGCGCGCGCCTGCCAATACGGACTGCGAGAACCTTGCCTACACCGGCCAGATCAAAGCCGAACTGCGTTACGATCCTATGGGGCGCCTGTACCAGGTCGAGAACTTCATCAGCGGCGTCGGTCAAGGGCGGGTGACCATGCTCTATGACGGCGATGCGCTGGTTGCTGAGTACAACGCCTCAGGCACGATGCTCGCGCGCTATGTGCATGGGCCGATACCGGGCGTGGATGACCCGATTGCGGAGTACAACGGTGCGGGCGTCACTGCGGCGAATAGAACCAATCTTCACACCGATTCTCGCGGTTCGATCATTCTAAGGGCTGGAGCTACCGGTGGCACGCCGTCGATCAACACTTACGATGAGTACGGCCAGCCGAGCACGTCCAACACTGGGCGGTTTCAGTATACCGGCCAAGTCTGGCTCCATGAGCTTGGAATGTACAGCTTCAAGGCTCGCATATACTCGCCTGCGCTTGGAAGGTTCATGCAGACCGATCCGATTGGTTATCAGGACAATGTCAATCTATATGGATACGTCGGGCAAGACCCGATCAACGCAATAGATCCGACTGGGAAGCAGTGTCGTCTATTATGCCCTCCACGCTTGCCAGTTCTGCCAGGAACATCGCTACCGGGCAGCCGTGACATGAACAACAATGGGGAAGACGATGTCGAAGAAGCAGCTCGGCAAGTGCAGGACTTTGCTGAGTCTTTTCCTGAAGCCGCAGACGACTGGTTTACAGATAACTCGATAATTTATCGCGAAATTCTTCGACCAATGTTTAGCGACAGCCACCGTGGTGAAGATGTAACGATCCCAGGCAAGATCAGTGACCAATCCGAAGAACGGGGTTGGTCAGAGCAAGGCATTCGCGATACGATTGATAGAGGAAAGACTGGTACCTCACTCGATGGCTCAGGAGGGAGGGGGCGTGATCCGGCTTCTGCGTCAGTCTATGGTACCAGCGGGGATTACGTAGTGGTCAACGATGAAACTGGAGAAGTTTCCGCCATTAGCGATAAGAACGACCCTGATTGGATAGATGACTCAAGAATTGAATGGAACGATGAATGAGTTTGCGCCGCAGCCGTATTGAAAATGCCGATACGTTCTTCGCCAGCAATGGCTCAGGTTGGATGAAGCTGAACAAAGAAGCGGCACAAGAGGTGCTGGTTCGCCTTCGAAAAGAGCGAAAGCGCGTTTCCATGATCGAGGCTGGAATTTGGCATAATCCTGGTTTCGAGGCGAGACTCGACGGTATATTGTCAGAAGATACTAAGGAACGCGATGGTATTGACGTTGACACTACAGAAGAATTCTTCGTCGAGCTTGATCCAACCTACGATACATTCATTGTTACTGTGCAAAAATCGAGAGATAGTGGCTGAAGCTTTCCCAATGACGACCACGACGCCTTGTTCGCAGTGTCTCAGCGCTGTGCAGAGGAGCAATGGGGCATTGTCACTTTTCCGCCAAATTGACGTGATAATTCCGACCGGATACCATGCCCTCGATCCACTGCGCCGATGACGAAATCGGCATCGGGCTGGTGGGTTCGAACAGGCTGGCCTGGGTCATACTCCGAACACGTCCTCTAGCCTGCCACCAACAGCTGAGCCACGCGCCGCTTGCCTCCAAGCCGATCGAGCTGGACAAACACATCGACGCTCTCTCGCACATAGCTGCGGACATCATCGCGCGAGAGCCTGGAGCCTGCCTGCAACACCAGCAGCGAAAGTTGCTCGATCGCGCGCTGCGGCGTGTCCGCATGGAGGGTGGTCATAGATCCGGGATGGCCGGTATTGACCGCGCGCAGAAAGGTGAACGCCTCGACCCCGCGCAGCTCCCCAAGGATGATGCGATCAGGCCGCATCCGCAGCGCGGCGATCAGCAGGTCTTCGGCGGTCACGCGCGCCTCGCTTAACTCTCCCCGCGCGGCCTGCAGGCCAACAGCATTCAGGTGTTTGAGATGCAGTTCGGCAGTGTCTTCGATCAGCACCAGCCGCTCATCTTGTGGTATCTCGGCCAGCAACGAGTTCAGAAATGTTGTCTTTCCGGTCGAAGTCCCGCCCGACACGAGAATATTGCGCCGTTCGCGCACCGCTTGCTTGAGGACTGTCGCAGCTTCGTGCCCGGCAAGCGACCTGAACTGTCGCTCCACCTCCAGCTCGCCATCGCCAGTGACCGCTTCGGCAAACGCCCCCGCGTCCTCCCAATCAGACAACAGCAGATCAGCCGACACATGCTTACGGAACGCAAACGCATAGCCATCGCGCGTAGCAGGCGGCGCGGCGATCTGCACCCGCGAGCCATCGGGCAAGGTCGCCGCGAGCAGCGGCTGCGCGCGGCTGATCCCCTGCGAGGAATGCGCCGCAATCTGTTTGGCAAGACGCTCAAGCAGTTTCAGATCAAGGCTTGGCTCCACGATCCGCTCGATCCCGCCGCCAAGGCTTTCGACCCACACCTCGCCAGGTCGATTGATCCAGATGTCAGTGACATCGATGCGCGCAAGCATCGGTGCAAGCGGCGCAAGGAAGCTGTCGAGGTAATATCCGGTCTCGGCAACGCTCATGGATCAACGCTCGAAAAGTCCAGATCGCGTGAGACAAACACCGATACGCTGGTGCCGTGCCGCACCTTGAGCGTGGGCCGGATCCGTTCGGGCTCGGTAATCTGAACGTTCTGGGTGCTGCCCGGAAGCGCTACGAGAACGCCGTCGCTAGCCTCGTTGACCGCGAGCCCGGTCCCGATGTCGAGCACGGTCTGCAGGAGCGCTCCCCCGAACCGCTGGAAGAACTTGCTGTCGACTCGCCCCCTTATGCCGGCGCGCCCGAGGGGATCGGAGGAAGGTGAATCCAGTGCAACCGTTACCCCGTCGGGCCGGATCAGCCGTGTCCATTGAACAAGTGCGCGGTTTTGCCCCGATTGCAGATTGGCTTCGTACTCACCGTAAAGTCGGCTTCCGCGCGGGATCAGGACTTTGGTTCCGTCGAAGCTCAGAACGTCGCGCTGGACCAGCGCGCGAACGCCGCCCGCCCGAGTGGAGTCGAGAGCGGTTTCGAGCACGGCCGGAATGACAGTGCCTTGCGGGATCGTGCGCAAAGGATTGCGCAGACGGCTTGCGGTGACACGGTCGACTTCGCCTGTTTCACGCTCGGTTGAGGAGACCTGCTGCGTAGCTGTCGGCGTGGCATCGAAAACCACTTGAGGCCGTTCCGGTTGAACCCGCTCAGGCGGCGATTGAGGGATGGGATCGGGAAGTTGCGGAGCCGCTGGTGCCCGGATAACTGGCTGGATAATCTGGGGCGCATAGTTCGGCGCTGTAGGAGCGACAGTGACTTGCTCTGGAATAGCGCGAACCGGATAAGGGGTGAGGCTATCTAGTCTTTCGGGTGTGCGCAGGGGAGGTGGCGATGCAATCCGTCCACCGGCGGGATTGTCGGGCGCAAGGACAGTGGGAACTTGGGCAGCTTCCTCCGACGCAGCGAGAACATTGAAAAGCATCACTCCGCCGAGCAGTAGAACAGCGCCAAAGGCCCACAAGCCCCAGTTGCTTTGAGACCCGGTCGAAATGACCGGCCGAACGTCCTGGACGGTCTCAGCATCGGCATCCGCAGCGCTCACTGGGCTTCATCCTCTTCGCGGTTGCGACGTGCGGTTGCCTTCTCCTTGTCGATGCGGAACACAAGTTCAGCATGCACACGGTCGATGACGAAAACCTCGCCGCGCATGTACCCGTCGACAACCTCCTCATCACCCGTCGGACCGATCGCAAACACGGCTGGCAGCGATTGGCCGGGAGCATAGGTTATCACGGTCTTATCGCCGTTGTCGCGAACAGAGGCTGGGCGAACTTCACGGTCGCCGCGCAGACGGTAAGACCAGGTCAGATCTGAAATGTTGTCTGTGGCTTCTTCGACGCCTAGCGAAGCCGGTGGTCCATATTCAAGGCGGACCAGATAGGCGGCCATCAACCCCTGACCAGTCTCGAGCGAAAACTCGTAGGAACGCCCATCGGTCTCGACGAGCAGGCTGGCAGGCGCTGCGCCCATCTGCGGGGTCACCTGAAAACTGTCCGCTTCGGCGGATACGGAGACATCCCATGCGCGGCTACCGCTGAGCGTCGCGCGACGAATGGCTTCGCCCGGCTCGAGCATGACGGTGAGGGTAGTATCAGGAAGAGCGGTCAATACGATGGGCTGTCCGGCAGCCCACCGGGCAGTTTGAATGCGCGGCGTCTCGGGACCGGGCATCGGCAAGATCTGAGCCGACACTGCGGATACAGGGACCAATGAGAGGGCTACTGCGATGAGCGACTTCATGGCTCCACCTCATTGCCAACCTGCGGCAGGGCAACGCCGTTGACGATGCCCTCTTCTGGCAGGGTCTCGGCATCGCTCCGATAGCCCGTCACCTGGAACCCCAAGGGATTGAAGTAGCGGTCTGCCTCGCTCATCGCTGCGCCTGAGAAGGTGTAGTTGACGATTGCCACCCAGTATTCGGATGCTTGCGGCGTGGCGCCCTGTTCGGTGCGGGTCGTCGTGAACCGCACCATGGCGCGGTCTTGAGCGAGGTTTGAAACGCTCCTTATTTCGGTCTGAATGGTCGCTCCGCGCGGCAGATAGGCGAGTGGCGAGCCCGGATTACCGGCATCCATCTCCTGCCGATATCGCTCGCCCGCGCGCTGGTCTGACCAGAGCGATACCTTGCGATAGTCGTCCTGGACGGTGTCAATTGTGAAGCTCTCGCGCGCGATCACATATTGGACGAGGAGCGAGCGCGTCAGCGCGCTATCTGGCGCAATCACCTGCGTATCGAGCGGGGCGAGCGCTTCGACATTGCCGGTCTGGCGGTCGACCAGCAGCGTGTAGGGCTCGACCGTCTTGAGCGGGATCAGGAACACCAGAGCCAGAGCCTCGAGCAGGGCAACCACGGCCGCAATGATCGCGACGATCCAGGCCCGGCGGTTCGAGCGCTGGAGGTCATCGGTGACGCTGGTTGCCCAGCTATCGGCAACCGGCAGTTCAGTGAGATCAAGATCGGGTTCGTAGCTCATGACAGCCTGTCTCGCATTCGGGACGCGCGCGAGGTTCGCAATGATGAACGGCGATAGGAGCTGCCGAGACGCGGCGCTGAGCCACGCGAACCTTCAAAGTCTCGGCTTCCCGGATCGATTGGATCGCTCGTTCGCACGATCCGCTCATTGGCCAGCAACCGTTCGCGGCGCACGGTGTTCTCGACCGAACCGCTGATCTGCTCGGCGCGCAGAATATGGACTTCGCTTTGCCTCGGCTGATGGACATTTGGTGAGCGTGCCTTGCTCCAAGGGCGCCAGTCTTCAGGAATATCGGGAAGCGTCAGCCACCCGCGATAGAACACGACCTTGGCGAGCAGCCAGAGCATAGCGAACTGCACAATCGCAAAGGCCAGCGTCATCGCGAACAGCTCGGTGGGCGCAGCAGGGGTTGCATATCCGGCAGCGCGCACAGTCAGCGCATCAGCAAGCCATGGCTCAAGTACCGCAAGCTCGACCGCGAGCACGATCGTTGTCCCGATCGATCCTGCGAATGTGAACACCAGCCCCTTGAGCCAGCCTGCAAATATGCCGCGCGACTGGGTGAAGAACCACAGTCCAGCTGCAACCGGAGCAAGCGCCAACAAAAGGCCTGCCCCAATGCGCAGAAGCCCTAGCGTGCCGATGATACTGGCAAGATAGAGAATGCGCGCACTGCCAAACCCGGTGTCATCCTCGATCGCAGCCGCCTGAAAACTGCTGCCCGAGCCTTCGCCTTCGATGAGAGCGGCGGCGTTTCTGCCTGACCCGACCGTTGTCAGCGAGACCATCGCATTGTCCGCCTGCAGGAGCCTGCTCGCAAAACCCTGCGCCTGGCCATTGCCGCTGCTCGACTGGATCACGCTCGCAATCTCGGCAGGGCCCTTGAGCGTGGCGTCATAGACCACCGTGCGGAAGGTCGGCCATGAGAAAGCCAGCGTGAGAACGATCCCGATCTTGATCACATCAAAAACTGCATCGCGCGGGCGTGGGCCGGGACCGAACATCATCCGGATCCCGAAGAAGGCGATGAACAGCGTGAGAAGGCTCGTGACCACGATCGAGGCGGTCGAGCCGGGCTGACCCAGCGCCTGATAGCCATAGCTGCCAATGAGCTGCGCCTGGCAGTCGATATGCGAAAGCGTTCGCGCAAGGAACTCGTCGCCGGTGATAATCGCAGGACAAGCCATCAGGCAGCCTCCTCGATCAGGCGATGGAGCCAGTTGGCAGGATCAGGACCGGTCTGGGTCACCAGTTGATCGAACAGGCGCACCGTGCTCTCGCGGCCGGAAAGGATGGTGAGGAGATCGCTCTCGCCCGAAAGATCAAGCCGCGCGACCACGCTCTCGCGGCCATGCTTGATGAGGAAGCAGTGCGAACTGTCAGGCAGCGAGCGGACAAGGTCGAACTCGTGGCGGCTGAGGCCAAAGCCGTTGATGTAGTCCTCGGCGCGCGCCTTGGGGTTGATCATGAAGATCTGGGTCGCGGCCTGCTCGATGATCGCGCTTGCGATTTTGCTTTCGAGCGCGTCCGATGCGCTCTGGGTCGCAAAGCCAACCACGCCGTTCCTTTTGCGGATGGTCTTCTCCCAGTCCTTGATCCGGCGCACGAACACTTCATCGTCGAGCGCCTTCCAACCCTCATCGATGACAATGATCGATGGAGTCCCGTCGAGCCGTTCCTCGACCCGCTGGAAGAAGTAGAACATGGCGGGCGTGCGGCAGGCTGGATCATCAAGGATCGCGGTCATGTCGAACCCGACCGTCTCGGCCGCAAGGTCGGTGAGATCGCGCTCGTTGTCGAACAACCAGGCGCGCTCGCCTTCACCCCACCATGGGCGCAGCCGCGAGTAGAGATCATCGGGCTCCGGACGTGCGCCGCCGCGGAACAGCTCGACCAGATAGCGCAGCCGGCGCCGCTCGATGGGCTGGGCAAAGCTGGTGTCGACCGCATCGCGGATCTGGTCGAACTCCGCTGTGCTTGCGCCGCCTGCGAGGAGAGCGATCCAGTCGAGCAGGAACTGCCGGTTGGTCGGGGTATCCTCAAGCTGCAGCGGGTTGAGGCCCGATGGCGAGCCGGGGCTCAGTCGGTCGTATTGTCCGCCGATCGCGCGGATAAAGAGCTCGGCGCCGCGATCCTTGTCGAAGAATATGATGCGCGGATTGAAGCGGCGCGCCTGCGCCAGCAGGAAATTGAGCACCACGGTCTTGCCCGAGCCAGAGGGTCCGATGACGGTGAAGTTGCCGAGATCTGCCTGGTGAAAGTTGAAGAAGTAGGGGCCAGCAGCCGTGCTCTCGAACAGCGTAACCGCCTCGCCCCAGTGATTGCCATTCGCGCGTCCCACCGGGAAGTTGTGAAGGCTTGCAAGGCCGGCAAAATTGGTGGTCGAGACAAGGCCGCGCCTGCCGATGTAGCGGAAGTTTGCCGGGAACTGTGCCCAGAACGTGGGCTCGAGCGCGATATCCTCGCGCACAGCATTGATGCCGAGATCAGCCAGCAGCGCGATCACTTCGGCAACATGGCTTTCGAGCGCAGCCAAGCTGTCGGCATGGACCGCGATGGTCGTGTGATGCTCCCCAAACCCCGCGCGGCCTGCGGCTACCTCGTCCTTGGCGTCGGTCAGCTCGCTGCGCAGCGATAGCGCCTCGTCTTCGACCGATTGCATGCGGCGCAGCGCCAGGTTTATGCGCCCGAGCGCTTGCGCGCGCTCGACGAAGGCAAAGCTCTGCGTCACGTGAAGCTCGAACGGCAAGCGATAGAGCTCGTCGAACATGCCGGGAAAGGTCGAGCCGGGATAATCCTTCACTGAGACCATCGCGACGAACCGTCTTGGCAGATCCCCCATGGGTCCAAGCTCGACGCAGTCCTGCCCGAAGCTCACCCGGCGCGACGGTATGAAGTGCCCGAGGTCTTCATAGGGAAGCGCAACCGGGCGCATGTCCGCGTTGAACAGGCAGGATAGGAACTCGAGCGGCTCGGAGCGCTTGCCATCGGGCGTGTTGTAGACGCTCAGGACCCTCGGGCCGTAGGCGCTGAGCGCTGCCACCATCGCTTCGCGCGCTCGGTCGAGCGCGTGCTTTTCAGCTGCAATCAAACCGGCATTGCGGCTCGCATTCTTAGCAAGCCATCCGCGCATGCGGTCGACAATGCCGATCCTGCCCTGAAGCGGCCTGCGGATGATCGTCACGAACAGCTCGTTCACGAACAGCTGCTTGCCTTCAAGCTTGCCGTGCCATTGCTCATCGAGCCGCGCAGAAAAGTCGTCGGCGGTCACGCGATCGAGCGCCGCCTCTGCCCGCCGCCGCACCACATGGTGATATACCGCAAAGCGCGAGCTGCCGAGCGAGCGCATCATCGCATCGCGAAGGCCTGCGCGGTAGTTGAGCTCATCGCTGTCGGCGGTCTCGAACAGAAGCCCACCAAGCCGGATGGTCTGCATCAACAAACCGTCGCGGGTCTCGATGGTCACATCATCGATATGCCGCGCATAGGGCAGGTGCACGCCTGCCGGCGCCTCGTTGGCGATCGCCTTGGGATCACGCGTCAGGGCCGGTAGGAATTGCAATTCCAGATCCTGTGGTTCTTGATCCTGGGGCAAGTGCGAACCCGCGTCAGCCAGAGGTCAAATATGCGCGGTTCGTTGAGACAGGCGATCATGCCGATGCCGTGGATGACGACTGCAATGAGTAGCACCCACCATGCCTGGAAGATCAGGAACAGCTCGACCGCGATGATCGCGTTGATCACGAAGAAGGTATAGGTGACGCCCGCAAACATCTGCGGCCGCGTCAGCGCGACAAACAGCGTTTCTCTGCGAAGTTCTTCGGACAATTGCGACCCCAATCCAGCTTCGCTCACTGTGCGAGATTATGCCCGAAAAGCAAGAAGAGTCTCGGCATTCGGGGCGCTGCGGAACAGAACAAATCTAAACTGTTACTCAATGAGCAGGAGTTTCAAAGTCATGGATTCTGATTCGTCGAGAACCATGCAGCATGGCGGATGATCTCTGGCGGATACCGATGGCCATCAAAGTAGACATGTTGCATCGACAGAACTTACCCTGGCCTCTCTCTTGGCACTACCAGTTCATGTTGCAACGCTATATCAGTTTGAGGTGGGTTGCATTCCCACCTTGATCTCATCGGGAATTTCCAAATCTGTCACAGGAAACGATTTTTCAAATGGAGGGTGTCTAGGATTAAGAAGCAACGCAGCGAATTTGTATTGATCATCGATAATTTTAATTATGGCTATTCTATACTCAGGGTCAAATTTCGACACGGGGATGAAATTTTCATAAATATAACCACCTTCTCTAGAGTAATATTCTGACTCAAGAATTGAGTATTCATGCTTGTTCTCGAGTTCATATTCTTCAACTTCGTAGGCTGCGCCACTCTCCCCAGAGCATCCAATTGACATCATGAGCAAGGCGGACGCCATTAGGAATGGGGGTCTTAGCATCTATCGATCATCCAGTTTCTTGGGGTCGAATGTCCTGAGAGATTCAGGTGCAGCATCGCCCTGTTTCCAATCCACCATAGAATCTGCCGCATGGTCAGCAGCATGCGCAAAGCCAATTAAATGTAGTACTCACGTTTCCGCTAAGTTAACGTGATCACTCCTGATTTATAGAGCCCATAAGTCATACTAAGATAGTTGAATTTTCTTTGACGCTTTCCCAAAGATTTTGGGGCCAAGTTTGCGTTCCGCTCGGACCCACGTCATTTACGGGATGACTCTTGACATAGGCATAGAGATTGAACTGATCCTCATATCTGTCCGGATCGGTCTGCATGTATCTTCCCATTGTCGACGAGTAGATGCACGCCCTTTCAGCAGATACTGTAATCTTGCGGAGGAAGCTCCAAGCCGTTCTCTTTGCCGCGATTCTCTAGACCGAACAAGCATAGGCTTCCAACAATATTTCCAGGAGCAATCACAATTGGCAGACCGTAAATAGACGACACCAAATACCCCACGGTTAATTTACTTATGTTTTCCGTTTCCAGACAAAGTTTCTTAACAGTCCGAGGAAATGCAAATGCAACGGGATCGATTTTGACGGAATCATGAAAAAAATCCTCAACTTGCCGAACTACAACTCGCCCATATTCTTCCTGCCCTCCTAAAACTTGCTCTACCTGAAATACATATATATCATCCCCTAAAAATTTAAGGAACAGACTGTCAGCATAGCCATGGTTCAAGCGCCGTACTCGAACCTCCTGAACCTGTTGCAACAACAGTGAAATATTCTGTTCCATTTCAATCAGCCTCCTCGGGCGGATAGTGTAGCGTTTCTCGCGGTTTATCGCCAGATCTGGGGATATCAATGCTAATACCCCCGTCGCTATTTCCCGGCCGATAGATCACCCCATTGTCGCCGACTCTACTTCCTTCCGGGAGGGTTGACCCTTCAGGTGGGGCACTATGCTTACCTCCTGTTAGCGTATCAAAATCCTCTTTAGGATCCCCCACTCCGCCATTTGCCTCGCTGAGAGGACCGCTAGTCCAACGACTTCCGGACCTATTCGGTCCCGCTCTCGGGTCATCTTGCTCGCCTACTATACCATCAGGAACATCATCAGCGTCGTCATTTAAGATAATATCGCCAATAGTATTCAGATCATCGATAATCTGCAGGGGGAGAATAACACTTCTTGCGATGTCATCCAGATCACTCCGGCGGATTACTCTTTCGCCCCTCAACCCGCGGAGTCCCCAACGGCCTAGCTGCTGGAGCACCGCTTTGCGATTACTTCCAGTCTCATCAACAAAATTTACCGGATCCTGCCCCACATATCCATAGAGATTGACGTTATCCTCATATCCAATCGGATCGGTCTGCATGAACCTGCCGAGCGCGGGCGAGTAGATGCGGGCCTTGTAGTAGTACATGCCGAGCTCGGGCAGCCAGACCTGCCCGGTATACTGGAACCGTCCGACGTTGGAGGTGCTAGGCTGACCATACTCGTCGTAGGTGTTGATCGACGGAGTACCGCCGGTGGCTCCAGCCCGCAGAACAATCGAACCGCGAGAGTCGGTATAGAGGTTGATTCTATTTGCCGCAGCGACTCCTGAACCGCCGTACTCGGCGATTGGGTCGTCAACGCCCTGCATCGGCCCATGGACATAGCGCGCAAGCATTGTGCCCGAAGCGTTGTATTCGGCCACCAGCGCATCGCCATCGTACAGCATCGTCACTCGGCCCTGACCGACGCCACTGATGAAATTCTCGACCTGAAACAGACGACCCATCGGATCGTAGCGCAGCTCGGCCTTGATCTGGCCGGTGTAGGCAAGGTTCTCGCAATCCGTATTGGCAGGCGCACGCATCTCGACGAGCCGGTTTTCGACATCGTAGAGATAGACGAAGTCGCCGTCGGCAGTGAGATTGCCGTTGTCATCGTAGCAGTAGGCTTGCCCGGAGACGCTGGTGTACTGGTTGAGCCCGTTGGTAGCGTAGGAGCGATCTACCGGGACATAGCCATCCCAGCTGAAGCTGTCGTTGGTTTGGGTCTCGGTGCGGATCTGCGAAGCAGGGTTTCGGGTGTAGCCCCAGGTCACATCAAACACCGTCGTCGGCGCATCGATGAAGTTGGAGTCCATTCGCCCGATGGGATCATAGGTCCATTGCTGCTTTGGAGCGGTGGAGTCGCGTACAATCTCCTCCAGCTCGCCGCGATGGGTGTAGTTGTAGTCAACCAGCAGATCGCCCTGCGGCGCTGTCATGTGATTAAACTGCCCGCCTGGCCAATAGTAGTAGCGAAACGCCTGATTGTCGGCGTGCTTGAGCTCCCAGCGACTTCCATCCGCCAGATACTGCGACTGGAGCGTACGGGAAATTCCCGACGTGTTGTCGGTGACTGAGGTCATTCGGCCGTAGGTGTCATAGACGGAAGTCGTTCCGACCCCGCTATCGCTGCCGAACCGTGCGTGAAGCTGAAGCCCGCGAATATCGTATTCGTAGAACACGTCAGGCGCCGCGAGTTATAGTCGGTCTCGACGTCGCTGATGATACCTATAAATACTGGTGTCGAGGCGGCAGTCGTCGAACCAGCGACATATCCGGTCCGTACCCTTTCAACCTGATCATCAGCATCCCGATATTCGGTATTTGTCGCTGGTCGGTAGCCGTCCTCACCCTGCGGACCGATCTCCCAGATCTGTCGACCGAGAACGTCATATCGAGCGTAAGTTGCATCCTCGCTGCCAGAAAGTGGGCCATCTGCAGATAATCGCCTGGCCTCGGTCACCGACAACACGTCGGGAACCTCACGCACGCTCCAGTCGCAGTATCTGGCGGATGGAAGCCGCTGGGAACTCAAGTATCC
>PALE01000047.1 GCA_002706445.1 Erythrobacteraceae bacterium
CACCTTTTCGATCATCAAGCCCGACGCCACCAAGCGCAACCTGACCGGCGCCGTCACCAAGAAGCTCGAAGATGCCGGCCTTCGCGTCGTCGCTTCGAAGCGCATCCACATGACCAAGGAACAGGCCGAAGGCTTCTACGCGGTCCACAAGGAACGCCCCTTCTTCGGTGAGCTGGTCGAGTTCATGATGAGCGAGCCGGTTGTCGTGCAGGTGCTCGAAGGCGAAGACGCCGTGAAGCGCAACCGCGACGTGATGGGCGCAACCAACCCGGCTGAAGCCGAAGAAGGCACGATCCGCAAGGAATACGCGCTGTCGATCGGCGAAAACTCGGTCCACGGTTCGGACAGCGAAGAAAACGCCGCGATCGAAATCGCCTACTTCTTCAACGACGACGAGATCGTCGGCTAAGCCTGACTTTCGAAACAGAACACGAAAAGGGCCGTCCGTTCGGGCGGCCTTTTTTGTATCAGCTTTCCGCAGAGAAGCGCTCGAGTTGCTGAGAATGGTCGTGGTGCCGGCCGCTTGCGCTGGCTACCATCTGTTTGCGCATCGCGGCGAGTGCCTGCGGGCTGAGATCAAGCCCCAATTCGCCGTAGCAGCGCGTCATCTCGCGCTCCCAATCCGCATTGAGGGCATCGAAGCTGAGCCGGGAGATCGGGCCACTCCAGTTCTTCAGCGCTGCCTCCATGCGCGCCTCGCGCAATTCGATCTTGTGCCTCCACAACGCCTCGATCCGCTCAAGATCGCAGATGTCCGACTGCACCGCCATCTGGTTGGCGCTGAGCGATACGGCGCTGCGGTGGACTGCGGCATGGTCGCGCTCCGCGATCACCAGCCGCGCGTCGGGGAATTCGGCCAGCAGCGCGGGAATATCCTCGGTGAATGCCGGAACTTTGAGCACGCGCGGCTTGTCGGCAAGGCAACGATTTGCCGCATCGCTGCGCAGAATTCGGGCAAATTCGCGGTAGATCGGCGCGGGATCGCGGGCTTCGCTCCATGCCGAATAGGAGGGAATGTGCCATTGCGATTCGTAGATGGAATGGTGCAGCGCCGCCGAAATCCACGCGAGTTCCTCTTCGACCGCCCGCGGAGCCATCGGATGTATCGATTGCATCCATGGATTGAGCGCGCCGAGCATTGCCAGCTCGATCGCGCTCTTCATCCGGTTCATGCCCGGAATGGAAGGGATGGGGTGAAAAGCATCCTGGTAGCGCGTGTGCGAATGGGCGGGATCGGCGGCGAGCAGCTTGTGAATCCGCGTCGTGCCGCTGCGCATGTGCCCCAGAACGATAATTGGCGGTGCGAGGCGGGTGTCGAGCAATTCGGGCCGCGCCTTCCAGAGCTTTCCGAAGGCCAACCGGTTGTTCACCACGCGGCTCAACTGTCCCCACGCCATCGCCTGTCCCAGCGCATTGAGATCGGCCTCCTGCTGAACCGACGCACAAATCCGCTCAAGCCGTTCGCGGAAATCGGCGACGTCCTCATCAGAACGCCCGGCCGCCTCGACATCATCGCCATGCGCCCTTTCGGCAATCGCCCAAAGCGCTTGCGGGTCGAGATCGGGCGGGGGCAGCCAGCCCCTATCCCATGCGCGGGCCAGAAAGGCGTTAGAGCGGTCGGCCAGCTTCCCGCGCGCGAGCGGATGGTCGCGCAGCGGCTGCGGCATCAGAACTGGTCTGCTGCGTCGAGGAGCTTTGTCAGCTTCGCAGGAGCCGTCGCGCGCCAGCTGCGCTGGAGCCATTCGCCGACATGATCCCAATCGACGCCGCGACGGTTGAGGATCAATCCGATCCAGCCGCTCGCACCGTAATAGGCGGGCTTGAAATAGAGTTCCGGCTGGCTTTCGACGAGGTTCAGCAGCTCGTCCATGCTGCCGGTCTTCACCAGCACCGCGATGTGTTCCTCGCCGTGATGCTGATTGGCGAAATGGGCGAAGAACTTGCCCGTTTTCTCGGTCCCGACGCGGAAACCCGGGGAGCCGTGGCTCTCGCGTTCATGCGTTTCGGGCAGGGCGAGCGCCAGCTCGCGGACCTTGGCATAGAGAAAATCGGGGTCATTCCCGCGCGAGACGTAGTCGGCCACCGCGCGCGGGTAGAGCTGGTGTTCGGCAGGCTTGACCCGCGCTGCCAGCGTTTCTGCCGTATCGGCGGGCGCAATCGCGACCTTCACCTGCGCCAACACTTCGCCCGCATCGAGTTCGGGCGTGACGATGTGCACGCTCGAGCCTGCATGGCTGTCCCCTGCCTCGATAGCGCGGGCGAAGGTGTCGAGCCCCTTATACTTGGGCAGCAGCGAGGGGTGGATGTTGAGCATCCGGCCTTCCCACCGGGCAACGAAGGCTTCGGAGAGGATGCGCATATATCCGGCCAGCACGATGTAGTCCGCTCGCGCCTCCAGAACCGCCGCTTCCATCGCGGCGTCCTGTTGTTCGCGGCTCACGCCCTTGTGCGAGTGGGTGAAGGTCGCAATTCCTTCGAGTTCGGCCAGCGCCAGCCCGCCTGCGCCCTCAACATTGCTGGCGACAAGGACGATTTCATAAGGGCAGTCTGCAAGCCTGCTGGCGTAGATAAGCGCAGCCAGATTGGTTCCGGTGCCGGAGATATAAACCGCAATTTTGGCCTTCTCAGCCAAGGTGGGTCGCTTCCCAGTCTGCTTTCGCCGACCACGTGCCCTGCGATCCGCGCACGGTGCAACCGCGCTCGCCCGTTGCAATTGCGCCGACCTGGACGACGGTTTCGCCAGCCGCTTCAAGCCGCTGCGTCACAGCATCGGCCTCGCTCCCGGCTACTGCCAGCACCATTCCGACGCCGCAGTTGAACGTGCGCGCCATTTCTTCGGGCTCGATATTCCCCTGTGCCTGAAGGAAGGCCATCAGTCGCGGCTGCTCCCATTGATCGGCATCGACCTGCGCATGCGCGCCCTTGGGCAGAATACGCGGAATATTTTCCAGCAGGCCGCCACCGGTAATATGGGCAAGTCCGTGGATCATCCCCTCGCGGATCAGCGGGAGAAGGCTTGCGACGTAAATACGCGTCGGTTCGATCAGCGCGTCGATCAGCAGGCGGTCTGCGTCGAACAGGGCAGGGCGATCGAGCTTCCAGCCCTTGTCTGCCGCGAGTCTGCGCACCAGCGAGTAACCGTTGGAGTGCACGCCGCTGCTTGCAAGGCCCAGCAACACGTCGCCCTCGGCCACCTTCTCGCCGGTGAGTTGCTCGCCGCGTTCGACCGCGCCGACGCAGAAACCGGCAAGGTCGTAGTCGCCTGCCGCATACATGCCCGGCATTTCTGCCGTCTCGCCGCCGATCAGTGCGCAACCGGCCTGTTTGCAGCCCTCGGCAATGCCTGCGACCACGCGCTCGGCGACGCCGTTCTCGAGTTTGCCGGTGGCGAAGTAGTCGAGGAAGAACAGCGGCTCTGCCCCTTGAACGATGAGGTCGTTGACGCACATCGCAACCAGATCGATTCCCACCGTGTCATGACGGTCGAAATCAATCGCGAGCTTCAGTTTCGTGCCGACACCATCATTCGCCGCAACCAGCAGCGGATCGGAATATCCGGCCGCCTTGGGATCGAAAAATCCGCCAAATCCGCCCAGTTCGCTGGTCGCGCCCGGGCGTGCCGTCGCCTTTGCGAGCGGGGCGATCGCCTTGACCAACGCATTGCCCGCATCGATGGAAACGCCGGCTTGGGCGTAGGTGTAGGAAGAATTGTTCTCGCTCATGCCCCGTCCTTTAGCTAATCAGGCTTGGATTTCCACTTGGCATTCGGCAAAGACGCTCAAGATTTCCCCGATGGCAGCATCCTTTTCCCTTTCCGGCTCTAAAATGAGCGCTCCTGTGACCCTGCGATGGGCCGTGGCTGCGGCAATTGCGCTGCTGGCGCTCGGCGGCGGCTATGCTCTGGTGCTCGCGCAGGTTTCGGGTGAGCGCGGAATCGCGCCGACCGCTTCCAGCGCCGATATCGACGTGCGCGGGATCGAGGTCGATGTCCGCGCCGACAGCGGCATGGAAGCACGCGACGAGGCTTGGAAGCAGGCGCAGCGCGAAGCGTGGAAGCGCGTCGGCGGACCCGCAATCAACGACAGCCAGCTTTCCGGCATGGTCTCGGCCATCGTGATCCAGCGCGAGCGGATCGGGCCGAAACGCTATGTCGCAACGCTCGGCGTCACATTTGACCGTCAGCGCGCGGGGCGGTTCCTTGGCGGGGCGACCTCGGCACGGTCATCCGCTCCGATGCTGGTGATCCCCGTGACGGTTTCGGGCGGCGCCTTTACCTCTTTCGAAGTGCGCAATCCGTGGCAGCGGGCATGGGCCGACTTCAACCCGGGCACGTCGCGCATCGATTATGTGCGGCCGAGCGGTTCGGGCGGCGATTCGCTCCTTCTCAATTACGGCCAGTCCGGTCGACGCAGCCGTGCATGGTGGCGCACCACGCTCGACCAGTTCGGTGCGGCTGATGCGCTGGTTCCGATTGCCCATCTGCGCCACCAGTTCCCGGGCGGGCCGATCTCGGGCACTTTCACCGCGCGTTACGGCCCCGACAGCACCTTTCTCGAGAGTTTCGAGCTCGAGGCTAACGGTCCTGGCGATCTGCCCGAAATGCTGGGCGAAGCGGTGCAGCGGATGGATCGCATTTTCGAAGAAGCGCTGGTTTCAGGCAAACTCCAGCCCGACCCCACGCTGCGCCTTGGCGGTTCGGGCGAGGTTGATCCGGCGCTTGCGCGTCTGATCGAGATCGGCCGCGCCATCCAGCGGCGTGACGCAGCTGCGAGTGCAGCAGCGGCCAGCGCGAGCGAGCTTCCGACAGGCACAACTCCGACGGCCCAGCCAACGCAGGCCGCTGCCGTGGTGCGCGCCTATGCGGTGCAGTTCTCTACTCCCGATCCGATGACTTTCGACTCCACGCTTTCGACCATGCGGCAGGTGCCCGGCGTGCGCGGTCTGGCCGTAACGAGCACTGCCATGGGCGGCACTTCGGTGATGAGCGTCAGCTATGGCGGCGATCTCTCGGCGCTTGCGGCGGCTCTGCGCGAGCGCGGCTTCGCTGTTCGCGAAGGGAACAATGCGCTCGCCATCAGCCGCTGAGCGGGCTGGCGCGCTATGTCGGACGGAAACCCATCGCAAATTGCACTCCCGCTGGTCCCGCAAGGGGCAGGGGCGGCGCGGCGAATCGTTTTGGGCGAGGCGAACCGGCAAGTCGTAGAGGCACTCCAGTCGCCTGATAGCTGGCCCTTCCACACCGCCGTCCTGGCAGGACCGCCGCGCTCGGGCAGATCGTTACTCGGCCATTGGGCACAGGCGCAGGGGATTGCCGTGATCGACGGTGCCGATGCGCTTCCCGAGGACGAGGTGTTCCACCGCTGGAATGCGGTCCAGAAAGGCGGCTCGCAAGCGGGACAGCCGCTGCTGCTGATCGCCGACAGCACGCCGTGGGAAATCACCTTGCCAGACCTCAGATCGCGGCTCGGGGGATCGCTGCAACTTGCGATCGGCGATCCCGATGACGCCATGACGGCGGCTTTGATCGAGGCGCATGCAGAGGCGCGCGCCCTGACACTGGCAGACGGCGCGGCGGAGTATCTGGTGCCGCGTTGCGAGCGTTCCTTTGCCGCTATCGAAGCGCTGGTTGCGGCAATCGACCGTATCAGTCTTGAACGGCAGGTTCCGGCCACCATGTCAGTCTGGAGGGCCGCGCTCGAAGCTTTGCATGGGCCGCCCCAAGCAAAACTGTTGTAGCGCGTATTTGCCTTTCGGGGCGTTTGGTGGAAAAATCAGCCCATGTTTGATCGCCTCAAGAGCTATCTGGACTCGATCCATGCGCGTGACCCCGCGCCGCGCTCGCGGTGGGAAATCCTGCTCTATCCCGGCGTGTGGGCGCTCGGTTTTCACCGTGTTGCGCATTGGCTGTTCGAAGCGAAGCTGTTCTTCCTCGCGCGTCTGGTGAACCACATCAGCCGACTGATGACCGCGATCGACATCCATCCCGGCGCGACCATCGGGAAGAACTTCTTTATCGATCACGGCTTCACCGTCATCGGCGAGACTGCCGAGATCGGCGACAATGTGACAATCTACCAATGCGTGACATTGGGCGGGACCAATCCCACCAATGGCATCGGCGGCAAACGTCACCCGACCATTCTGGACAATGTCATCATCGGTTCGGGCGCGCAGGTTATCGGACCCATTACGGTTGGTGAGCGCGCGCGCATCGGCGCCAATGCCGTGGTTCTGGATGAAGTGCCCGCTGGCGCTACCATGGTTGCGGTAAAGGCGCGCTCGACGCTGGTACCGGCGGAGGTGTGGGAAAGGGAGTTTATCCCCTATGGCACGCCTTGCGAGGATGCCGAAGGCAACCGCGTTGATTGCATCGAGAAGCTTGAAAGCGAGCTTATGTCGCTGAAGGCTGACATCGCGGCGCTCAAGGCCGGAGTTGTCACTGAGGGCGAGGCACCCGTGCAGGCGAGCCTCGATCTCGGGAAGAAAAGCGGAACTGACTCATAATGAATGCACAGACCGGAGCCGGAAGCACCGGCCAGATTGTTGCATTCCCCGGTAAGAATTCAGCCAATCAGGTCGGCTTCGACCGCGAGGAATTGCAGCGCATTCTCGACCTCTACGGCCGCATGGTCGCAGCAGGCGAGTGGCGCGACTATGCGATGGATTTCGACAAGCACGCCGCGACCTTCGCCGCCTTCCGCCGCACCGCAGAGCGCCCGCAGGCGCGGATCGAGAAACGCCCTGCCTTGCGCGGGAAGCAGGGGATGTACACGCTCTTCGGCGAACATGGACAGGTGCTCAAGCGTGGCTCGGACCTGTCCAATGTTCTCGCCCCGATGGAGCGCCGGCTTGTGAAAGCGGTCGAGGACTAGGCCGCAACTGCCGCCGCAGGCAGCGGCGCGTCATAGGTTGCGGGGAGTTTCTCCTGCAAAGCTTCGGGAAGCGCGCTTACCACCGAACGGCGGATCGGTTGCCAGAAGGCCGAAAGGCTGAGCAGAGCCGAACCGATGACCAGCGCGGTTAGCGCAAAGTTCAGCTCTACCGCTCCGAATTCGCGGAACAGGAAAGTCAGCGCGAACAGCACATATGCGAGCGCCGAGACAAGCAACGCACGGCGGTCGATCGCGAGTGCTATCAGGCCGAAGCTGATATAGACAGCAAGCACGCCCACAGCCGCACCGACGCCGAGGTTATCGCCCTCGGTCACACCGAGCAGCGCGAAGATCGGATGCGCGATCATCGGGGCGGCGAGCAGATGCAGCCAGAAGGCGACATCGCTGCGGCGCGTGATGCGCTCGCGGTCCGACACGTCCCACCGCATCGCAAAGGCGAAGACCGCCAGACCGGCGACGCAAACCAGAGCGAGAACTGTCGTTTCGTTGGTATTTTCCGTGCCGATGGTGGACAGGATCAGTGCGATCACCGTCACCGCCACGCCCGCGGCTCCGGCAGCCATGGTGATCGGCACCATGAACCGCCGCCAGTGGAGGAAGGCCCCACCAGCTGCGCACAGCGCGGCGATCGCCACGTAGATCGGGCTGACGTCGATGCTGGCACCGGCAACCATCGCCATTTCCGCTCCGAGGACTGCCGCAAACACACCGCCGACAAACGCCAGCAGCAGCAGGATCGAGGGGAGCGCCATCCGGCGGCGCCTGGTAAAGAACTCGGCAAGCGGCCATGCGGCCACGGCCACCAGCAGGCCTGCAAGACAGGTCTGGAAAGCCTCGTTGAGATTGCTTGCGCTTGCCCAGCTATCCAGCTCGGCCTGCGTCGGCATTGTTGCCTGGGTGTGAAGATCGAGAAAGCTCCCTGCCGGAGCGGGAGCCACGAGGCCCGCCAGCGCCTGACCGATTGCCCCCACAGCCAGCAGGAGGATCACGATCCCGATGCTGACGAAGATATCATTGAAGCTGTTGATCAGGCGGAAGTCTTCCTCCGACCCGCGCGGCAATTCGCGCACTTTCGTCATATGCGCGCGGAAACTCGCTGCCGCATCGGCGCTCAGCGCTCCTGCGGTAACAGCGGAATTGATGTCTTCTTCGGAATACATAGCCCGCACCCTCCCTCTTATCGGGCGAAAGCTAGGCTAGGTGTATTACTGTGTCAATACGCCCAGATGCCCTTACGTAACGGGGCTATTCGAAGACCTGCGTGGGCACGAGGCCGGTTCGCTGCGCCTCCGTTACTTGCAGGACGATTTCGCGCAGCAGATAGGCCGAGACGATCATGCAGACTGAGGAGATGAGCGAGAGCACAATAGCAACCTGCATGTTGCTACCGTCGCCCATCAGGCTGATCCGCATGCTGACATTGCCGAGAATATTGCCGATGATCCACGCGCCCCACCAAACGCCCAGATTGCCCGGAGCATCGCCGCTAAAGCGGTCGTCTGCGCCGAAGCTGGTGTTGTAGAGCTCCTTCATCGCCTGAAACGGTTTGAACAGATTGGCGAGCGGGATGAAATACCAGCCTACCGCCCAACCGGGCGAGAATTCGAGCCCTTCGATGCCGTAATCGCGCAAATTGGCGTGGGCGCGGTATATCCACATGCATACCACGATCACCGACACGATGAAGATAATCGTGTGGAGGATGAGCAGCACGCCATAGAGCGCTTCGAGCGGGCCGACTTCGTAAGCCGCGAGGTCGATCACTCCGACCAGTTCGAGCACTTCGCCGATCAGCGTCAGGCCGAATATTCCGAGCGCCCCAAGAAGCACGTAGTTCACCGCCTGCGCACGGTTGGCGAGAGATGTCAGTTCTGCATCGGTCATTTTGCGATCCCCTCGTGAAAGAAGGCCGTCATTCCCCAATGCAAACGGCCTCCGCGCATGTCTGCGCGAAGGCCGTGAATTTGCATAGCCCCGTATGGAGCTGCAGGCAGATTTATCCGCGAGCCGACGAAGGGCCGGTGCCGGTAACCTTCTGCATGGCCTTGAGAATGTTGCCCGACTGCTCGCTACCCGACTGCGGGGCGGTGAGGTTGGTGAACGAGTTGATTTCGTCCCAACGCGCCGCGAAGCCTTCGACCGTGCGATCTTCGTCCTTGAGCCAGACAGCGTCGTTCATGACCGTCCACGAGGAGTGGAAGCCGCCTGCACCAGCGCCGACGATGGCGTTGGTCGGCGCGTCTTCGCTGACGAGGAACAGCGCAGCAGGAACGACGTTTTCAGGAGCGAACAGCTTGAAGGCTTCTTCGGGGAAGAGGTCTTCGGTCATGCGCGTTCCGGCAACCGGCGACAGCGTGTTGACCTTGATGCCGTATTTCGCGCCTTCGAGTTGCAGCGTCTTGGTGAGACCGGCAAGACCCAGCTTGGCCGCGCCGTAGTTGGCCTGACCGAAGTTGCCGAACAGGCCGGTCGAGGATGCGGTCATGAGGATGCGGCCATAGGCCTGCTCGCGCATGGTTTCCCACACGGCCTTGCTGACGTTGGCCGAACCGTTGAGGTGCACGTCGACGACGAATTCGAAGTCGTCCATCGTCATCTTGGCGAAGGTCTTGTCACGCAGCACGCCGGCATTGTTGATGACGACATGCACGCCGCCCCACTTCTGCTTGGCGTCGGCGACCATCTTTTCCATCTGCTCGTATTCAGTGACCGAGCCGCCGTTCGACACCGCTTCGCCGCCGGCTTTCTCGATTTCCTCGACGACCTGCAGCGCCATGTCCGAATGGCCGGTGCCGTCGCGCGAGCCACCGAGATCGTTGACCACGACCTTGGCGCCGCGGCGGGCGAGTTCGAGTGCATATTCGCGACCCAGTCCGCCGCCTGCGCCGGTGACGATGGCTACCTTGTCCTTGAAGTCGATGCTCATGGGGCTGCTCCTGCTTTGTCGTTTACGTAAGGGTCAATTTGCGCGGCTGCGTGGCACGTTCGCTGGGCACTTGCAACAGCCGGTATGGCGCGGGGCCATTCCGTAGCGGCGGACCGTTCAGCCGAGGCGCGCAAGCGCCGGAATCAGCTCGGCGAGCGAATCGATCTCGGCATCGGCACCCAGTTCGCCGCGCGGCTTGTCGCAATAGCCGTAACGCGCCCCGATCACGGGAACCCCGGCGGCGCGCGCCGCCATGACGTCATAGGAGCTGTCGCCGACAAAGGCGAGGCTCCCGCCGCCGCCGCGCTTCACCGCTTCGAAGACCGGGTCCGGCGCGGGCTTGGCCTTGCCCTTGCCCATCGTGTCCCCGCCGATGATCGCCACGAACCGGTCGGCCAGATCCAGCGTGGTGAGGATTTGTCGGGCGAAGCTCTCGAATTTGTTGGTCACGACCGCCATCGCAATGCCGCTGTCGCGCAATTGATCGAGCACTTCGCGCGCATGCGGATAGGGACGGGTATGGACCGCGTTGTTTTCCGAATAATAGGCCAGCATGGCCTTGTAGAGCTTGCGGAATTCCTCTTCGGGCAGGCCCCCCTGCTCGTCCACCGCGCGTTGCAGCATGATCTTGGCACCGCCGCCGATCAGATCGCTGGCGTGATCGGCGGGCACAAGTTCGAAGCCGCCCAGCGCGAGCGCATGATTGACTGCAGCCCCCAGATCGCGGTGCGTTTCGAGCAGGGTTCCGTCGAGGTCGAAGCCGATGGTGGCGAAAGGCAGGTCAGGCATGCGGCAGGCGGTGGCGGAAGGTTCTTCAAACTGCAAGCGATTGGTGGCAAGGCATCGCGCCATGACCAGTTCACGCGAATTCGCCGCCATCGTCCTTGCCGCGGGCAAGGGCACCCGCATGAAGAGCCGGACGCACAAGGTGCTGCATCCGATCGCCGGACGCCCCATGCTCGACCACCTGCTCGCCACGGTAGACGCCTTGCAACCGACCCGGAAGGTTGTGGTGGTGGGCGCGGGGCGCGACCAGCTGGAGCAGGCGCTCGGCGGGCGTGCCGATACCTGCCTGCAGGAACCTCAACTGGGCACCGGTCACGCGGTGCAGCAGGCGGAAGAAAGCCTTTCCGGGCACACGGGCGATGTGCTCGTCCTTTATGGCGATGTCCCCTTCGTGAAGGGCGAGACGATGCAGGCCATGCTCGATCGGCTCCACGCCGAGGACGCGCCCAAGGTCGTGGTGCTGGGTTTCGAACCGGACGAACCGGGCCATTACGGCCGCGTCATCGCCGATGCCGATGGACGGATCGAGAAGATGGTCGAGTTCAAGGACGCAAGCGACGAGGAACGCGCCTGCCGGCTGTGCAATTCGGGAGTGATGGCCGCGCGTAGCGCCGACATGTTCGACCTGCTGCGCCGCGTCGGCAACGACAATGCGCAGGGCGAGTATTATCTCGTCGACATCGTCAACATCGCGAATGCCGATGGCGACACCTGTGCGGTAATTTCTGCCGAAGCGCCCGAAGAAGTCACCGGGATCAACAGCCGCGCAGAACTGGCGGCGGCCGAGGCGCAATGGCAGCGCGAGCAACGCGAACACTGGATGGCTGAAGGCGTCACCTTGCGCGCGCCCGAAACCGTCTTCTTCAGCTACGACACCGAGCTCGCGCCCGACGTGACGATCGATCCCAACGTTGTGTTCGGCCCCGGCGTCTCGGTGGCCACCGGCGCGCATATCAAGAGCTTCAGCCATCTCGAGGGCGCGAGAGTCGGCGAGGGCGCGCAGGTCGGCCCCTACGCCCGCCTGCGGCCCGGTGCAGTGATGGAGAAAGACAGTTTCGTCGGCAATTTCGTCGAGATGAAGAAGGCGACGCTGGGCGAAGGCGCCAAGGCCAGCCACCTGACCTATCTCGGCGATGCCGAGGTCGGCGCGGGTGCCAATATCGGCGCGGGCACGATTACCTGCAATTACGATGGCTATTTCAAGCACAAGACGGTGATCGGCGAACGTGC
>PALE01000048.1 GCA_002706445.1 Erythrobacteraceae bacterium
AGGAAGTGGCCAAAGCCGCCTGGGATGCGGTGCACGGAGAAAGGCTCCATACCACGGTCGGCAAGACCGCGAAGAGGCTCAACTTTGCGAAGCGCTGGATGCCCGGTTCGGTCCGCAAGCAACAGCGCGCCTCGGCCGGAATTCTCGGCAAGTGATCCGGCGCCTCGCGCTTTGCGTCGCGCTGCTCACCGCCTATGCGGCTCCGGCGCAGGCGCAGCTGGGTGAAGCCACGCCGCTGGCCGTGGCGCAAAGCTATACGATTGCATCCGAGGCGCTCGGCGGCGAGCGGGTGATCACCGTGCGCCTGCCCGCCGGATACGAGGAAGAGCCCGAGCGGCGCTTTCCGGTGGTCTATCTGCTCGATGGCGGGCCGGAGCAGGACTTCATCCATATCGCGGGCATCGCGCAGAGCCGCGAGATGAATTACAGCTTCGAGCCCTTCATCCTCGTCGGCATCCAGAGCGTAAACCGGCGGCACTATTTCGCCCCGCCCGCAGCCGATCCCGCGCCTTATGAAGAGGTGCTTGGCGCGGCACCGGGAGGCAGCGCGGACTATCGCAATTTCCTGCGCGACGAGTTGAAGCCGCTGATCGCAGCGAATTTCCGCACCGACGGGCACACGGCGGTGATGGGGGAATCGCTTGCCGCGCTGTTTGTGGTCGAAACGCTGCTCGAAGAGCCGACACTGTTCGACGACTACATCGCGATCAGCCCGAGCATGTGGTGGGAAGAGATGAAATACGGGCGCGAGGCAGCGTCCTATTTCGCAGGTCACCCCGCGGGTGAGCGCCGCCTCTACCTCACCAGCGCAAGCGAGGGCGACTGGCACCGTGAAGGAACAGAGCATCTGATCGCCGCCCTGCGCGACCATGCTCCGGCGGGCCTCCAGTGGACCGTTGTCGACGCGGGCGAAAGCGAGACGCATGGCACGCTGCTGCACCCGATGGCTCTGGACGCCTTTCGTGCGCTCTATCCAACCCCGCAGCGCGAGTACAAACCCTACCCGCTGATCGGCGGCCCCGAACCGGGTGAGCGCACGGCAGAGGAACAGGCGCGGCTCGACACCGAATGCACCGCCGAGAACAGCCTGCCGATTACGCCCGGCGCAGCTTCACTGGGGCGCGAGGCGCTGTATTACCGCTGTCTGCTCTACGAACTCGGCCCGTTGCCGCGCGAGGGCAATCTGGGGCGCTAGAAGCTCGCTGCAACCGCCCTGCCTTCTTTCGACAGGAATGGTTCAAGCTCGTCCCAAGGGACCACCACGCTTTCGGTGCAGGCGAAGATCACATGCGGGAATTCGCGCAGGAAGATCACGCCGTCGCCTGACAGGCCGATGCTCCAGCCCGTGCCCGAGCGTGCTGCATCAGCGCAATCCTCGCGGTCCTCGTCCTGAGGCCAATGCGCCAGAACGGTGTCGAGCAGCGGCGCGGAAAGTCCTGCGATTGGGCGCTTGGTGTCCCAATCGGCGCGGGTCAGGAACTCGTAGAATTCGAGCGCCTCGGGCTTGAACCAGGTCGAGGGATCGGCCTCTTCGCCTGTGGTGCGATTGTAGATCGCATAGGACATGTAATGGCTCGGATGCGCGCCGCCGCAATAGGTGCTGCCTGCCTGCTCCACGCCCAGCCAGCCGTCCGACACATGGGAAGGCTCGAAGGTCTCGGTGAGATAGCCCAACTGCCCGCCTGCCATGCTCATTCCCACGCATTGCCCCATTGCGTGATCGACGCTGCCGTCCGGCAATAGCTCTGCAAGCGAGCGGTTGATCGCGGCATCGCCCGGCTGCTGCGGATCGAGCGCGAAGCTGGCGACATAGTAATCGCCGTCGCCCAGCCTTTCGGGTCCGTTATACTCGCGCTTGGTGTAGGCCAGCCCTTCGAAGTTCACGCGCGTTTCGCTGGTCGTTCCCCCTGCGATCAGAGGCTCGACGAACGCGGCACTTTCGCAAACGCTCCCGAATTCCCCGAAGGTGACAGGGACGTCGGAAAGCCTGATCGGCAGGGTGCGATTGCCTTTGCGCCATGTCGCGGAGATCCGGTCATCGCTGCGGCTGTCGATGGTCCAGCTCGACCCGTTGCGCTCGCTGAACCCTTCAACTTCCGCGAGCACCGAAGGCTCGCTCTCGTCGATTACGACCAGACGCAGCGGGACCAGATGCCTGTTGTAATAATAGATCCCGTCGGCGGTGTATCGGTCTTCGAAACACGCGGTGATCGGCATGGTGCCGAGCGTGCCGGTCCAGATCACGCCGGACTGCGTCACTTCCGCCTGCGCGGCATCGGCGTTCGCCTCGACCGCTGCGGCTGCTTTTTTGGCTGCAGCTGTCGCTTCGGCTGCGGATACCGGGTCGTCGCGGCTTTCGGCGGGCTGCGAACAGGATATGGCCGCAAGCGCAACGGCTGCCGCGGTCACTCTTTGCAAGATCACCGACACGGCGATTCCCCCCTTTCGAATGCTTCGCTGGAGCCCCAGCCTACACCAGCCGGTCGATCGCCCGTGCCAGTTTGACATCGCGCAGCGAGAGCCCGCCATCGGCGCCTGCATCATGCGTGGTCAGCGTGATTTCGACCTTGGCATAGACGTTGAACCATTCGGGGTGATGGTCCTGCGCATCGGCGAGCAGCGCGACGCGGCTCATGAACCCCCATGCCTCGCTGAAATCGCCGAACTGGAAGGTGCGCGTGATCGCCTTGCCCTCGCGCGCTTCTTCCCATTCGGGATGGTCGCAAAGCAGCTGGGTGCGTTCCGGGTCGGTGAGTTCGGGGACGGTGGTCATCGGGGACGATCCTTTCGCGCGATATTGTGAGGAGCCACGCTTTTGCCTAACGCTTCCCCCCATGCAAGCGCAACTCTCCGCGACCAATCTTGCCTGCCGCCGCGGCGATAGGCTGCTGTTCCGCAAGCTTTCGTTTGTGCTCAGGACGGGTGAAGCGCTGCATCTGACCGGCGCAAACGGCACGGGAAAGACGACGCTGATCCGCGCACTTGCCGGGCTGACCACTCCCTTTGCGGGCGAGGTCGCGCGCACAGGCGGGATCGGCCTCCTCGACGAACGCCCCGCACTCGACCCCGACCTGCCGCTCGGCAAAGCGCTGGGCTTCTGGCAACGGGTGGACGGATGCAGCGATCCGTCGGCGGCGCTCGCCGTGCTGGGGCTTGAGCCTTTGCTCGAAGTTCCGGTGCGCTATCTCTCGACCGGCCAGAGGAAGCGCGCAGGGCTTGCCGCGCTGCTGGGTCGCGGCGTTCCGGTCTGGCTGCTCGACGAGCCTTTGAGCGGCCTCGACGTGGCAGCGATCGGGCAAGTCACCGCATTGATCCAGACGCATGTGAGCGGCGGCGGGATTGCGCTGATCGCTTCGCATCAGGCGCTCGCTATCGAAGGTCTCCGCAGTCTCGCGCTCGAGGATTTCGCGCCTAGGGAAGAACCCGCATGATCGCCGCCCTCCTGCGCCGCGATTTGTCCAAATTCTTCCCCTTTGCAGGGGGCGGCGCCGCGCTGCCTGTCGTGTTCTTCGTCGCCGTGGCGATGCTCTATCCCTTTGCGGTCGGTCCCGATGCGAACATGCTGTCACGCACGGGCGGAGGGGTCGTGTGGATTGCCGCGCTGCTCGCCGCTATCTTGCCGCTCGAGAAGCTTGTTTCCCAAGATATCGAGCTTGGCACCTTCGACCAGCTGCGGCTGCGCGGAGTGACCGAAGAGGTGATGATGGCGGTGCGGCTGCTCGCGCATTGGTTCAGCTTCGGGCCGCCGCTAATGCTCGCAACCTTTCCCGCCGCCGCTCTTCTGGCGCTCGACGGGCCGACGCTGCATCTCTTGTTGCTGGGGCTGCTCGCGGGGACGCCGGGGCTTGCGGCTATCGGCCTGATGATTGCAGCGCTCACCGCAAGCCTACGCGCAGGCGCGGCGCTTTCGGGGCTGATGCTGATCCCGCTTGCGCTGCCCATCCTGATCTTCGGCGCAGGCGCGCTGGCGCGGCAGGATGCGGCGAGCATCGGCTTCGTCGCCGCGATCAGCCTGCTGCTGGTAGCGATAGCGCCCTTCGCCGCCGGTGCGGCGATACGGGCGGCGCGGGAGGTTTAAGCCATACCCTGCGGCACGCGCGCAGGAGCGCGCTCGGAACGCTGGGTCTCTTCGAGGATCTGCTCTTCCTTAAGGACATAGGTGACCAGCGCCAGCTCGCGCTTGGCAACCACAAAGGCATAGCTGAGCGCCGCGACCAGCAGCACGCCTGCCCCGCCTCCGAAATAAGGCAGATCGAGATAAGTGGCGATGATGATCAGACCGATGGCTGCAAACAAAATCGCGGTGGTAGTCTTTGACATTTGACGGCTTCCCTGCCCCGTTACGACGGGCGGGATATCGCATTTACGGGTATCACGCTGGTTTACCCGATCGGTAAACATAGGGTTGCCGAACACTGATTTGCGCACCCCTTTGTGGGGCCGACCAATTCTATAAGGCGGCCGATCCGGGATTAATTCCGGGATGACACCGAAGAAAAGATGCTCACCGACAGGGATCGAACCCGCACCTTCGTGTGAAGGGCCGCTTTTACGACGCGTCTACCAATTCCGTCACGACGAGCGAGGCTTACTTAGCCGTAACTCAGATGTTCAATCCAGTGCCACCACTCTCAATTTCTCGATGAGTTTGACAACATACTCGTGGGACCTACTGGCAAAAACCTGCGAGCCAAACATCTCGATCCAGCCGGCGTTATCGTCTGGAAGTGCGTCCACAAGCTTTCGTAAGCCCAGCAAGAGTTCTGGCCGCAAGGGTTGGTCAGAGATCAGCGAATACTCAATAAGTCCCGGAAAGTTCGCGGTCGGAAAGCCAATCATCTTGTCGTGCACAAACTCGTACTTCGGTGAAGGCGGCTTCAACCGCCGAAGATCGCACTTCAGCATGAAAACGAAGTCACCGTAGACAATCCGGTCGCTTGGTCCACAGCCCAGTATCCGCTTCGAGCGCGGCTGGAACAACTTGAGCACTTCACTGTCGCTCAGAACAAGGCAATCAAAGTGACGGAACCTGATGATCTCAAGTCCGAATTCTGTTGCCATACGCGCCGTCAATTCGGACTGCGGATTAGCCATCAATACGGCGGACGGTCCTTGCCCGTCGGGCTCTTGGTGAAAATCTCGTTGCCCGTCTCGGTGATCGCGAGGCTATGCTCGAACTGTGCCGAAAGGCTCTTGTCCCGCGTCACCGCGGTCCAGCCGTCGCCGAGCACCTTGGCCCATGGCTTGCCGAGATTGATCATCGGTTCGATGGTGAAGAACATGCCGGGCTTCAGCTCCGGCCCCGTTCCTGCTTTCGACGCGTGCACCACTTCGGGCGCATCGTGGAACAGGCGGCCAAGGCCATGCCCGCAGAACTCGCGCACCACGCCATAGCGGAACTGCTTGGCGTGTTCTTCGATCGCTGCGCCGATATCGCCCAGACGCGCGCCGGGTTGTGCGGCCTCGATACCCTTCATCAGACACTCATAGGTCACATCGACCAGCCGCTTGGCTTTGATCGAGGGTTCGCCAGCGTAATACATCCGGCTGGTGTCTCCGTGCCAGCCGTCGAGCAGCGGGGTGACGTCCACGTTCAGAATGTCGCCTTCTTTCAGCACTTTCGGCCCCGGAATACCGTGGCAGATCACGTGGTTGATCGAGATGCAGCACGAATGCGCATAGCCGCGATAGCCGAGCGTCGCGGGAACCGCACCTGCGTCGAGGATCATGCCGCGCACGGCATCGTCGATGCTCGCGGTGGTGACGCCCGGTTCAACCATATTTGCGACTTCATCAAGGATGGTTGCGGCAAGGCGGCCCGCCTTGCGCATCCCTTCGAAGCCTTCTTCGGTGTGCAGTTTGATCGTGCCGTCGCGATAGACGGTCTGGTCGCTTTCAACGAGTTGGTATTCGGTCATGCCCGACCATATAGCGAAGCAAGCCGCGGATTACGAGATGCTACTGCGCGGCAGCAAAAGCCCCGCGATATTCGGGCTTCACCGCATCCATCACCTCGGCGGTAACCGGCAGGGTGAACTCGAAATCCCCTTCAGCGTAGGGACCTGCGACATAGGGGCCGTAATAGACCCCGAGCCGGTCGAACGCCTTGCCGTTGCTCGAGCCGATGAACAGCACCGTATCGTCGATCGCGACGCAAGAATCGGCCCAGCTGTCTGATCCCTGTTCAACCGGCGCGCCGCGGCGCTTTTCTCGCTCGCGGTTGAGCGCCGCGCAGGCTTCATCACCGATGGCGGCCTGCAACGCCTTGGACGAAACGAACAGCTGGACCGGATCGACCGCCGCCCCTTTCGCACGGTCCCAGACCAGCGCGCTGCGACCGTAGATGCCATGTGCTCCGCCGCTGTAGCTTTCGAAGCTGGAGGACAGGCTGAGGTAGTTTTCGAGATTGGCGACCACCTCCCAGCCGAGCGAGAAACTGGCGTTGCGGCAAGAAAAGGCTTCGGGCGGGCAATCGGCGATCGAACTTGCCCACTCGCCCTTCTGACCTTTGAGCGCCTCGTCACGGCGGTTTGTCAGCATTTCGGCCAATGCGGGAATCGCGGAAACCTGTGCGGGCCAGCTGTAGTCGAAGGTCCGTTCGCCGTTTTCGACCTCTTCGCTATCGCTGAAGGCGACCGCTTCCGCGCCCGCTCCGGTTTGCCGTTCGAGCGTGTCGAGCGCGGTGTCGCTGCGCCCTTCTTCGACTCCGGCCGCCATCTCTTCGGGAGAGGAACACGCGATCAACGCGGCGGTCGCGCCTGCAATAAAGGTCCAACGCAGCATTGTTTGAAAGTCCCCCGTTCCCCAATTGATAGGTGACAAGCCTGCACCCGTGATTATGGACAAAGCATGACTGACTTCAAAGACCTGATCCAGCCCGACAGAGGCCAGGACGCCATTGCCATCCACCTTGTCAACAAGAGTGGCTATGACGACTTCGCCAAAACCCTGAGCGCAGGCCAGCGCGCCAGCCTCGCCGCGCAAAAGTTCGACGGCAGCGGCTATCAGGTCGGGATCGTTCCCGACGGAGACAGCTTTTTTGCGGTCGGCGGCGTTGCCAATGTCGAAGACTTGTCGAGCTGGTGCCTTGCCGGTCTGGCAGAGAAACTTCCCGAGGGCACGTACCGCGTGGTTGATGTCCAGCCCGGTCCGGCAGCGTTCGGCTGGCTCACCGCGCAATACCGATTCACCCGCTACAAGGATGACGAGAACGCTACCGGGCCGCGCGTGCTGCTGACCGATCAGGTCGCGCGGGTTCCTGCGCTTGTCGCCGAGGCCGAGGCGGAAATGCTGGTGCGCGATCTCGTCAACACGCCTGCCGAAGACATGGGCCCCGCCGCGCTAGAAGCCGAGTTCGAAAAGCTCGCCAAGGCGCATGGCGGCAAGCTTGAGGTGACCAAGGGCGATGCGCTCGAACAGGGCTATCCGATGGTCCACGCGGTGGGCCGTGCGGCGGATCGCAAGCACGCCCCGCGCCTGCTGCACCTCACCTGGGGCAAGGAAAGCGATCCCGTTCTGGCCGTGGTTGGCAAGGGTGTGTGCTTCGACAGCGGCGGGCTCGACATCAAGCCGGGCAGCGGCATGCGGCTGATGAAGAAGGACATGGGCGGCGCGGCGCATGCGATTGCGCTGGGCGGTCTGATCATGGGTGCAGGGCTGAAGGTCCGGCTCCACCTGATCGTGCCCGCGGTCGAAAACGCAATTGCCGGCGATGCCTTCCGTCCCGGCGATGTGCTGTCCAGCCGCAAGGGTCTGAGCGTTGAAATTCACAACACCGATGCCGAGGGGCGGCTGATCCTTGGCGACGCGCTGACCCGAGCGAGCGAGGAAAACCCCGAGCTGGTGATCGACTTCGCCACCCTCACCGGCGCGGCGCGCGTGGCGCTCGGCCCCGATTACCCCGCGCTGATGACGCGCAAGGACGAGACCGCGCAGGCACTGATCGAGGCGGGCAAGGCGCATGACGACGAGCCGTGGCGTCTGCCGCTGCCCGATGCCTATCGCGAATATCTGGCGAGCGACATTGCCGACCTCTCCAACGCCCACGCCAACCCCTATGCAGGCGCAAGTGTCGCAGGGCTGTTCCTCGACCGCTTTGTAGCCGACGGGATCGACTGGGCGCATTTCGACACATTCGCATGGCGCCCCTTCCCCAAGCCGGGCCGTTCGAAGGGCGGCACCGCCTATGGCCTGCGCGCTGCATGGCACATGCTCAAGGGCCGCTTCGGGTCGTAAGCGTGGGGCTCATAAGCTGGTGAGGAGCCAAGCGCCTGTCTTGCCCACTCGGTAAACAGCGGCTAAGCGGCGCCAAAGGGGCTTACAGGAATAAAGATACGTAAATGAGCGGCGCTGGCGGCCACAATCACGAATACACTGTTCCGAGCGGCGGGCTGGGCCTCAAAGGTCCGGTCGAAAAGCCTGCGCCCGGCACGATTCCGCTGCGCGGCGACCTCGCCCACATTGCGCTCGCCGGTGTTCATCTTGCTGCGCATTACGTCATCCCCCATGTCCGCACGGTCGGCGCCGAAGGCGTCGACGTGATGGAAACCACCCGCGACGATTCCCCTGTCATCACCCGCTTCGAGGCAGGGACCGAGATCGAAGTGCTCGACGTGGCAGGTGCGTGGGTCTGGGGCTGTCTGGGCCCCGAAGGACCGAGCGGCTACATGAAAGCGGATTGTCTCGCCGACTGATCGCGCTAAACGTGGTGGCATGACCACCCGCATTTTCATCGATGGCGCCGCCGGCACGACCGGCCTCGAAATCCGCGAACGGCTGGAAGGCCGCAGCGAATTTGAACTGCTGGTGCTGGACGACGCCAAGCGCAAGCTGGAATCGGCGCGCAAGGACGCGCTGCATTCTGCCGATATCGCGATCCTGTGCCTGCCCGACGATGCCGCGAAGGAAGCGGTGACGCTGGCCGAAGGGTCCGACACGCGCATCATCGACGCCTCTTCCGCGCATCGCGTGGCCGAGGGGTGGACCTACGGCTTTCCCGAAATCATCGGACACAAACGGATCGCGGGCGCGGCGCGGGTTTCGAACCCCGGCTGCTATCCCACCGGCTTCATCGCGCTCGTCGCCCCGCTGGTGGACGAAGGTCTGGTCGCCGCCGACTTCGCGCTGACCGTCAATGCGGTGAGCGGCTATTCGGGGGGCGGCAACGCGCTGATCGACCTTTTCGAGGCGGATAAGGACATCGCCTTTCGCGCCTATGGCCTTGCGCTGGGTCACAAGCACCTGCCCGAAATGCGCAAATATGCAGGGGTGAAGCACGCCCCTGTATTCTCGCCCAGCGTCGTGCCAGCGCATCGCGGCATGGTGGTCGATGTGCCGCTGCCCGCGCCCGCGCTGACAGGGGCTGCCGAGATTGCTGCGCTCTACGACTGCCTGCAATCGGCCTATGACGGTTCAGCGGTGGTGCGTGTTCACGATCCCGATGACAACCCCTCTGAATTGCTGCTGCGCGGCGATGCTGCTCCAAGCGATGCGCTCGATCTCTATGTCTTCGGCGACGGCAGGCAGGCGCGGCTGGTCGCAGTGCTCGACAACCTCGGCAAAGGCGCGAGCGGAGCGGCGATCCAGAACCTCAACATCATGTGCGGGCTCGACGAAACCAGCGGCTTGCGGCTCTAGGCTTCGGCTGCAAACGGCAACCGGCTGCCCAAAATTTAGGCAAGCCCCGCCACACCATTAGGCACTTTTACGGTCAAAAACTGGCACTGCCCGCAATTCGGGCTCCCGGAATGATCCTTGCGCGGGGCGCAGGATCAGCTACCGATATACAACACATCTTGGCACGATTCTTGATCGAAACGTGCACGTGCGCAAAGCCAACGACCGGGGAATCCACCTAAGTGAAAAAGATCGAGGCGATCATCAAACCCTTCAAACTCGATGAGGTGAAGGAGGCGCTGCATGAAATCGGCGTGTCCGGCATCACCGTAACCGAGGCTCGCGGCTTCGGCCGCCAGAAGGGCCATACCGAGCTTTATCGCGGCGCCGAATACGTCGTCGATTTCCTTCCCAAAGTGAAACTCGAAGTCGTTGTGCCCGCCGACCAGGCCGATCGCGTGGTCGAGGCTATCGCCGCTGCCGCACAGACCGGACGGATCGGCGACGGCAAGATCTTCGTCTCGCCGATCGAGCGTGCTTTGCGCATCCGCACCGGCGAAACCGATGACGATGCTATCTAACCGGACACAATCCAACCGGATGCGATCTGACTGAATGCAAAAGCGCCCGCGAAACAAAAATGACGGGCGCACCTCTCGAACTACCAGCTGGAGAATACAAAATGGCTAAGGCGAAAGACGTCCTGAAACAGATCAAGGACAACGATATCGAGTGGGTCGACCTGCGCTTCACCGATCCCAAGGGCAAGTGGCAGCACCTCACCATGTCGTCGGTCGTCATGGACGAAGACGCGCTTGAAGACGGTCTGATGTTTGACGGTTCCTCTATCGAGGGCTGGAAGGCGATCAACGAATCCGACATGATCCTGAAGCCCGACATGGACGCGGTCTATCCCGACCCGTTCTCGGCCACCCCGATGCTGTCGGTCTTCTGCGACATCGTCGAGCCTTCGGACGGCCAGCTCTACGCCCGCGACCCGCGCTCGACCGCAAAGCGCGCGGAGGCCTATCTGTCCTCGACCGGGATCGGCGATGCCATCTATGTCGGGCCGGAGCCTGAATTCTTCATGTTCGACGATGTCCGCTTCGAAGACGGCTATGCCGGTTCGGGCTTCGCGCTCGACGATATCGAAATGCCGGGTAACACCAGCAAGGAATACGACATGGGCAACATGGGCCACCGCCCGCGTGCCAAGGGCGGCTATTTCCCCGTCGCTCCGGTCGATAGCGCTGTCGATATCCGTGCCGAAATGGTTTCGACCATGCTCGAAATGGGTCTCAACATGGACAAGCACCACCACGAAGTGGCTGCCTGCCAGCACGAACTCGGCATCACCTTCTCGAGCCTGACCAAGGCTGCCGACCAGGTGCAGATTTACAAGTATGTCGTGCAGCAGGTCGCTCACGCTTACGGCAAGACGGCAACCTTCATGCCGAAGCCGATCAAGGACGATAACGGTTCGGGCATGCACTCGCACATGTCGATCTGGAAGGACGGCAAGCCGACCTTCGCAGGCAACGAATATGCAGGCCTGTCGGAAACCTGCCTCCACTACATTGGCGGCGTCATCAAGCACGCCAAGGCTCTCAACGCCTTCACCAACCCGACCACCAACAGCTACAAGCGTCTGGTGCCCGGCTTCGAAGCCCCGGTGCTGCTCGCCTATTCGGCCCGCAACCGTTCGGCATCGTGCCGTATCCCTTACGGTGCGGGCGACAAGGCGAAGCGCGTCGAATTCCGCTTCCCCGATCCGCTGGCCAACCCGTATCTTGCTTTCTCGGCACTGCTGATGGCGGGCCTCGACGGGATCGAGAACAAGATCCACCCGGGCGAAGCCATGGACAAGAACCTCTACGACCTGCCGCCGGCAGAGCTCGCCGAAGTTCCGACCGTGTGCGGTTCGCTTCGCGAGGCTCTCGAAGCGCTCGAGCAGGATCACGAATTCCTGCTCAAGGGCGACGTGTTCACCATGGACCAGATCGAAGCCTATGCCGAGCTCAAGTGGGAAGACCAACTGCGTCTCGAAACCACGCCGAGCCCGGTCGAATACGACATGTACTACAGCGCGTAATTGGTTTCGCGTCAGGCGCCGTCACCAGACGGCACCCGGACAAAAGGGCCGCTCGGGAAACCGGGCGGCCCTTTTCGTTGCATCGCATTTGTGTCGATAGTTGTAACTTTCCCTCCGCCTCTTTCGCGAATACGATGCTCCGGCAGGGAGGGACCAGGATATGATGCTCAGAATCGCCGCCGCATTTGCGCTCATCGCAACGCCCGCGCTCGTCACCGCGCAGAGCAATGTCATCGAAGAAGCCCGTGCGGCTTACGAGGATTGGGACAGGCGTGACGAAGCGCGCGCCATGGTCGCCTCCGCCTGCGAAGCCGGCGACTCCCGCGCGTGCCGCGCAAGCCTTGCCGAACTCGACAATGATTATGACAAGCGCACCGAAGCGCGCGCGCTTGCGGCACGCATGTGCGATGGCGGAGACGCGCTCGCCTGTGTCACTCTGGCGCGCTACGCCGATGATGGGGTCGGCGGCGATATCGACCAGCCGCTCGAACGCGCGAGCCTGATCGCGGCATGCCGCGCCGGTCTGGGCGGGGCGTGCATCAATGCAGGCCAGATGGCCGAAATGGGCGAAGGTGGCCAGCAGGACAAGCCGCTCGCACGCGAGCTGGCGGGGCTTGGCTGCGACGCTGGCGACTCGCGCGCCTGCCAGTTCCTTGGCGGATATCTGAACCAGGACGGCTGGGATGCCGAAAGTGACGAGGCGAGAGACGAATTGTGGGCCCAGAGCCGCGCCGCCTACCAAAAGGGTTGCGAGGCAGGCGATCCTTACAGCTGCACCTCGTTTGCGGGGATGCTCGCGGAAGGCAAAGGCGGTGAAGAAGACCGCATGCGCGCAATGACGATCCTCGACGAAGCCTGCAAATCGGACTTCTACCAATGCAAGGAACGTCTCGAATTCGAGCGCTTGGGCAACTGAGCGGGAGCCTCGTATCGGGGCTACACCGGCGAGCCTGTCAGCCCGCCGCTATCGGGAATTTTCCTACACGCCCCGTATGTGCCTAATAGGCAGACCTCGCTTTTGCTCCAGCCAACGAGGTCTTCCCCATGTCACACCCCGCCCCGAATGCGTCCCGTACCGACCGCAAGCCGATCTTCGATGCCATCCGCCGCCTGATCGGTCGCGGGTTCCGGCAATCGGAGGTCGACCGCATCGATGATGCGCTTGATGATGCGCTCGATGATAGGTTGGGCGAGAGCCCCGATACAGGGCTCGAAATCCGTAGCGACTACGTCAGCGTTCCCCATATCCGCCGCCGCTCCGCATCCGGTCCGCAGCCTTCCGCTTTTTCCGCCCAAGACAGTGTTCCATGTGTTCCATCCTGTAGGAAAC
>PALE01000049.1 GCA_002706445.1 Erythrobacteraceae bacterium
CAGATCGAACTGCTCGTTTTCGAGCAAGGGCAGGGCTTCTGTGCCCCGATCCACGCTCTTAACCTCATAGCCCGCATTGGTTAGCGCGCGTTCGAGGTAGGTCCGCATGGCTTCTTCATCCTCGGCAAGGAGGATGCGGTAGGAGGGATTCGATGTCATGCCGCGCTGCATAGAGCGTTTCACTTAAGAAATCTTTGGCGTTTGCTCCGGATGCCCTGCTTTGAGACGCAAGCGCCCATAGCCTTATCATTTGCGATTAACGCACCAGCGCAGGGCACCGGTTTTGCGAGGGGTATTGAGGCTTTGACTCAGCGGGGCAAAGCGGGCAGCAAACTAACGATGGCTTCCGGCTCACGTCCTCCTTTGTCCAAGCTTGCGTCCGGCGCGAACGGGGGCAAGCTCGTCACCCGGCGTGGCGGGGCGATTGCAGCGGGAGACAGGGGGCAGGATAGCGAGGCCGGGGCAGCGTTCATCCATGTTGCGCCATGCTCCATGCCATTGCCGGTCCTGATCGCCGTCCCGCACGCAGGGCGCGCCTATCCGGGGGCGGTTCTAGCCGAGATGCGAGATGCAGGACTCAGCCAGTTGCGGCTGGAGGATCGCCATGTCGATGCCGTGGGCGTCGAGATCGCCCGCGCAACCGGCACGGGCCTGCTGGTGGCACACGCTCCGCGCGCGATGCTCGACCTCAACCGCGCTGCCGATGATATCGACTGGGAGATGGTAGAGGGCGGCGCAAAGGGCAATCCGCAAGCGCGCCGTTATGGCAGCAATGCCCGCGCACGCAGCGGTCTGGGACTGGTGCCGCGCCGACTGCCAGGCTTTGGCGAGATCTGGCGTTCACGCCTGCCACGCGAAGAATTGCTGCGAAGAGTGGATGATATCCATCAGCCCTATCACGATTTTCTGGCAAAAGAGCTGAAGCGTATCCGCGATGCCTGGGGCGCGGCGTTGTTGATCGACCTGCACTCCATGCCGCCGCTGCGCCGTCCCAGCGGCGAGGAGCGTGCGCCGCAGATCGTGCTGGGAGACAGGTTCGGCGCCTCGTGTCATTCGACACTGGCTTCGCGCGCATTCCGCTATCTGGAGCTTCACGGCTGCGCAGCGGCGCACAACCGTCCTTATTCGGGTGGCTATGTGCTTGATCGCCACGCAGAGCCTGCGCGCGGCATCCACGGGCTTCAGATCGAACTGTGCCGTTCGACCTATCTCGACGCCTCGCTTTCGGAGCCGACGGCAGCGGTCAAGCCGCTGGCCAGAATGCTGGCCGGACTGGTGCGCGAACTGGGCGCCGAAACCGCCGGCCTGGGAGCGAGCGGAGAATTGGCGCAGGCGGCGGAGTAATTCCTGCCGAATGATCGGGGAGCGCCCTCGGCCAAACCAAAAAAGCCACCTCGCGCATTTAAGGGGGGGATCGCACGAGGTGGCCAGGTTCAGGGAGGAAAACGCCCGTTGGGGGCGTGTCCAGGACGGTTGATGAGGGTTAACCGTCCCTATCCTTCAGATAGGAAAAGGGCGGCCTACGTACAAGACGTAGGCCGCCCAAAAATTTCCCGACCGGCGGTGTTTTTCGGAACCGGAGTGGTACCCGAACCGCCGGAAAACCGGCAGCTTACATCGTGCCGTTGGGTACTGCCGGAGTGCCCGAATTCGGCATCGGCACCTTGCCCTGCGCGCTCTGTCGTTCGAACACCATCCGCATCAGGTTCATCGAGAACAGCTGGGCGTGCATCAGCATGAGCATGCCGCTCTTGTTGAGGTTTTCCAGCACATCGGTGGGAAGCTCGCGCAGCTTCTCTTCGTCGACCATCTGGAAGCCGGTGTAGGTGAAGGGGGTGTCCGGCATGTCGCGGCGGGTGATATCCATCCGGCCGTCGCGCAGCACGTCGAGCTTCTTGAGCTCTTCGAGGAACGCCTTGGTGCGCTGACCCGACTGTTCGAAACGGGTGCAGAATTCGAGCACGCCGTTGGTGTAGTCGGTCGGCTTCGCTTCGCCGCCGTCGGTGGCGGGCTCAAACAGGGCCTGGCCTTCTTCGTTCTTGCCGATCACACCTGCCTGCGGATCGAAGCACAGCGACATGTCGTCGCTTTCCTTGTTCAGCTTGGCGAGGATGAAGGGATAGCGGCGGACATAGGCCGGAACATACAGGCCCGCTTCGAGCTTGCCGTCTTCGCCGATGAAAGTGTTCACGCCTTCGTTGAGACCCATCAGCGCGATCGGCAGCGGGTTTTCGCCCGCGGTGAAGACGATCGGGTAGTGACGCTGTGCATCGACGAATTCATCGACGGTCAGCGGAATTGCGTGCGTGTTCGCGAGGAACGAGGCATCGGCAAAGGGGCTTACCTTGAAATCGCCGTGGTCACGGCTGTTGAGCGGAAGCAGGTCTTTGTAGAACAGCGGAAGTTGCGGCTGCGGCGCGGTCGCCATGGACATCTCTCCGAGAAGTGGAATTGGAAACTTTTACGCGGGCTTGATCGCCTTGCACCCCTTGCGAGGTCGCGATGGCCGCGCTTTAGGCGCTCCACAGCGGCTGTGCAAGCTTGGGGGCGGTCAATCCTGTGCGGGAGGAACCAGCTTGCCGGGATTGAGCAGGCCCTTGGGATCAAGAGCGGCTTTGACGCTGCGCATCATCGCCAGAGCCACCGGATCGCCCAACCGGCCCAATTCGCCGATTTTCATCTGGCCGATACCATGCTCGGCGCTGATCGACCCGCCCCATTGTGTAACCAGATCATAGACTTGCGCGCTAACCGCCTTGCCTTCGTTTTCCTCCCACTGGCCCGGAACCGAACCCTTGGGAGCGAGCACGTGGAAATGGACATTGCCATCGCCCAGATGGCCGAAAGCCACCGCCGTGGTGCCCGGATGGGCTTTCTCGACGGCGGGGGTGGCGGCGAGGATGAACTCGGGCATCTTCTCGACCGGAACCGATATGTCGTGCTGCATCGCCGGTCCGAGCGCTCGCTCGCCTGCGCTGATCGAATCGCGCAGCAGCCAGAAATCCTCCGCCTGTCGCTCGTTCGCGGCAATCACCGCATCGGACAGGAGGCCGTCCGCAGCAGCGTCTGCGAGCGCGTTTTCGAGCCGCTCGCGCAAGGCGGCGTCCTCGCCATCGACCGTGACGCATTCGATCAGCGCGTTCCATTCATGCTTTTGAGCGAGCGGAGAACGGGCATCGGGCAAATGGGCAAGCACGCTGTCGAGGCAGTGCGCCGGAATGACTTCAAACCCTTCGAGCGCATCGCCCATTGCCCGGTCGATGCGGCGCAGCAGGGTTCGCGCATCGGTGATCGCCGAAAGACCTACCCATGCGGTCGCACGCGCGTTCGGCGCGGGGAGCAAGCGCAGGGTAGCGGCGGTGACGATACCCAGCGTGCCCTCGGACCCGATCAGCAATTGCTTGAGATCGAAGCCGCGATTGTCCTTCTTGAGCACGGTCAACTGGTCGAATACGCTTCCATCGGCGAGCACCGCCTCGATCCCCAGAACCTGAGCGCGCATGGTGCCGTGCTGGAGCACTTGAGTGCCTCCCGCATTGGTCGAGACCAGCCCGCCGATCGTCGCCGAACCCTTGCCGCCCAAGGTCAGCGGGAAGCGCATGCCTGCTTCTTCGGCGGCTTCGTGAAAGGTCTGGAGAATGACACCGGCATCGCACACAGCCTGTCCGGCGGTCGGATCGAGGCTGCGGATGCTGTTCATCCGGCGGAGCGAGAGCAGGATCGCCTTGCCGCTGTTGTCGGGAGTCGCGCCGCCCGCCATGCCGCTGTTCCCACCCTGCGGGACGATGGGGATGGCGTGCGCGCTGCACAGTTTGACGAGCGCCGACACCTCGGCGGTCGAAGCGGGCGAAGCCAGCGCGAGCGCGCGGCCGGTGTAGCGTCCGCGCCAGTCCGTCTCCCACGGTTCGATATCGTCTGCGAGGGTGGTAAATCCCTTGGGGCCGAGCAGTTCTGCGGCTTCGGCAAGGAAAGTTTCGGTGCTGGCTCTGGGGTTTACGGTGGTCTGCATAATTGTGGCGTCTATGCCACAGCTGCGCCCCATAGTGCCAGCGTTTTGCCAGTCATCTTGCACCGCAGTTAAGCCAAGGTTCAATCGTCTCTGCTAGGTCTCGCTGCCGTTCAGTGCGGGCCGCAAGGCCTGCGAATGATGCGGAGGACTTTTCTAGCCCGATGACGAGCCTGCTTTCCTTTGCAGCGCCTCTGGCGTTGTTGCTGCCCTTGCTGGGGCAGGGGGCTGCGCTTGTTCACTCAGGAGACGAGGAAGGACCTGCGCCGATGTCGGTCGCTCCCGATTACGATGTCGACCCCGACGGACCGCAATCGCGTGCGGATTCATCGGATCGCACGCCGCTCGATGCGTTTTACGGCGATCAGAACGTCCAGCAGGTGCGGATCGAACAGCGCGTGACCATCCGCATTTCGCCCCAGCGGCAGAGCAATCGGAACAGCTTGCTCGCGCAGCTTCCGCAGCGTGGCCTGCGGACCACGTTCGAAGAGCGGGAGATGGAGCGCTGCGTGCCGATGTCGGGCATTTCGGGTGTCCAGACCGGAACGGGCAACCGCCTGTTGCTGTTCCTGCGCGATGACCGGATCGTCTCGATCAATCTCGAGCGGGCCTGCCGTGCGCGCGATTTCTATTCGGGCTTCTACATCGAACGCAGCGAAGACGGACAGCTCTGCGTCGGGCGTGACGAACTGCAATCGCGCAGCGGTGCCAAATGCGAGGTTGAGCGCATGCGCCAGCTTGTCGCGGTAGAAAACTGATCGCCCCTCCTGCGCTCCCCTCGCGCATTTCTTGACTTTTGAGCCCTTTTTAGCCAAGCGCAGCGGCACTGGTCGCGGGTTTTGCCTGCGCAGTGCCAATCCCGGCAGCCACCGCTGCCCGCTATCCGGACATTTTAACGCGCATGACATTTGCCGATCTCGGCCTTTCACCCGAATTACTCGAAGCAGTTGAGACTGCCGGTTATACCACGCCCACGGCAATTCAGGCCGAGGCGATCCCCGCCGTGTTGATGATGAAGGACATCATCGGAATCGCGCAAACGGGGACGGGCAAGACCGCGAGTTTCGTGCTGCCGATGATCGACGTGATGGCCGCTGGTCGTCGCCGTGCTCTGATGCCGCGCTCGCTGATCCTCGAACCGACCCGCGAGCTTGCTGCGCAGGTGGCCGAGAATTTCGAGAAATACGGCGCGAACCACGATCTCAAGATGGCGCTGCTGATCGGCGGCGTGCAGATGGGCGATCAGGTCAAGGCGCTGAACGAGGGCGTCGATGTGCTGATCGCCACGCCGGGCCGCCTGATGGACCTGTTCGAACGCGGCAAGATCCTGCTTAACGGCTGCGAGCTGCTGGTGATCGACGAGGCTGACCGCATGCTCGACATGGGCTTCATTCCCGATATCGAGTTCATCTGCGACAAGCTGCCCGAAACCCGCCAGACCATGCTGTTTTCGGCGACCATGCCTGCGCCGATCGAGAAGCTGGCGAAGAAGTTTCTCAACAATCCCAAGCGGATCGAGACTTCTCGCGCAGCGACCACCAATGCGGACATTACCGCGTTCAAGGTTCCGGTGAAGGCCAAGCAGAAGCGCGACACGCTCGAATGGCTGCTGGCCAACGATCACATCGAAACCGCGATCATCTTCGCCAACCGCAAGACCACCGTGCGCGAGCTTAACAAGCACCTGCAGCGGCGCGGTTTTGCCAGTGGCGAAATCCACGGCGACATGGACCAGAGTTCGCGGCTGAAAGAGCTCGATCGGTTCAAGAAGGGCGAGGTCAATATCCTCGTCGCCTCCGATGTCGCCGCGCGCGGACTCGATGTTAAAGGCGTGTCCCATGTCTTCAACTACGACACGCCGTGGCATCCCGACGATTACGTCCACCGCATCGGCCGTACTGGCCGTGCCGGCGCCAAGGGCCGCGCTTTCACTTTCGTTGCGGACGAAGATGCGGAGGCGATTGCGAATGTCGAGAAGCTGACCGGCGCCGCGATCAAGGTCTTCGGCAAGGAAGACGTGCGCGTCGAATTGGTCGAGGCCGGAGCGGAGCCCGAAAAGCGGGCCAAGGACGATGCCTCCGATGGCGGCAAGTCGGGTGATGATGCACCGCGTGAGCAGAAGCGTTCTCGCAGCCGTAAGCGCGATGATGCAGACGAAGCCGAGAGCGCCCCGCGCAAACCGCGCCGCGAACGCGGCTCGAAGTCAGAAGGCCGCTCGGAAGAACGCACCGAACGCAAACCCCGTCGTCAGCGCGACGAGGATGACGAGCCGGTTGCAGCAGGCGAATGGAACGGCCCAAAGCCCGGCTTCCTCGACATCGGGGCGGGCTGAACCGGGCAGGACCGCCGGCCCGGTCATGACGCGTGCTTAGGTATTGCTACGGTAGGTAGCATTCCCAGGCAGACATCCTGAAAATATTGATGAAACCTCAGTCCAGCGTTTGTGGGGCGGGGCAGTCTATAGTCGTGCCCGAATGGAATCGGAGCGCGTATGGATTTTCCAGGGGCTGCCCGCGAGCGAGCCGATCTGCTTGCATCCAATGACCGTCCGTGGATTCAAAGCCCGCGGGAGGAACATGCGGACGCTTCTCAGGATAATTCCCCGTCTTCCAATTCGGCCGATGCGACCGACGCCGACCATGTCGAATTGCTCGATCCAAAGATTGTCGAAGAAAAGGCTTTGCAATTAAGGCCCTTCGGCAATTGCCTGCTGGCAATCTGCGCCCTCATTTCAGGCATCGTCCTGATCATCGGTTGGGGGGCAGGTATCGAGGCGGTGACCCACTTCGGACATCAATTTTCCGCCATGGTACCGTCGACAGCGGCGTTGTTTCTACTCGGAAGCGGAGCTGTCCTGCTTTCGGAATGGCATCCGCTGGGGCATGATCCGGTCGATTTCCGCATTGCTGCGGGCGTCATCATTCTCGGCGTTGCTGTTGCCAATCTGATGGTCATCGCATCGGGCACGGCCAATGGCATTGATCAGTTCCTCCTTCCTCGTCCTGAGATGTTCGCCGATATACGAATGTCGGAGGCGACTTCGGTGACTTTCATCATTTTGGGAGCAGCTCTGGCATCTTCGAACAGGCCAGAGGTCAAATCTGTCTTTGCAACGATTGCGCTGATGCCGGCTTTGCTCGCGCTCACCATGTTCATGTTTGAGGCGGAATCGCTTAGCAACGCGATGTTCTTTTCTGCGATTTCGCTGCCTACGGCTGTCTGCTTTGCCTGCCTGATCAGCGCTATTTTGTTGCGCAACGGCAATCGCGGGTGGGTGTCTGTCGTGCTCGGGAACGGGACCGGGTCGATAGCGTTGCGACGGGTGCTGCCTCTCGCACTGATCCTCCCATTCGGGCTCGCTTTGGCGACAAGCGTCGCCATCCGCTACGAGGTGTTCGACACCCGTTTCCAGCTCAGCCTGCTTGCACTCGCGAGTGCCTTTGCAGTTGCCAGCCTGCTTATTTCGGGCGCGCACCGATCGAACCTGATCGAACGCGAGCGCGCAGAGTCCGAGGTGCGTGAAGCCCAGCATGCAATGATGCTGCTCAAGTCCAAGTCACGCTTCTTTGCCAATATGAGCCATGAAATCCGCACGCCGATGAACGGCATCCTCGGCTTTTCGGACCTGCTCTTGCGCGATGATCTGCCACCCGAACAGAACAAGCGGGTTCGCCTGATCCACGAATCGAGCCAGAATATGCTCAAGCTGCTCGACGCGATCCTCGACCTGTCGCGCATCGAGGCGGGGCAATTGACTATCAAGCTGGAACGCACGGACATCCACCACCTCATCCAGAGCTGTACGAACCTTTTCAAAGCCAGCGCAGCAACCAAGGGACTCCGCCTGAAACCGAAGCTGGACGCCAGTGTGCCACGTTATGTGATCGGCGACGATCTGCGTATCCGGCAAGTGCTGTCCAACCTTATCGGCAACGCGGTGAAGTTCACATTTAACGGCGGGATCGACATCGCCGCCAGCTACAAAGGCGGCGCGCTGATGATCAGCGTTTGCGATACCGGGATCGGGATAGCGGAGGACAAGCTGGCCACGGTGCTGGACGAATTCGTACAGGTCGAAGACGGCGATTACCGCAGCAGTGGCGGATCGGGACTTGGCCTGCATATCTGCCGCGAACTGGTCGAATTGATGGGCGGGACCATCGCGCTCGACAGCGTATTGGGTAAGGGGACCTGCGTGAACCTTTGCCTCCCGCTTGCCGCCGATAAAGCGCATGACGAAGCGGATGAGAAACGAAAATCAGCACAGCCGGAGGAGCAATTGAACCGTTGGGCAGGTCGCCGTGTGGCGCTCGCCGAAGATCACGACATCAACCAGATGCTGATCATGGAAATGGCCGAGCGGATCGGGCTCGAGGTTGAATTGTTCGAGGACGGAGAGGAAGCGGTCGAGGGCATCCTTGCCGCCGAGCAGGATGGCGAACCCTTCGACCTGGCGTTGATGGATGTGCAGATGCCGAAGCTGGACGGGATCGCTGCCACGCTGATGTTGCGGAAAGAAGGGCTCGATGCCCAATCGCTTCCGGTTGTCGCGATGACTGCCAATGCCTTCCGCTCCGATGTCGAGGCGTGCCTCGCCGGAGAAATGCAGGCGCATCTCGCCAAGCCGTTCACGCTTGAGCAGCTCGAAAAAGTGCTCGACAAATGGATGCCGCCGAACGCCTGATGACGCCTGGTCGGGCCTAGCCTACAACCTTCACAAAGCTGTCGATCACGCGTTTTTCACCCGCGTCCTCGAAATTGATCGTCAGCTTGTTGCCTTCCTGATCGATGACGCAGCCAGTCCCGAACTTGGCGTGTTCGACCATCGCACCGATGGCGATATCGCTGCGCGGTTTGGCAGCAAAGCTTGCCGCGCTCCGGCCCGGTTCGGCGACGCGCTGCTGGCGCGTTTCATAGCCGGTTGAGACTGCGCGACGCCAGCCGGGGCCGCGCGCCTCGGCACGGTCGGGACGGTCGCGGGCGACATGCGCGAAGGGGTCTTCATTCTCCGACCAGTTCGCCCGCCACAGCGATGCGCCGCCGGTAAGTGTCGATTCCTGCTCGATATGTTCTTCGGGAAGTTCCTCGATAAAGCGCGAGGGGATCGAGCTCGTCCACTGACCGTAAATCCGGCGATTGGCGGCATGCAGGATGATGCAGCGCCGCTTTGCGCGCGTGATTGCGACATAGGCGAGCCGGCGTTCTTCCTCGAGGCTGGCAAGACCACCTTCGTCCACCGCGCGTTGCGACGGGAAGACGCCTTCTTCCCAGCCAACGCACAAGACGTGGTCGAACTCCAGCCCCTTGGCCGCAGGGATCGTCCTGGTGGTGACGGTCTCTTCCTCGTCGCCGCGATCATTGTCCATGACGAGGCTGACATGTTCGAGGAAGTCGCTGAGCGTCTCGTATTCCTCCATCGCGCGCGCAAGCTCGGAGAGGTTTTCCGCACGGCCCGCGCTTTCGGGCGAGCGGTCGGCGGCCAGCATGTCGTTATAGCCGCTTTCGTCGAGCACGAGCCGCAGCAGGTCGGACGGCGACATATCCTCCGCCGCCTCGCGCCATGCGAGAAACTGCCGCATCAGACCGCCGATCGTGTTCGCGGCGCGTGCGGGCAGCTCGTCGCTGTCCGCCAGTTGCAGGGAGGCGGCAGCAAGTGGCAAGCCGGTGCGCCGCGCATGCTGGTGCATTTTTTCGAGCGTCTTTGCGCCAAGACCGCGCTTGGGCTGGTTATAAATACGCTCGAACGCCAGATCGTCCTGCGGCTGCGCAATCACCCGCAAATAGGCGAGCGCGTCGCGGATTTCGGCGCGCTCGTAAAAACGGAAGCCGCCGATGATGCGGTAGTTGATGCCCGTTTGGATGAAGCGGTCTTCGAATTCGCGCGTCTGGTATTGCGCCCGCACGAGGATCGCCACCTCGTCGAGCGGCGCGCCTTCGCGTTCGAGGCGCTCAATTTCCTCGCCAACGCGGCGCGCTTCTTCGGGGGCATCCCACACGCCGATCACGCGCACCTTGTCGCCGCCGTTTACCTCGGTCCACAGCGTCTTTTCATGGCGTTGCGAATTGGCCTCGATCAGACCGGAGGCTGCGCCCAGAATGTGAGGAGTGGAGCGGTAGTTCTGTTCAAGCCGGATCACCGCCGCGCCGGGAAAATCCTTTTCAAATCGCAGGATATTGGCGACTTCTGCGCCGCGCCATGAATAGATCGACTGGTCGTCATCGCCGACCACGCAGATATTCTTGTGGCTCTGCGCCAAGAGGCGCAGCCACAGATACTGGACCGCGTTAGTGTCCTGATATTCGTCCACCATGATGTATTTGAAGCGCTGCTGATACTCGGCCAGCACGTCGGTGTGCTTGCGGAAGATATTGAGCATGTGTAGCATCAGATCGCCGAAATCGCAGGCGTTCAGCGACTTCAGCCGGTCCTGATACATCTGGTAGAACTCGCGCCCACGGCCATTGGCAAAAGCCTCGCTCTCGCCCGGATCGAGATCGGTAGGGTTGAGGCCGCGGTTCTTCCAGCGGTCAATCAGTCCGGCCAGCTGGCGCGCAGGCCAGCGTTTTTCATCCTCGCCATTGTCGACAATCAGCGCCTTCAAAACGCGCAGCTGATCGTCGGTGTCGATGATGGTGTAATTCTGCTGCAGGCCGACGAGTTCGGCATGGCGGCGCAACATCTTGGCGCAGATCGAGTGGAAAGTGCCCAGCCACGGAATCCCTTCCGATCCCGCACCCAGATGCGTTGCCACACGCTCGCGCATTTCACGTGCAGCCTTGTTGGTGAAGGTGACGCACAAAATCTGGCTGGGCCATGCGCGCCGCGTCGCCACCAGATGCGCAAGCCGCGAGGTAAGCGCTGCCGTCTTACCCGTACCCGCGCCTGCGAGCATCAGCACCGGCCCTTCGGTCGTCAACACGGCTTCGCGCTGCGGCGGGTTCAGCCGAGCGGCGTAAGGCGGGACACCCGCATCGGGCGCGCCGTTGGAGGCGGGGGAGGGAAGATTCGAACTCATGGCACCAGGGGGAACAAGTATAGAACAAATAGATTGCGCGCAAGGTCGCACATATGATCTGCGAGCGCACTTGCAAGTCCATTGCCGTCCCCCGAAAACCGCACGAATGCAATCCAGCCCGTTTGCGCAACGCCTCTCGCCGGAGCGTGCGCGTGACGGGTTGCGGGGGAAGGGAGGGTGGCTTCCCGGCCAGCGCAATGCCTGTCATCCAATGCATGTCCGGTCCGCAGGGTGAGGCGCTCCGGATTGAAGAAACGAAGCTGCGTTCGTCCACGCTTGGGTCCAACCAAAGGAGAAACCCATGCGCAAATCCCACTATGCCCTTATCGCCGTCGCGATTGCGACCATCGGCTATGTCACAGCCGCGCCGGGCCACGCCCGTGCCACGCAAGAGGCGGAGCGGCTTGTCCCTGCTGATCCGGAACTCAGCCCCGAACAGCAGGCCGATCTCGACAGTTGGAGCCCGCAGCAACAGCTAGAATATGCGGCCTGGCCTGCCGAGACGAAGCGCTATTACTGGTCGCTTGTCCCGAGCCGTCAGACGCTGTTCTGGGCGCTTACGGATACCGACAAGATCGCGCTGACCGCCATGACCGGACCCGAGCGCGAGGCGAAGTGGGAGCGGATCGAATATCTCGCAGGCACGAAGCCCGGCGAGGTCTAGCTCTCGGCCGCCCGCCGCATCAGCGTGAGACGGCCTTTGCCGACCTTGCGCGATATCTCGACATCGAGGCCTGCGATCTGCGGTTCTTCCTTGGCGGCGGTTTCGAGCGCGATCCATGTCGCTTCGCCGATCCAGCCCAATCGCAGCAGCCGGTCTAGCGCAACCTCGCCCGCGCCGGTGTCATAGGGCGGGTCGGCGAGGATGATGTCATAGGGCTCATGCGCGGCGCGCAACCCCATGACCGACCCTGCCTCGACAGCGGTTCGCGCACGGCAATCGAGCGCGGCGATATTGGCGCGGATCGCATCGAGCGCGCCGCGTTCCTGTTCGACGAATAGGCAATGCGCCGCGCCGCGAGACAGCGCCTCGATCCCGAGCGCGCCCGACCCTGCGAACAGGTCCGCCACGCGCAAATCCTCGAAACTGCCGAGCCTGCTGGTCAGCATCGAGAACAGCGCCTCGCGCGTTCGGTCGGCCGTGGGACGGGTAGCATCGCCTTTGGGAGCGGTCAGTTTGCGTCCGCGCCAGTCGCCTGCAATAACTCTCATTCGTGGCCCTTCTTGAGCGTGCTCACGAAGCGGTCGAGATCGCCCTTGCGGATGCGCGTCGCCTGCCCGCGCGGCAGTTCACCCAGCGCAAAGGGTCCGTATCCGACGCGGATCAGGCGGTTCACCTTGAGGCCCAGATATTCGAGCACGCGCCGCACTTCGCGGTTTTTGCCCTCGGTGATGGTCATCTGGATCCACTGGTTCTTGCCACCCGAACCGCCAGCGCCTCGTTCGAGATTGGCGTCGATCGAACCGTAGCGAACGCCGTCGATCTCGACGCCTTCGATCAGTTCTTCGAGCTGTTCCTGCGACACTTCACCGAATGCGCGCGCGCGATAGGTGCGCGGGATGCCGGAAGCGGGCAGTTCCATCTTCCGCTTCAGCCCGCCGTCATTGGTGAGCAGCAATAGCCCCTCGGTGTTGAGGTCGAGCCTGCCGATCGGCATCAGCCGCGGCGTATCCTTGGGCAAGGCATTGCGCAACGCGTCATAGATGGTCGCGCGTCCCGCCGGATCGCGCTCGGCGGTGATAAGGCCGGTGGGCTTGTGAAACGCGTAAAGCTGCGCCGGCTCGGGTCCGGCGACAGGCTTGCCATCGACGCTGACGCCCTTGAGCGACTTCAAAAAGGTGGCAGGCGTTTCGACCGGCTTGCCGTCGAGCGTGATGCGACCGTCGGCGATCATGCGCTCGATCTCGCGGCGACTGGCAACACCGGCGCGCGCCAGCAGCTTGGCAATACGGTCGCCTTCGGGGCGGTCGTCCGATTTCTTGGGGTTGGTGGGCATGAGCCGCCCATACCAGAACCTCACCCCAGCGAAAGCGGCGATTGCGTGCGTGGTGCGTCAGTTGGCCGCTCGCAGGGCCTCCTGCACGATAGCATCGAAGCGCGCGATGCCGCCTTCGAGCGTGCCGAGCGTGATGTGATCGACCACTCCGGTCGAAAGCCCCTGCTGGCCCAGTTCGGCGGCGCGGAAGTCTTCCGAGGCGAAAACCCCGCCGTCGAGCAATTTCCAGCTGCGCTCCCAGTGATCGCGTGCCTTGTCGGTTTGCGGTTCCTCTGGGATGAGCATGAAATCCTCGACCAGAGTGAGGTCGTGCGCCTGCGGCATCAGCACCATCACATTGACGTAATCGGGGCTGGGAATGATGATCGTGGCGGGCAGCAATTGGTAGGCAAATGTCACGACCTTGCGCAGTGCCGCCATGTCGGTGAGGTCGACGCCCTCCATCTCCTCCAGCCGTCCGACGGCGCTGCGCATATGGGGGCCGATTTCGTCTCCGGCTGTCACGCCGTCCTTGAAGAAGGGGCCGATGGTGTTCGCGTGGAGGCGGGTGACATGGTAGCTTTCGAGGAAGGCATCCATGATGAGCTTCCAATTGCCCTTCACCGTGTGAAGCTTGCGGCGGAAAAGATAGCTCGTATCCATCCCGAAAGCGCTGAAATCCTCGCCCAGCGTGCGCGCATCGCTGAAATCGGCTTCCTCCGCAGGCGAGAACCAGATCAGTCCGCCCGCCTCGAAGCTGGGCAGCTCTTTCAGCCCGAAATCGCCCTTGTCCATGCCCGGAAAGGTTTCGGGGCGGGGCAGGGCGAGCAGCTTGCCGTCGAGGCGGTAAGTCCATGCGTGATAAGGGCACACGAGCCGCGCGGCGCATTGCACATCCTCGCCTTCGACCAGCCGCGTGCCGCGATGGCGACAGACGTTGAGGAAGACGTGCGCCTTGCCCTCCTTGTCGCGGGTGATGAGCAGCGGGCGACCGGTCGAATCATGCGGCAGCGCCATGCCCGGATCGGGGAGCGCGACGCTGGGCACCAGCACTTGCGGCAGCCGGCCGAACAGCGCGGCCTTTTCGCGCGCGAAATGGGCAGGGTCGGTGTAGCGGCTCGCAGGCACGGTCTGCCCCGGCGCAGCCTCACGCGTAACGCCTTCGCGCACCGCTTCGGCGAGAGCCAGCTGCGAGGGCGTGGGTTTCATTCTGGGTAAATCTGTTGTCGGCGCGTTCATCGGCGCTTTCCTATCTCTCTCTGGTCCGGCTAGTGTTGCATCAAACGCCGGGAATGCAAAGGACAAGGGCGAATGAGCGAAGTGGGAGCAGCCGAAGAGCGCGGCATTCTGGGGTCGATCAAGCCCTATCTGGAAAAGGAATCGCTCGCGGCTTTCTTCCTCGGCGTGTCCTCGGGTTTTCCCTTCGCGCTGCTGGCGGCAACGCTGACGACGCGGTTGGCGCAGGACGGGATCGAGAAATCCACAGTCACCGCCTTCACGTTGGTGTTCCTCAGCTACAATTTCAAATGGCTGTGGGCGTGGATCGTCGATTCCGTGAAGCTGCCGGTGATTGGACGCTTGGGCCTGCGCGTCTCATGGATGCTCGTGGCAGGCCTGCTGGTGATCGCTGCGGTGTTCAACCTGGCGCTCGCCGATCCCAAACAGGACATTGCATGGGTAGCGATTGCCGCGATCATGCTCGGTGCGGCAGGCGCGACTTTCGACATCATCATCGACGCCTACCGGATTGAGACGCTGAAGCCTTATCAGCTCGGCGTCGGCTCGGGGATGAGCCAGTATGGCTGGCGCATCGGTGCCGCAGGTGCGGGCGCGCTGGCGCTGGTGGTTGCGGCGCGCACCGATTGGTCGATTGCCTATATGGCGTGTTCGGTCTTCGCTCTTCCGGCGATGCTGACTGCGTTGATTCTGGGCGAGCCGCCGCGCCACCGCCCGCCTGCCGAGCGCACGACAATCCCGCAAAAGGTTCGCGCGATCGCCGATCCTTTCATCGAGTTTCTGGGGCGCAATGGCGGGCTGCTCGTGCTGCTGTTCATCCTCGTCCACAAGATCGGGGACACGCTGGCGAATCTCACTTTCCGTCTGCTGTTCGAAGACCTCGGCTACACCAATGACGAGATTGCGATTTACGACGTGGGCGTGGGCTTCTGGGCGCTGATTGTTGGCGTGTTCGTCGGCGGGGTGCTCTACGCCAAGCTGGGCCTCAAGAAGTCGGTGCTGATCGCGCTGATCCTGATGGCGATTTCAAACCTCAGCTTTGCCGCACTGGCAGCGGCAGGCCATTCGAACATCGGCATGGCCGCTGCCATCGGCTTCGAGAATTTCGCCAGCGTATATGGCGGCGTGGTTGTGGTCGCCTACTTCTCGGCGCTGTGCGACCTGCGCTTCACCGCCGCGCAATATGCGCTGATCAGCGCGGGCGCGAGTATCGTCGGGCGGCTGCTCACCGGCACGACCGCAGGCGCGCTGATCGAGGGCGTGGGCTATGTGAACTTCTACCTGCTCACCACCGTGCTGGCGCTACCCGGCATCGTGCTGTTCTGGTGGATGATGCGCACCGGCCTCGTCGATCAGGCGATGGGCACGGCAGGCAAGGAAGACGGTGCGGAAGAGCGCGAGGTCTTCGACTAGTCCGGGATCTCGTCATTGAGCCGTAGCGCTTCGCCTGCGAGGTAGAGCGATCCGGCGATGAGGACGGGATAGCCATCGTCGGGGGCGTTGAGCATTGCCTCTTCGAGATCGGCGCGGGCCACGGCCTCGGGGCCGAAGGAACTCGCAGGGTGGCTGTCGTGATCGGGCACGGGGACCACTTGCAGCGTGCGAATACGGTCGCCGAGCGGCTCGATCAGCGCGCGCGGGTCCTTGTTGTCGAGCATGCCGAGGATGAGGTGAACGGGGCTTGTGATGGTTTGAAGCAACGCAATTCCCGCACTCACATTGTGCCCACCATCAAGCCAAACTTGGCGATTTTCAGTCAGAGGCCCAGGCGACAGCTGCTGCATTCGAGCAGGCCAACGTGCCGACTTGATGCCCTCCGCGATTGCCTCCATCGAAACGTCAATCTTCTGCTGATGGCGAAGCATGGCGATGGCGAGCCCCGCATTTTCGATCTGATGATGCCCGGGTAGGGAGGGAAGAGGCAGGACGTAAGATTTTTGTCGCCCCATATATCCTTGCTGATCGGCATAGCGCATTTTGCTATTCGACCTTGGTACTTGTCCGATGTGCCAATTGATCTCGCCTACCGGTCGAAAGAGCGGCGCTCCGGCCTTTTCGGCCACGTCTTCAATTGCAGGATTAACCACTGGGTCATAATCCTCGCTCGAATCCATTAACTCGTAGTCGATCTTGGGCGGTTTGCCCGGTACCTCGATCAGCGGCGGATCGAGCACGGGTTCGGGATAGTAGAACGTCACCAACGGCACGCCCTTCTTTGCGATCCCTGCCTTCTCGAACGCAATCCGCGCCATTGGCTCTTCGGGCACGCCTTCCTCCGGCGCCAGCAAGAACCGTTCGTGGTCGATCCCCAGCGCGGCGATCCCACAGGCCGCCAGCACCTCAGGCTCCAGCACATTGGTCGCGTCGAAGCGTCCGCCAAGACCGACTTCGACCACACAGGCGTCGGCGGGGGTGCGCGAGAACGCCAGAAACGCGGCGGCGATGGTGACCTCGAAAAAGCTCGGGCCTAGGTCCTCGCCCGCATCGAGCACTTCCTCCAGCAAATCCGCCAGCGGGCCGTCCTCGATCAGTCTGCCCGCCAATCGGATCCGCTCGTTATAGCGCACCAGATGCGGGCTGGTGGTGACGTGGACGCGGTAGCCTTCCGCCTCCAGCATCGCGCGCAGGAAGGCGCAGGTCGAACCCTTGCCGTTGGTCCCCGCGACATGGAACACCGGCGGCAGCTTGCGGTGCGGATTGCCGAGCCGCTCCATCAGGGCACGGATCGTCTCCAGCCCCAAGCGCCCTTGCGGGACGCTCAGAGAGCCAAGTCTATCGAGTTGTGACTGAACGCGCGGGTCGTCCGACCTGCCGAAGTCCATGGGCCTCAGGCCGCTGCCTTGGGCGCGAGGTAATCGAGCACCGAGGCGAGCGTGTCCTTCAGCTCCCAGCGCGGAACGACCATGTCCACCATGCCGTGCTTGTGGAGATATTCGGCGCGCTGGAAACCCTCGGGCAATTGCTCGCGGATCGTGTCTTGAATAACGCGCTGGCCCGCAAAGCCGATCAATGCGCCCGGTTCTGCGATGTGGATGTCGCCCAGCATGGCATAGCTTGCGGTGACGCCGCCCGTGGTCGGATCGGTGAGGACGACGATATAGGGCAGGCCCGCTTCCTTCAGGCGGCGCGTCATCACGGTCGCGCGCGGCATCTGCATCAGGCTGAGGATGCCTTCCTGCATACGCGCACCACCCGCAGCGGTAACGACAACGAAAGCACAGCGGCGGTCGAGCGCCTTTTGCGCGGCGCGGCAGAAGGCCTCGCCCACTGCCATGCCCATCGAGCCGCCCATGAAGGTGAAGTCCTGCACGCCGACGACCGCAGGCCGCCCGTCAATCGCGCCCGAGCCGGTCACGAAAGCATCGGCATGCGGGTTCGCCGCGCGCGCTGCTTTCAGCCGGTCGGTGTATTTCTTCTGGTCCTTGAACTTCAGCGGGTCCTCGGTCACCTCGGGGATCGGCAGCAGCTCGAAACCCGGGTCGAGCAGCAGCGCAAGGCGTGTGTCGGCATTGATGCGCCCGTGATGATCGCACTTGGGGCAGACCGAGAGATTGTCCTCATATTCCTGAACGAAGAGCATTTCCTGACAGGACTTGCACTTGATCCAGAGGTCTTTCTCGTTCGTTTTCTTGTCGGCACCAAAGCCGAGCGAATTGCGGACGCGGTTGAACCAGTTCATTCCAATATTCCTTTAGGCGCGGGCTGCGCGCATGGCTGCGACCATTGCGGAAGTCAGCTCTTGTAGCTTGGCCGGAGCCTCGCTGCCAAATTCTTCGACCAGATCGATGAAGGCGGAGCCGACGACGACCCCGTCTGCGACCTTGGCGATCTCGGCGGCCTGTTCGGGTGTGCGCACGCCAAAGCCGACTGCGACGGGGAGGTCGGTCGATTGCTTGATGCGGGTGACGTTGGCCTCGATCGAGTCGATTGCCGCCTGCTGCTTGCCGGTGATGCCTGCGACGCTGACGTAATAGAGGAAGCCTTGCGACCCCTCGATCACAGCCGGAAGCCGAGCGGCGTCGGTGGTGGGGGTTGCGAGGCGGATCGGGGCAATACCCTTGGCGCGCAGCGCCGGGCCGAGCGCCTCGTCTTCCTCGGGCGGAATATCGACGCAGATGATCCCGTCGACGCCCGCCGCATGGGCGCTATCTGCAAACCATTCCGGCCCGCGCCGGACCATCGGATTTGCATAGCCCATCAGCACGAGCGGCGTGTCCGGATGCCGCGCACGGAAATCGGTCGCGAGTTTGAGCACATCGGCCGTGGTCGTGCCTGCATCCAGCGAGCGCAGGTTCGCTGCCTGAATTGCGGGGCCATCGGCCATCGGATCGGTGAAGGGCATGCCCAGCTCGATCACATCGGCACCGCCCGCGACCAGCGCATCGAGATTGGCCGCCGTGTCTCCATCGCCAGCGGTTATGAAGGCGACAAATGCAGGGTGGGGCTTGGAAAAGGCGTTGGAGAGGCGGGTCACATCTCCACTCCCAGCTTCTCGGCGACGGTGAAGATGTCCTTGTCGCCGCGTCCGCACAGGTTTGCGAGGATGATCTGGTCGTCGTCCATCGTCTTGGCGATTTTGGCGACTGCCGCGATGGCGTGGCTCGGCTCCAGCGCGGGGATGATCCCCTCGGTTCGGCACAGCAGTTGGAAGCCTTCGAGCGCCTCGTTGTCGGTGACCGCGGTGTATTCGACGCGGCCCGACTCTTTCAGCCACGCGTGTTCGGGGCCTATGCCGGGATAGTCGAGGCCCGCGCTGATCGAGTGGCCCTCGGTAATCTGGCCGTCCTCGTCCTGCAGCAGATAGGTCTTGTTGCCGTGGAGCACGCCGGGGAAGCCGCCGAGGAGGCTCGCCGCGTGTTCGTCACCGTCAAGACCGTGGCCTGCGGCTTCGACCCCGAGCATCTTGACCGAAGGATCGTCGAGGAAGGGGTGGAACAGGCCCAGCGCGTTCGATCCGCCGCCGATGGCCGCAACCAGCATATCGGGCAGGCGGCCGGTGCGCGCGAGCATCTGTTCGCGGGCTTCCTTACCGATCACGCTCTGGAAATCGCGCACCATCTCCGGATAGGGGTGCGGGCCCGCTGCGGTGCCGATGATGTAGAAGGTGTCATGGACATTCGCGACCCAGTCGCGCAGCCCTTCGTTCATCGCGTCCTTCAATGTTGCGCCGCCGCTGGTGACGGGGATCACCTCTGCGCCAAGCAGCTTCATGCGGAAGACATTGGGCGACTGCCGCTTCACGTCCTCTGCGCCCATATAGATCACGCAGGGCAGACCAAAGCGCGCGCAGACGGTGGCGGTCGCCACGCCGTGCTGGCCCGCGCCGGTTTCGGCGATGATGCGGGTCTTGCCCATGCGGATCGCGAGCAGGATCTGCCCGATGCAATTGTTGATCTTGTGCGCGCCCGTGTGATTGAGCTCGTCGCGCTTGAACCACACTTGCGCGCCGCCAAGCGCCTCTGTCAGCCGCTCTGCGAAATAGAGCGGCGAGGGGCGGCCCACATAGTGTTCGAGCAGGTCGTCGAACTCGGCCTGAAACGCGGGATCGGCCTGCGCCTTGCGATACTCGCGCTCCAGATCGAGGATCAGCGGCATCAGCGTTTCGGCGACATAGCGTCCGCCATAATCGCCAAAGTGGCCGCGTTCGTCGGGCTGGTTACGGAAGGAGTTTGGAGAGGTCATGACAGGCCAGCGATTGGCAGAGCGATGCGGTGCTGTCCAGCGGCTAAGAACCAGTCGCTGGGATTGCTGCAAGATTAACATGATGTTGCAAATTTGCGACATATTCAAAAAGTGATACTTTTGTGATGTTTGTCAGTTGAAGTTCAGCTTTCCGGGCCGATTTAGCGCGCATGTCGACCACACCGCAGTTGGTGCGGCGGCTCTAAAAGGAAAATGAAATGCGCAAGATCGCTATCGCAATCGCAGCGGCGGCAACCGCCTTCGCTACCCCGGCTTTCGCACAGGACGCAGACGGCGAAGTCCGCGTCGAAGCCCGCGGCGGGATCGTCTGGGCCGGTGGCTCGGAAGAAGCTGTTGCCGGCGTTGCGGCAGGTTATGATTTCGACCTCAGCGACACGCTGTTCCTCGGCGTCGAAGGTTCGGCCGACAAGGTCCTCGTCGACGGCGCGGACGTTGTGTGGGGCGTCGGTGGCCGTCTCGGCACCAACATCGGTGAGCGCGGCAAGCTCTTCGCATCGGGCGGCTATGCCTTCGGCGAAGGCGAAGACGTGCCCTACCTCGGCGCCGGCTATAACCATGGCATCAGCGACAGCGTTTACCTGACCGCTGAATATCGCCACTTCTTCAGCGACTTCATTGACGTCAATGCAGTCACGCTGGGTGTCGGCGCGAAGTTCTAATCCGGACTTCGATGCGAAAAAAAGAAAAGGCGGTCCTTCGGGGCCGCCTTTTTTCTATGCGGAGAGCGCAGCGGCGCAGAATGCGGCGATTTTGCCCACGTCCTTGACCCCCGGTGCGCTTTCGAGGCCCGAGGAAGCATCTACCAGCGGCGTTCCCGTCGCGTGGATCGCGGCGGCGACATTGTCCGGGGTGAGACCGCCCGCAAGGCCCCAGTCGATGCGGTGGTCATGCCCTTTGAGCAGCGTCCAGTCGAACGCCTCGCCATTGCCACCGGGCAGGGTGCTATCGGCCGGCGGAGGCGCATCGAACAGCACGCGGTCCACTGCGCCTTCATAGCGGGTTGCATCGGCGAGGCTTTCGGCACTGCGGACGCTGAGCGCCTTCCAGACTTCGAAACCACCTTGCTGGCGCAGCCTTGCGGCTTGCTCTGGCGTTTCCTTCCCATGCAACTGGATGACGTCGGGCTTCACCTGCGCGATCACTGCTGCGAGCAAGTCCGCATCGGGATCGACCAGCAGCACAACGGCCTTCACCCCTTGCGGGACACACGCGCGCAGCCTCGCGGCTTTGTCGAGCTCCACATGGCGCGGGCTGGGCGCGAAGTGCACCAGTCCGACATGCGTCGCACCCGCTTGCGCTGCGGCAGCGATTGTCTCGGCAGAGGTGAGCCCGCAGGCCTTGATCAACATGCGCGTCTCCTAGCGTCTGATGCTGCAGGCCGACAAGACAATGGCTTGCGCTTTGCGGCGATTTCGCAGAGTCTTGGGTCAATCGAGATTAGGGGGCTCCCATGAAGCTGAAACTGTTTGTCGCTGCGCTGTCCGCGCTGTTCCTTGCCGCTTGCAACCCGATGGCGCAGCTCGACAAGGGCGAATCGACGATCATCGAGTTCCACGAAACCTATAACGAGGGCAATGCGCAGGCGCTGTACGGACTGACTTCGGACGAGTTTCGCGGGGCGACGACGCCGGAACAGATGCAGGCGCTGGTGGACCTGGTGACCGAGCGCATGGGCGCGGTCGAGAGCACCGAGCGCGAAGGCTTCAACATCAACACCAACAATGGCCTGACCGAGACGACGGTTACGATGAAGACCCAGTTCGCCAAGGGCGAGGGGACCGAGACTTTCACCTTCTACGGAAGCGGTGACGACATGCGGCTGGTCGGCTGGCACGTCGATTCGCCTAACTTCATGGACATCCCCGCCGAGGCGGTTACCGAAGTCGAGCCCGAGGCCGAGGCGGCAGCCGCAGAGTAGAACCTAAAGTGTTGCTTCGATCGCGCGGGCGGCGGCTTCGGGGTCGTCGGCGCGGCTGATCGGGCGGCCGATCACCAGAACGCTGGCACCGTCATCGCGCGCCGAGCGCGGCGTTACCGCACGCTTCTGGTCGCCGAGCGCGGCGCCAGCGGGACGCAGGCCGGGGACGACGAAGTAGCCGTCCTTCCACTGTTTGCGGACCTGACCCACTTCCTGACCGGAGCACACGATCCCGTCGAGACCTGCGTCATGCGCAAGCTCGGCAAGGCGCATTACATGGTCGTGCGGCGTGCCGCCGACGCCGGTGCGCTGGAGATCTGTTTCATCGAGGCTGGTGAGCATCGTCACGGCGACCACCTTGCAGCCTTCAGCCGCAGCCGCTTTGGCATCCTCCATCATCGCGCGCCCGCCGCTGGCGTGGACGGTGACGATGGCAGGCTCATACACGTGGATCGCCTGCATCGCGCCGGCGACGGTGTTGGGGATGTCGTGCAGCTTCAGGTCGAGGAAGATCGGCAGGCCCATGTGCGCGATTTCGTGCACGCCGTGGCCGCCATGCGCGCAGAAGAACTCAAGTCCCAGCTTGACCCCGCCGATATGCGCTTTGACCTTGTTCAACAGCGCTTTGGCAGGCTCGATCTGGGGCACGTCGAGCGCGAGGTAGATGGGGTTGCTCATGCAGGGGTGCTATCTGAAGACGGGGTGAGGCTATCGCCGGTCTCTGCACTGGTGGCGGCCGGCGTCGGCACATCGCGGTGCGCGAGCGCGTTCGACTTGATCGAGTTCTCGAGGCTGCGGATGCGGCGGTTGAGGCTCCACTTCACGCTGCGGTGATAGAGCCACGTCGGGATCACGCCCAAGAGCCAGAACATCAGCGCGATGATGCCCACCGGCCAGTCGAAGCCAACCGGGTCTTCCGAAGGCCAGAACTTCACCCGCTGCGGCTCACCGTAGTTGAGCATCACGAAGACGACGATGAACACCGCCAGAAGGACCCAGAGGATGGTTCGTACGATCTGCACAGTCTTGGCCTTTCCCAGTCTGCATTGCGCGCCTCAGCCTAGGGCTTTTGGCGTCCAAGTCTAGTCGAAGACGCCCAGCCGAACACGGCTTCTCCGAACACGCCTTAACCGAAGACCCGGCTGAAGATCGTGTCGACATGCTTGAAGTGGTATTCGAGGTCGAACTTCTCTTCGAGCTCCGCATCGGACAGCGCGGCGGTCACTTCTTCGTCGCCCTTGAGCAGATCGAGCAGCGAGAGCTGGCCGTTCGATTCCCACACCTTCATCGCATTGCGCTGGACGAGGCGGTAGGCGTCCTCGCGGCTCACACCGGCCTGCGTCAGCGCCAGCAGCACGCGCTGTGAGTGGACGAGGCCGCCCATCGAGTCGAGATTGCCCTGCATGCGGTCGGGATAGACCAGCAGTTTCTCGACCACGCCGGTCAGCCGCGCGAGGCTGAAGTCCAGAGCGATGGTCGCATCGGGACCGATGTAGCGTTCGACCGAGGAGTGCGAGATGTCGCGCTCGTGCCACAGCGCGACGTTCTCGAGCGCGGGCATGGCATAGGCGCGGATCATGCGCGCCTGCCCGGTCAGGTTCTCGGTCAGCACCGGATTGCGCTTGTGCGGCATTGCCGACGAGCCCTTCTGGCCGGGGCTGAAGTACTCCTCTGCTTCCAGCACTTCGGTGCGTTGCAGGTGGCGGATTTCGACCGCGAGGCGTTCGATGCTGCCTGCGATCACCGCCAGAGTGGCGAAGTACATGGCGTGGCGGTCGCGCGGGATGACCTGCGTCGAGACGGGCTCGGGCACGAGGCCCAGCTGCTCTGCGACATAGGCTTCGACTTCGGGGTCGATGTTGGCAAAGGTGCCCACCGCGCCCGACACGGCGCAAGTCGCGATCTCGGTGCGGGCCGCGACGAGGCGCGCCTTGCAGCGGTCGAACTCGGCATAGGCCTGCGCGAGCTTGAGGCCGAAGGTCACGGGCTCAGCGTGGATGCCGTGGCTGCGGCCGATGGTGGCGGTGTACTTGTGCTCTTCGGCGCGCATCTTGATCGCGGCGAGCAGCGCGTCGAGGTCTTCGATGAGGATGTCCGAAGCGCGTGCCAGCTGTACCGCCAGCGTCGTGTCGAGCACGTCGCTCGATGTCATACCCTGGTGCATGAAGCGTGCTTCGTCGCCAACCTGTTCGGCAACCCAGGTGAGGAAGGCGATGACGTCATGCTTGGTTACCGCTTCGATGGCGTCGATGGCTTCGACGTCGATCTTGGGGTTGGTTGCCCACCAATCCCACAGCGCCTTGCCTGCACTTTCGGGCACTACACCCATTTCGCCCAGCTTCTGCGTGGCGTGCGCCTCGATCTCGAACCAGATGCGGAACTTGGCTTCGGGTTCCCACAGGGCAGTCATGGCGGGGCGGGCGTAACGGGGGACCATTGGGGCGTCTTTCCTCGGGTGCGTTGACAGTTAGTGGGCGGCTATGCGCGCTTGCGCCGCTTGGCAAGGGGGAGGGGGCCGCAATCACCTGCGGCTTGCGGCCAAACCCTACAGGATGGAACACATGGAACACTGTCCTGGGGTTGAAAAACGACCGGGGGAGAGAGGGCTGAGAGCTCCGGTGTGAAAAGTGCAAAACCGCGGTCATCATCGCAGCCAGAAAGCAGAAATCGCTCGAGTAGGAAAACCGCAAACAGCCTTCACGCGTCCGCGCACCGCTCCGCAATTCGGCCGTAAACCTATGGTTATCCATCAATCTTCTTTGACACCCCGATTTCGCGGCCTAGGGTGATATGGTCATTTTGACCAATGGGGCGCCTTTATGAATTTGAACCTGCGTTACGCAGCCGTGTCGTTGCTTGCCTTGAGTTGCTCCACTGCCGCGCTGGCAGGGGACGAACCCGTTTACGAGGCTTCGCCCGATTGGGTGGTTCCGGTCGATATGAATGAGGTCGAGCGCGATCCCGCCAACGACCGCATCGTCAGCGATACGCAGATCCGCATCGAAGAAGGGCTCCTGTGGCGCTACACGGATGTCATCTACCGCGTTTCGAGCCTGAGTGATCTGACCGAGGTCGGCACGCTGAAAGCGCAGTGGATGCCCGACAAGGGCGATTTGATCGTCCACGGGATCACGATCCTGCGCGACGGCGAGACGATCGATCTGGTCGAAGCGGGGGAGCGGCTGGAAGTGCTGCGCCGCGAGCAACAGCTCGAAAGCCACATTATCGACGGCGAACTGACCGCGACCCTGTCGGTCCCCGGCCTGCGCGTGGGCGACGAATTGCGGATGGCCTATTCGGTCACGCGCTCCGATCAGGCTCTGGGCCGCGAAGTGCAAAGCCAGTCCTACCTCTGGCGCGAACCGAGCACGGCAGCAGATTACGCGCGCGTGCTGGTGTCGTGGCCCGATGACCTCGATGTCCGCTATCAGGCCGGACCCGATTACGAGATCGCTCCTGCTGAAAAGCGCGGCGGGCACAACTGGCTGGAAGTGGCGCTGCCTCTGCCCGAGGCCGAAGAGCTGCCGCAGGACGCGCCGGCGCGGTTTTTGCGCAGCACTTTCTTGCAGGTCGGAACCTTTGACGATTGGGCCGAGGTCTCGAGCGTCATGGCTCCCTACTACAGCACTGAAGGGGCGCTCGACGGTCTCGACGATCTGACGGCCAAGGTGGAAAAAATCCGCGGCGACCACAATACCGATCTGGCGCGCGCCGTCGCCGCGCTCGAACTGGTGCAGGAAGACATTCGCTACCTGCTCAACGGGCTCGATGGCGGCAATTACATCCCGCAGGATGTCGCCACCACTTGGGAAAAGAAATACGGCGACTGCAAGGCAAAGACGCTGATCCTGCTGGCGCTGCTCGATCAGCTCGGGATCGAGGCCGAACCCGTTCTCGCATCGGTCAACCAGAGCAATTCCGTCCCTGTCTCCCTGCCGCTGCCGGGCGCGTTCGATCACGTGCTCGTGCGCGCAACGATCGACGGCAACCACTATTATCTCGACGGCACCTCGCTGGGGGCAAACATCACCATCGCGGGCAATGTTCCCCCATTCGAATATGCCCTGCCGCTGCGGGCGGAGGGCGCCGATCTCGAACCCATCGTGCAGGTCCTGCCGCGTGTTCCCGAGTCCACCTTTGCGATGACCGTCGATGCTTCGGCAGGCGGGGATATCCCCTCGCTCGTCGAGATAAGCGTGAAATTTGTCGGTGCGGCGGCGGCACAGCTCAACGCCCATGCCGACAAGCTCAACGATGATGCCAAGCGCCAGCTTGCGCGCCAGGCCGGTTCGGAGGGCGCGATTGTCGACGTCGAGATCGTTGCAGGAGAAGACGACAGCGTCGCCACCATGATCATGAGCGGCGTGATGCCGCCTATGTTCGACTATGACGGTGTGCGCGGCGAGTTCCAGCCTGCTTTTGCAACAACCGAAGTCGAATTCTCGCCCGACCGTTCGCGCCGCGACTGGCGCGAAATTCCCGTGTCGGTCGAAGCTGCCAGCGCCATGGCGTTCAATCTGAACGTGGTTCTACCGGAGGGGATCGACGGGTTCGAACTGCGCGGTGATTCCTCGCTCGACGAAGTGGTCGCGGGCCAGCGCCTGCAACGCGAAATCCGCATCAGCGACGGCATCGTGGCCGTCGAAGAGCTGATAACCAGCCAGGGCGGCGAGATCGCGGCTGACCAGATCACGGCCGAGCGCCGGAAGGCACAGAGTTTCTCGCGCAACGAGGTGAAGCTGATCGCGCCCGAGGGAATGCCGCGGCGCTGGCGCTTTGCCCAGAGTGCCGACCGGTCCGAACTGGCCGGAATCGAAGCGGCCTATGCAAAGGCCATCGCCAACGATCCCGAGGAAGCCGCGCCCTATCTTACCCGCGCGGGCTTCCGCTATGACACTTATGACTTCGCCGGTTCGCTCGAAGACATGAACATGGTCATCGATCTGGAAGGGACTGCCGAATACCACGCGCAGCGCTCGACGGTGCATCTGCAATTGCGCGATCTGGATGCGGCGGTCGCAGACCTGAGCGAAGCCTATCTGCTCCAGCCGACACCGTGGCGGGCGATGAACCTGGCCGGCATCATGCTTGAAAACGGCGACGCTGCCGAAGCGCGCGAATTGCTCGAAGGCGAGGACGGCGACGAGGGAGTGCGCCAGTCTCTGGCGGTGTCGCTCGCCGAAATCGATGCCTTTGCCGGTGACGGCAAGGCCGGTCTTGCGCGTATCGACCTGTCGATGGAGGACGATCCCAACAACGCCTATATGATGAACCAGAAATGCTGGTTCATGGGGACATGGCAGGTCGAGGTGCGCGATGCGATTGGCGTCTGCACCAAGGCGGTCGAACTCGGCGGGAAAGCCGAATATCTCGATAGCCGCGCGATGGTCTATTATCGCAACGGCATGTTCGAAGAAGCGCTCGCCGATCTGGACGCGGCGCTTGATCGCAAGCCCGAAATGAACGGATCGCTGCTGTTGCGGGGTGTGATCCTGCGCGAGATGGGCGATGCTGCGGGGCAGAAGGACATCGATGCCGCGCTTGCCCGAGACCCGATGCTGGCATCGAGCTACGGCCTGTTCGGCTTCGAATTCTAGGTTCCGGTAGCGGCGATTTCCGCCGCTTTCAGATCAGCCCCTTGGCGCGCAGGCTTACATGGCCTTCGCGCCCGATGATCACGTGGTCGTGCAAGGTCACACCCAACAGCCGTCCGGCCTCGGCGATTTTCTGGGTGATCTGGATATCGGCGCGACTGGGCTCGGGGCTGCCGGAGGGGTGGTTGTGGACGAGGATCAGCGCGCTCGCGCCCACGTCCATCGCCTTGCGGATCACCTCGCGCGGGTGGATTGCAGCCTCGTCGATCGAGCCTTCGGAGGCATGGTGATCGTCGATGAGGCGGTTCTTCGCATCGAGATAGAGCACGCGCACACGCTCCACCGTCAGATGCGCCATGTCGGCGGTGAGATAGTCGATCAGCGCCTGCCAGCTGCCCAGAATCGGCTTTGAGGACATGGCGCTGCGCGTCATCCGGCGCGAGGCGAGCGCGACGGCTTTCAATGCGGCGGCGCTGGATTCGCCCAACCCCTTGATCTGTTGCAGCGCACGCGGATCAGCGTTGAGTACGGCGGAGAGCGATCCGAAATGCTTGAGCAGCGCCTTGGCGAGCGGCTTCGTATCGCCGCGCGGGATAGCGGCGAACAGGAGGTATTCGAGCACTTCGTAATCCGCGAGCGCCTCTGCGCCGCCCTTCAGCAGCCTTTGCCGCAGCCGCTCGCGATGGCCGAGACCCGCCGCTTTGCCCGAATCCGAGCCTGTCGGGGCCGCGCCCTTATCTTCGGCGGGGCCGAAATCGAATCTGTCTTCAGATTGTGGCAATCTGCGCCTCACCACTGATAATCTTGCAATTTAACCCGACTATAATTGCCTTTGCCCGTCATTCCGCGCAAGTGCAGACCCATATGGCCCCCGCCGACCCGCTTTTGATACCTCCCGAAACGCGCAAGCGGCGCCTGCGCGGTCTGTGGCCGCAGAAGTGGCGCTGGCGGATCAGCCTCATCCTGCTGATCTCGCTGATGGCGCTTGCCGCCGTCGCATGGAGCGAGCGCAAGCAGATCGCGGGCAATATCATCGACGATGCGCTCGAATCGAACGGGCTGGACGCGACCTACGAGATCGTGTCGATCGGGCCGCAGCAGCAGGTGATCGCCAATCTGGTGATCGGCGACCCGCAAGCGCCCGACCTCACCGCCGAGCGCGTCCTTGTCGATATCGTCTATTCTTACGGCTCGCCGCAGATCGGGCGGGTCGAACTGGTGCGCCCGCGGCTCTACGGCACATTGCGCGACGGCACGCTGAGCTTCGGTGCGCTCGATCCGCTGCTTTATGCCGAGAGCGACGAGCCAGCGGGCCTGCCCGAACTCGACCTTTCGATTGTCGACGGGCGTGCGCGGATCGACAGCGACTATGGCGTGATCGGGGCCAAGCTCGAAGGGGCAGGGCGGCTCGACTCAGGGTTCGAAGGCACGCTTGCGGCGACTGCGCCGGGGCTGGGGGTCGAGGGATGCAGGGCCGAACAGGCAACGCTCTACGGCGCGCTCAACACCGAGGGCGGTGAGCCGGTTTTCGAGGGACCGCTGCGGCTGCGCGGGCTTAGCTGCGAAGGCGCGGATCTCGCCAGCGCAGATATCGCCGCGCGCTTGAGCCTCACAGACGATCTAGGCGCGGTGGACGGCGACTTCGGCCTTGCCGCTGCCGGTCTGGCTTATGCCGGAAATGGCGCTGAGGCGCTCGACGGCAATATCGGGCTCCTCTGGCGCTTTGCCGGCGAGCAGGAGGGAACTCTCGGCGACCTCAGCCTGACGCACGAACTTGCGGCGAGCGACCTTACTGCGTCGGGCGCGCGCATCGCTTCGCTTCGGATGGAAGGCACGGGGCGGGTCAGTGACAATATGACCCGCAGCGAATTCACCGCCCGGATCGAAGGCGAGCGCGTGGACCTCGGCCTCGGAGACAATTCCTCGCTCGCTCAGGCGCGCAGGGCGAGCGAAGGCACACTTGCCGCATCCTTGCTGGGCAAGCTCGAGCGCGGCCTCGCCAGCGCGCTGTCCGACGGTACGGTGCAAGGCGATGTGACGCTCCGTTCCAATGAAGACGGCCTTCGCGTGATCGTCCCCGAAGCGCGTCTGCGCAGCGGATCGGGCGATACGGTGCTCGCTCTGTCGCGGGTCAGCTACGCCAGCAGGGGCGGGCGGTTCTCGGGCAATATTCTGACAGGCGGCGCAAACCTGCCACGCATCAATGGCCGAATGGAGCAGGTCGAGGGCGGCGACCTCGCGCTGAGACTGACCATGGCCGAATATCGCGCAGGCAGCGACGCGCTGGCGATTCCGCGCATGGAACTGCGCCAGTCGCCCAGCGGACGGCTCGCGTTCAACGGCATGGTGCAAGCCGAAGGCGCACTTCCCGGCGGAGCGGTGCGCGGACTGCAAGTGCCGCTGGAGGGCAGTTGGTCGGCGGGAGAAGGGCTGGCAGTGGGCCAGCGCTGCACCGATGTCCGGCTGGCCTCGCTGCAAATCTATCAATTGTCGCTGCGCGAGCGCTCTGTTCGCCTGTGCCCGCAAGCCGGCAGCGCGATGGTGCGCTATCGCGATGCGCTCGACGTGGCGATGGTCAGCGACAACCTCCTCCTCGAAGGCGCGCTGTCCGACACGCCGACGCGTGTCGCTGCGGACCGCGTGACGCTGCGCTATCCCGGCCCGTTCACGCTCACCGGCCTCGACGCGGTGATCGGTGCGCCCGACAGCGCGGTGCGCCTCACCGCCGCTTCGTTCGACGGCACGCTGGGCGAGAGCATAGGGGGCAGCTTCACAGGCGGCACGGCAGCAATGGATATCGTCCCGCTCGACCTGTCCGACCTTTCGGGCAACTGGAGCTTTGCCGACGGCGCGCTCGCCGTTACCGAGGGCGGCTTCACGCTGGTCGAGCGCACCGGCCCCGGACCCGACCTCGTCCAGCAAAGCCGCTTCGAGCCGATGACGGCACGCGGCGCCTCGCTGACATTGATCGACGGCGTGATCGCTGCCGAAGCACCGCTGCGGCGCTTCGATCCGGGACAGGTTATCGCCAATGTCGCCGTCCGTCACGATCTGTCGAGCGGGACGGGCCGCGCCGATATTGACGTGCCGGGCGTGCGCTTTGTCGACAAGGGCTTCCAACCCGAAGACCTGAGCTATCTCGCCAAGGGCGTGATCGCTGCCGCCGAGGGCACGGTCAGCGGCAAGGGCGAGGTTACATGGACACCCGAGGGCGTCGATTCCTCGGGCACATTCGGCTCCGACGATTTCGACTTTGCTGCCGCATTCGGCCCCGTGCGCGGGGTGAAGGGAAGAATCGTCTTCACCGACCTTCTGGGCCTGACCACCGCGCCATCGCAGGTGATCGAGATCGCCTCGGTCAATCCGGGTGTCGAGGCGCTCGGCGGGCGCTTGCAGTTTGCGCTCACGGGCGGGGAACTGATCACGGTGGAGGACGGACGCTGGCCGTTCATGGGCGGCACGCTCATCCTGCGTCCGACCACCATCGATTACGCCAGCAATGGCGGGCAAAGCTATGTCTTCGAACTCGTCGCGCTCGATGCGGCGAGCTTCGTGTCGCAGATGGAGCTGACCAATATCGGCGCCACCGGCACGTTCGACGGCACCATCCCGATGTATTTCGACGCCGAAGGCAATGGTTCGATCCGCGGCGGCCTGCTGATCTCGCGTCCGCCGGGCGGCAATGTCTCATATGTCGGCGAATTGACCTATGAAGACCTCGGCACGATGGCAAACTATGCCTTCCAGTCGCTGCGCTCGCTCGACTACCGCCAGATGAGCGTCGAGCTGAACGGCTCTCTGGCAGGCGAGATCATCACCAATTTCCAGATCGACGGCGTGCGGCAGGGTGAAGGCGCTGCCCGCAATTTCGTCACCCGCCGCCTGTCGAAACTGCCGATCCGGTTCAAGATCAACGTGCGCTCGGAAAACTTCTACCAGCTGGCGACCATCGTGCGCGGCGTGTTCGACCCTACTCTGTTCGACACCGAGAGCGCGCGCCGCGGGCTCAATATCGACGGGCTGCTGCGCGACGGGCGGATGGTTCCGCTGGCTCCCTTCGTCGGCGACGGCGAAGAGGATGAGCCCGACGAAACGCCGCCGCTACCGCCTGCCGTTCCTGCCGAATCTCCGCGCCGCGATGAACCCGCCGTTCAACCTCCAGAAAGCGATAATCTGCCATGACACTGTGTAAATTGACCCGGAATGGCCCCGCTGCCACTAAGGAAGCGAAGAAGGGGGCGGGAACCATGCCGGGAAGACTTATTGCCAAAGCCGGACTTGCGGCGATGGGCCTCACGGCGCTTTCGGGCTGCATCAATATCGCCGCACCCGAAGAGCCGATCGTGATCGAGCTCAACGTCAATATCCGCGCCGAAGTGCTCTACCGCTTGGCCGAAGACGCCAACAACACGATTGAAGAGAATGCAGATATCTTCTGATCCGCCTGCCGGACGAAGATTGTAAGGAACGAGACGATGACCATGATCCGCACTTCCATGCTGGCCGCCGCTGCGGGGCTGATCGCCCTCACTGGTATCGCCGCGCCCGCACAGGCGCAGCGCGATCCGGCCTATGCGGCTGCGCGCGCCAATGGCTCGATCGGCGAGCAGACCGACGGCTATCTGGGGATTGTCGGCGCTGCGACGCCCGAACTTCAGCGTCTGGTGAGCGACATCAACATCCGGCGCCGCGCGATCTATGCGGAAAAGGCGCAGGAAAATAACGCGACGCTCGAACAATATGCGACCACATCGGGCTGTCAGGCGATTGCGCGGACCGTGCCGGGCGAAAAGTACCAGGCCCCCGACGGCAGCTGGAAAACCCGCACCGAAGCACCGCCCGAGCGTTTGAGCGTGTGTCCGTAATTTGTGTTGCGAAGGCGCATCCGCGCCTTCGTCCTCGCTAGACGCGCGGCAAGCCGCGCCCGCTGCGGGCGGCCAGTCGGCCTTGCGGCGCTGCGCGCCGTTCCAGGCTTCCTCTCTAAATTGAACCTGATTTCGGCGCCTCAAGGCTGGCCGGGAATGGTCCGGCCCGCGACCAGCGGGCCGCGAGCGCACGCGCGCGAGCCGCAGGTGCCCGAGCGCAGCGAAGGAACAGCACCGAGGACGAAGGCGCGGATGCGCCTTCGCAACACAAGGAATCAACATGGCGCGCCAAGTTCCGAACATGCGCAAAACGCCCACACCATGTTGACTCCAGAATCACGCTCTTCTAGGGGGCACTCGCCCTTGGCGGGCACCTTGTTGTTGCGTGTCTCGCACTCCTCTGTAAGGACGCAAGCATGAACGACGAGAAGCCCGTCCGAGAACCCATTGCTGAGGATGCGCGGATTGACGCGCTCGAGAAGCGGCTGAAAGCTGCACGCGAGCGTGAAGATGAGCGCAACCGGCCAAAGGCTTCCGGCACCGATGCGAATTATCGCAGTGGTAACCGGGTGCTGGCGGATCTGCTTGGCGGTATTCTCGGAGGAAGTTTGATCGGCTACGCGTTTGACGCGCTTGTCGGTACGCTGCCTTGGGGTCTGTTGGTTGGCCTGTTCCTCGGAATAGGTGTGGCCTTCAGGAACATTATTCGCGGCGCAAGCACGGCTCCTGAAGAGACCGAATAGGTCTGTTCCAAGGGGCCGCGTTTTTACAGGTATCAGGGATACAAGAGATCGTGGCAGCCGAAGAAGGCAAAGTCGATCCGATGCACCAGTTCCAGATCGAGCCGTTGTTCGGCGCCGATTGGGAAATTGCTGGGTACAACATCGCGTTCACCAACTCGGCAGCGTGGATGGCCATCACGGTCGTCCTGCTGTGGGCTTTCGTGTATTTCGGGATGAAGCGCGAGCTGGTCCCCGGTCGCTGGCAGATGGCGGTGGAAAGCTTCACCGGCTTCATCGACGACATGCTGACCGCCAACATCGGCAAGGAAGGCAAGAAATACCTTCCTTACGTGTTCAGCCTGTTCATGTTCATCCTCTTCGGGAACCTGCTCGGCCTTCTGCCGCTCGGCCTCGTGTTCCTGCACCCGTTCACTTTCACCAGCCACTTCACCATCACCGGCGTCTTGGCTGTGATGAGCTTCTCGATCGTGCTGATCGTCGGCTTCTGGAAGCACGGCATCAAGTTTTTCACCCTGTTCATCCCGCACGGCACGCCCGCGCCGATGGTCCCGGCGATCTTCCTGATCGAGCTGTTCTCGTTCATGATCCGTCCGTTCAGCCTCGGCCTGCGACTGTTTGTTGCCATGATGGCGGGCCACGTCCTGCTGAAAGTTCTCTCGAGCTTTGTTATGGACGGTCTCAACGCAGGGATCGGCACCAGCCTGATCGTCGCCATCCCCAGCTTCGTGCTGATGATCGGCATCTCGGCGCTCGAAATTCTGGTCGCCGGTATCCAGGCATACGTCTTTGCGCTGCTCACGTCGCTCTACATCAACGACGCCGAGCACCTTCACTGATTTTCACCGTTTACCTTTCCAACTAATTTGAATCTCAAGGAGTTTTTACAATGGAAGCAGAAGCAGCCAAGCTCGTCGGCGCAGGCCTCGCAGCAATCGGTGCCGGTATGGCAGCGATCGGCGTGGGTAACGTCTTCGGTTCGTTCCTCGAAAGCGCACTGCGCAACCCGGGTGCCGCTGACGGCCAGCAGGGTCGTCTGTTCATCGGCTTCGCCGCTGCCGAACTTCTCGGCCTGCTGGCGTTCGTCGTTGCGATGATCCTGATCTTCGTCGCCTAAGCTACAACACATTCCGGGCCGGCCTGCCTTACCGGCGGCCGGCCCGTACTGTTGATTTCAAGCTCGACCGAACGGACCTACGCTCCATGCCTCAGATAGCCCAGCTCGCCGAGACATACTCCAGCCAGATCTTCTGGTTGCTGGTGTTCTTCGGCATCACCTTCTTCCTCATCGGCCGCGGGATGGTTCCCAAGGTGATGAGCACGGTGGAACTGCGCGACAAGCAGATCGCAGACGACCTCGCAGCGGCACAGGCCGCCCGCGATGCCGCCGACGATCAGGAAGAGGCCTGGCGCGAGCGTGAAAACGCCAACCGCGCCAAGGCGCAGGGTCTGATTGCCGAAGCCAAGACGGCAGCCGCCGCTTCCTCGGAAGCCAAGCTTGCCAAGGCCCAGCAACGTCTCGACGCGCAGCTTGCCGCTGCCGAAGCCGAGATCGACGCCGCGCGCACCAGTGCCATGGCCGAGGTCGAGGACGTCGCAGCCGAAGCAACGCAGGACATCGTCGCCCGCCTCGCCGGTGCGAAGGTCGACAAGCGGACCGCACGGTCTGCCGTGAAGAAGGCACTCGCCAATGGCTGATATCCTTTTCAATCTGCTTGCGGTTGTCCCCGAGGCTGCCCGTGAGGTTGCCGCAGAGGCTACCCACGCGGGTGCCGAGCACGCTGTCGGTCCGTCGGCTTTCGGTCTGCAGGACTACCAGTGGGTCTCGCTGGCCATGGCGGTGCTGATCGCCATCGTGCTGTGGAAGAAGGTTCCCGGCCTGATCGCCGGTGGCCTCGACAACAAGATCGCGCAGATCAAGGCGCAGCTTGACGAAGCCAAGGCGCTGCGCGCCGAAGCCGAAGCGCTGCGTGACGAATACGCCGCCAAGATCGCATCGGCCGAACAGGACGCCGAAGCGATGATGGAAGGCGCCAAGCGCGAATCCGACGCCATTCTCGCCAAGGCAGAGAGCGACAGCGAAGCCATGGTCGCCCGCCGCAAGCGTATGGCCGAGGACAAGATCGCCGCTGCCGAGCGCGAAGCTGTCGATGGTGTGCGCGCCAGCGCAGCCAACGCCGCAGCAGCTGCATCGCGCGCTATCATCGCCGACAAGCATGACAGCGAAGCGGACAAGAAGCTTGCAGACGAGGTCATTTCCTCGCTATAAGCTGACGCTACGGAATTGAGAGTTGGAGAGGAGAAGGGCGGCCCGCGAAGGCCGCCTTTCTTGTTTTCGGGTTCTGGTTAAATTGCGAGCTTAGCTGCCCGGTTCGAACACCAGCTTGCCAACGAGTTCACGCGATTGCATCGCCTCGAAGCCCTCGCGCCAGCGCGACAGCGGCAATATGCGGTCGATAGCTGGCGTGATCTTCCCCGCATTTGCCAGATCGTGCACTGCAGCCGAGATCGCCGCACCGCGTTCGGGCAGGCGGCGTGCATATTCGCCCGCGCGTAGGCCGACGACCGAGAAGCCTTTGATGAGCGGGATATTGGTCGCGATGTCAGCGATCCGCCCGCTGGTGAAGCCCACCACCACCAACTTGCCAGCGAAAGCCACGCAGCGGGTGCATTCGTCGAACACATCGCCGCCGACCACGTCGAACACCACATCGCACAGCGCGCCGCCGGTAAGATCGCTCACAGCCTCCCGGAACCGGCCTTCGCTGACGATCACTTCGTCGATTGCAGAGCAGGCGCGCAGGATCGCTTCGCGTTTTGCGGCTGAGCCGGTGGCAGCGATGACCTTCGCGCCCAGTGCCTTGGCAAGATCGCAGGCGGCAAGCCCGACACCGCCGCTCGCCCCCGTCACCAGCACCCACTGGCCCGGTTTGAGGCCGCACAATTCGACAAGCCCCGTGTAGCCGGTCGTGTAAGCAGCTCCCATCGCGGCGGCTTGGGCGTCGGTGATGCTAGGGGAGGGCGAGAGTGCGCGGGCGGGCACGCTGACCATTTCGGCAAAAGCGCCCGTTTTGTTGCCGCCCATCACACGGTCGCCGGTCGCAAAGCCGCTGTCCGCGTTCGCCTCGATCACTTCGCCTGCGAACTCGAGTCCGCTGGTGAAGGGAGGCTCGGGTTTGAACTGGTACTTGCCCTGCGTCATCAGCAGGTCGGGAAAGTTGAGCGAAGCCGCGCGGACCCGCACTAACACTTCTCCCGAAGCACGAGCGGGGGAGGGCACGTCTTCCAGCACAACGCCGCAGAGGTCGTCCGACAGGTGGTTTACGCGCAGCGCCTGCATTTCAAGGCTCAGAAGTTGTCCTTGGCCGCTCTGAGCGCCGCGAAGGTCTCATGCGGAGCATCGCCGCCCCAGCGTGCCTGCATCGCCGGATCGTCGGCGCGCAGGAAAGGATTGGTGGCAAGTTCGCGCTTGAGCACGGTCGGCACGGTCCACTCGCCGCGCGCGCGCTTTTGCTCGACCTCTGCCGCGTAGGCTTGAAGCTCTTCATTGTCGGGATCTGCGTGGAGCGCGAATTTCGCGTTCGCAGCGGTGTATTCATGGGCGCAATAAAGCACCGTCGCAGTCGAGAGGCGCTTGATGCGTTCGAGCGCGCGCCAGAACTGCTCCGGCTCGCCTTCGAACATGCGTCCGCAGCCCAGCGCGAACACGCTGTCACCCACGAAAGCGATGCCTTCCTCGACAATGTGAAAGGCGATGTGGCCGTTGGTGTGGCCCGAGACGTCGATCACGTCGGCGCGGTGCTCGCCAAGGTTCACGCTGTCGCCATGAGCCACCACGCGGTCGACGGGTCCGATCTTGTCGACCACTTCCTGCGGTCCCAGCACCCTTGCTCCGGTCGCCTCGACGATTGCCGCGTTCCCGCCCGCATGATCGGGGTGCCAGTGGGTGTTCCAGATATGCGTGATGGTCCAGCCCTTGGCCTCTGCCTGTTTGAGATACTCCTTGCCGTCAGGCGTATCGATCGCGGCGGTTTCGCCGGTCACGGAGTTGTGGAGCAAGTATCCGTAATTGTCGGACAGGCAGGGGAACTGATGGACTGTAAGCATGGGGAGTTCATACGCCCCTCAGCCCGCATAGAAAAGGCCCGCTCTCCGATATGGGGAGCGGGCCTCTTTCTATCTGGCGATGTTTCGGCGCCGTAGGCGTCGCAAGGCAGACTGGCCGCCCGCAGGCGCCCGTACCCCGGACTTGATCCGGGGGAAGGAACAGCGCCGAGGAGGCTCGCCCGGATGGGCGAGCCCTCCCGATTACTCGCCCTTCTTGAGAGCTTCGCCGAGGATGTCGCCCAGCGATGCGCCGCTGTCGGACGAACCGAACTGCTGCACTGCTTCCTTCTCTTCGGCGATCTGACGCGCCTTGATCGAGAAGTTGGGCTTCTTCGAACGGTCGAAACCGGTGACCATTGCGTCGACCTTGCTGCCGACCTGGAAGCGGTCGGGGCGCTGTTCGTCGCGGTCACGGCCGAGGTCCGAACGCTTGATGAAGCCGGTGGCACCATCGTCGCCAACCTGAACTTCGAGGCCGCCATCGCGGACTTCGAGAACGGTGACGGTGACGGTCTGACCCTTGCGGAGCGAACCGGCTGCGGCTGCGCCTGCTTCGGTCGGAGCGCCCTTTTCGAGCTGCTTCATGCCGAGGCTGATGCGTTCCTTGTCGACATCGACGTCGAGAACGACGGCCTTGACCATTTCACCCTTGCGGTGAAGCGCCAGCGCGTCTTCGCCCGAGATGCCCCACGCGATGTCGGACATGTGGACCA
>PALE01000050.1 GCA_002706445.1 Erythrobacteraceae bacterium
TGGCGCGCGGCGGACGGACGCTGTTTCCCTCTCGCGTGTTTGCGCCCGATGAAGTGCAGCGGGTGATCAAGAGCGGGCATCAGAGCCGCAAGATCGGCGCCTTTGTCACCAAGGGGTTTGCCAAGGGCTGGCCGATTTACACGCTGACGCTGGAAGAGCGGGCGACCTGCCCGCGCAGCTGCACTGAGTGGCTGAGTTGTTACGGCAACAACATGCAAGCCGCCGAGCGGATTGAGGACGGGTTGGACCTGCATCTGGCGATCGAGGCCGAGGTCGCCGCGCTGGCGGCGGCCAATCCGGCGGGCTTTCTGGTGCGCTTGCACGTTCTGGGGGACTTTCCTTCGGTCGCGTATGCCGCGCTTTGGCGGCGGATGTTGGCGGCGTTCGACGGGCTGCATCTGTTCGGCTTTACCGCGCACGATCCGGCATCCGAGATCGGCAAGGCGGTGGCGATGCTGGCGGCGGATTTCGGGTGGAAGCGGGCGGCGATCCGTTTCTCCGGCCAGCCCCACGAAGCGCGTGCGAGCCGCGTGCTGGAGGCGGGCGAGTCTGTCGAGGCGGGTAGACTGTGCCCTGCCCAGAGCGGGGCGAGCGATTGCTGCGCGACCTGCGCGCTGTGCTGGCATTCCGACCAATCGATCCTGTTCCGGAGGCATTGATGAACGACGTCGCGCGGATTGAGAACTGGCAGCCTGCCAGCGTTCACCATCGCTGCCGCAAGCAGGTGGCCGAGGTGTTCGGCATCGATGATGCGGTGTTGCTTTCGCGCAGCCGGAAGGGCCCGATTGCGCAGGCGCGGCAGGTGGCGATGTACGTGCTGCGCAAGCGGTTCAATCTGTCATTCCCCTGCATCGCCAAGGTCGTTGGCGTGCGCGATCATTCGACGACGCTTTACGGCGTGCGGATGGTGGAAGAGCGTATCGAGCGTGATCCGGCGCTGCGGGCGATGGTCGGGCAGCTGGTGATCGGGCGCACGGGCCGCAGCTATGACGCGCATATTCTCGCGCGCGCGGCGCATCTGGCGGATCAGGCGCGCTTACGCTTGCTGGAATCGCGGCAGCACGAACACCGCCTGACCGGCACGGTTGCTTCGTTGTCGGCGCAGCGCAGAGTGAAGCCGAAGAACGAACTGGCCGATGATGATTTCGATGCGCTGCGGCGGGCCGAGGGCTCGCGCCAGCTGGAAGCCGCACTCGCGGCGGCCGGAGGGTGGCGGTGATGGCGGGGAGGGTTGATCCGGCGGACGAGCGCGCGGCGCTTTATTGCGAGGCGAAGGCGGAGGCGATTGCGCGCAAGTCGGGGCTTGATCCTGACCAGGTGCAATTCGCGGTTCAGCAGCTGCGCGTGATTGCGGGCGAATTGCGCGCGGGATTTCATGTCGAGGGGGTGAGCGATGGCGAAGGGTAAGATCGCGGCGATGCAGCGGGCCGTGTTGAGTGGGCCCAAGTTCGCGCAGGACCAAGACCGTCCGGCGGTGCGGGTCGATGACGATACGTGCCGCGCCTTCATGCTCTCTCACGGGATGGATTATCGCGGGTGTCGGCGGCTTGAGGCGCTGGGTGTGCCGGGGCGCTTTGTTGCGGTGCTCGGAGCGAGGCTGGCGATCGGGCAGGCGCGGGTTGCGCTGTGCGGGCGCGGCACGCTGTGGGAGCCGGAAGGGCCCGATGCGCGGCTGTTGCTTGCCTGTTTTGACGAGGGCGGTTTGTGCGATGTGGCGGCGGTTTCGACGTCCTCGCCCGATCAGGTCGCGCTGCGGCTTGGCGTGGGCTGGTGTCTGGGTTTTGACCGGATCGAGGATGCGGAGCGCGCTGTGCTGGCCGAGCGGCGGGTGCGGCTGCGCGTGTTTGCCGATCCGATGGAATGGCTGCGTGCCGGTCCGTCCTCAAGCAGCGAAGCGATAGGACAGTTCAAATCGCCGGGAATCGTGGTGCTGGACTGGGCGGCTGCCCTGCCCCGTCTGCGGATGCTGGGCGAGCGGGTGACGCTGGAGTGTGATGCGGGCGCTGGCGAGCAGCTGCGCGCGCGGCTCAAAGTAGGCGGATTGCCGCGTGTGAGCGAGCGGGCGCCGGTGGCGCGGCAGGAGGCAGCGTGAGAATGTCACTCATGGGGGACGGTATGGTCCAAGATCCTGATCTTCGTGGGGTAAATCTTCCCGTCGAGACCTGCTTTGGCTTCGACCCCCACTCTCGTCCCGTCTTCGATGCCGAGACGAGAATTCAAGCCGTGCAGTACGAAATTCTCTTTTTCAGCTTGGATGGATGGCATCGCCGAATCTCCATTCACGACAATCCCAACGAAGCTAGTCGTGGAGTTCTGATGATGCGTCGGCATTTGGACGCGCTGTATCGACAGCGGGCCGCTATCTTCAGGAAGCCAGATTTCAAGAGTGGCGTCGATCATCGTGTCGTCACCCGCTCTCGCTTTGAGTTGGTCGATGCTCTCGTGATCGGGTTTGGGTTGATCTGGGAAAAGTATCTCAAAACAGGCTTCCCCAGCTTCGATGCGGCACTCTGTGGCAGCGCCTTCGGCGACCACCGCCCAGATATGTTCGGCCAACGATCCCTCAGCAGTAGCGATCCCAACAGCTATCGAGAGCGCGCCGAAGATCAAGGCGGTGTAGCCACTGACCATTCCCATGTCGGCAAGTCGGGCTCGAGCGTTCTTGAGCCTTGCATCGGCTTTGAGGACATCAATTTCTGCTTCGCTTTTGCGCGCTGCCGCCTTCTTCTCGTCGGTTGCGAACTCGAAAATCTGGCTGCCGGCACCTGCGTGGATCAATCGAACCGGACCGAGCCCTTCGTCCTGAAGATAGATCGCAGCGAGCATCGCGACTTCCAGTGTCGAGAGCGCGCCAATCGGGCGGGTCGTGTTGATCGTGATGCGAAGGTGGTTGTCCGGCAGCCGGTTAGATCGCGACACCCAATTGTGTGCTTCGGTCAAGAATTCCCCCTGTCGAATACTTTGTTGGCTGCTTAAGTCGTGGTGGCTCTCTTGTCATCATTTAGCCGCATCGCGGTGTCGCCCGACCTGCCGCGCGATCTCGCGTGCGCGCATTTGCCATTGACCGACCTCGGTAATGCCGAGCGGTGGCGGGTTCGCTTTGGCGATGACTTTCGCTTCTGCGACAAGATTGGCTGGTTCATGTGGGACCGGCGGCGCTGGCGCTTGCTGTCCGAGGAGAAGGACGCGCTGCCGGCCGAGGTGATGCAATCGGTGTTTGCCACGATCCGGGCGATCCGGAACGAGGCGGCGTTGATCGCGGCGCTGGGGTGCGAGGATCCCGAAGAGCTCGACGAGATGAAGCTGATCAAGTTTCAGGCCTGGGCGCTGATCGAGGCGCAGAAGGGATGGTCGAAGCTGGAGGCGGCGATTGCGCGCGCTCACCCCAAGAACGAGGATGGCGAGCGGCCTGCCGAATATCAGAAGGCGGTCGATGCGGCGACGGAGTTCATCGAGACTTGCGAAGTGCGCGATCAGGCGTGGGACACGATGCCGTCGAAGCGCAAGCTGTGGTCGGGCGCGATCGAGGCGCACGCCAAGACCAGCGAGGGTGCGGGCAAGTTGGGCAGTGTTGCCAAGCTGGCGCGGGCGTTCGAGGGAATCGCGGTGGAGCCGGATGCTTTCGATGCGGACCGGATGGCGATCAACGTGCTCAACGGAACGCTGAGGCTCAAACGGCAGAATGTGAAGCGGTCGCCGGAAGAGGTCGCGGCGGGTAAATCGGTCTGGAAAAGCGCTGGCTTCAAGATCGTGAAGGAACCGCATCGGCGTGAAGACCTGATCACCAAGCTGGCGCCGGTGAAGTATTCGCCCGGTGCGCGCGCGCCGGTGTGGGACGAGTTCCTCACCCGCGTGCAGCCCGATCCGGTGATGCGGCGGTTTATCCTCCAGTGGTTCGGCCTGTCGCTGACGGGCGATATCGGCGAGCAGAAGCTGGCGTTCTTTTACGGCAGCGGGCGCAACGGCAAGGGCACGGCGGTCGAGGCGGTGGCGCACATTGCAGGCGATTATGCTGGGTCGATCCCGATCGAGAGTTTCCTCGACAATGGCATCAAGCGCCGCGGCGATCAGGCCACGCCCGACCTCGCGCGCCTGCCCGGCGTGCGCTTCCTTCGCGTTTCCGAGCCGGAGCGCGGGGCAAGGTTGAACGAAGGCCTCGTCAAGATGGTGACGGGCGGCGATCCTGTCGATGCGCGGCATCTGAACAAGGGGTTCTTCACCTTCCTGCCCGACTTCAAGATGACGATTTCGGGCAATCACAAGCCCGATATCAAGGACACGAGCGACGGCATCTGGCGACGGATGCAGCTGGTGCCGTGGGAGATCACGGTTCCGGCGGAGGAAGTCGATCGGGCATTGCCCGAAAAACTGCGGTCAGAGGCCAGCGGGATGCTGAACCGCTTGCTCGAAGGTCTGTGCGACTGGCGCGAGGGCGGATTGATCGAGCCCGAGCAAGTGCGGCTCGCCACGGCGGCCTATCGCGATCAGAGCGACGAGTTGGGCCGCTTCCTTGCCGAGACGTGCGAGGTGGGTGACGATCTGCCCGACCGGATGATGCGCGTGGGCGCGAAGGAGCTGCACGACGTTTACCTCGCCTGGTGCGAGATGGCGGGCGGCGCGGGCTGGTCGAACAAGGGTTTCAAGAAGGCGATGCTCGACAAGGGCTTTGCCCAGAAGGTGAGCGACGGGGTCAAGTGGCTGGGCATCCGTCTGCGCGACGGCGTCGATCCGGTTGCTATCCGCGAAGGAAGGTGGAGCGCGCCCTCAGACAGCGAAGCGGTAGGGCGGACAGAAACGCCGGGTGAGGATCAGGGTGCGGCGGGTTCGGTCGATTGGCCGACTGGCGATGATGCGGACTGGGTGCCGGGGGATTGATCTTGGACAGGTTCGTTGATGATCGGCGCGTCGCTGGTTTCTGTTTGTGTCTCCGCCTGCACGGCGATGCCGGTGACGCCGAGCGCGCTTTCAAATGCATCTGGAGCGGCTATGCGCGCGAACACCAAGGCGCAGGCGATGACGGCAGCGGAGTAGGCTGGGATTCTGTCGAGCAACCAAAGCCACATGCGCTCTTCACGGCCGATGCTGTCGGCGAGCCTGTTGAGCTTGTCGTGGATGTCTTTGAGTTCGGGATCGAGCGGCTGTTCGGCGAAGTCTTCAATTTGTTGGAGGTCTGCATCCTGCAGCCAATTGAGTTGACGTTCGAGGGTTTCATCAAAGCGACGAATATCGTCTTGAATCACATCCTGATCTCTGAAGATCTGGTCTTCTGTTTCGTATACCTTTTGAAGAAGGCGCGAGTGTTGGTCATCAGTCTTCCGCCAATCAGCAGAACCTTTGTCGAGCCGCTCGAGTTCGGTTCGTTCAATTTTGACCGCGCGATAGAGCTCGAACAAGCCCTTGGTCAGTGCACCGATCTTCCGGGCTCGGTTGGTAACAGACCGGATCTCATTCTGGGCGTCCGTCAGAACACGGCGTGCACCAACCAAGTTCTGTTTTATCCCGTCGAAATTGCCTCGCAGGTTGCGAGACTGTTTCTTCAAGGCACCGATGGGTCCGGCGAGATCGCCAATCTCTTCGGCCATCCGGGCGATGGTTTTGCCGTAGGAGAATGCGTTGTTGCGCGCGCCCATTGCGCGATCGGCGCGCACGAAGCTGAGTGCCATGAAGTTAAGGACGATTGCAGACAGGACGAGCAGCACCTCGACCTTGTGTCCAGCGCCCCTGACGAAACCCCATTCCGCGCCCGGCGGGCCATAATCGGACGCAAGCGCGATAACGATCGTAAGCGCAGACCAGAACAGCAGGTTCCGCTTTGCGATGCGGAAGCCTTCGGCGACGTGCAGCCGTTTCGTGTCGCCGTCTTTGGGCGGATCGAGAAGCTGATCGCCGCTGGTGTCTTGGGCGGCCTTTGCGGGAGGTTTGCTCATGCAGTGCAAGCTGCGACCGGCGCGGGAGCGGGTCAATATTGGCCGCTGCAGCTATCCCCGCCGGTATCGCCTCTGCCTTCCGGGCGGTTGAGGCGCGGAAAGGTTCGATACGGCCATTCGGAAGGGAAAAAGGCTCGCTGTTTCAGCGGGTTGTTTTCGTTTGGAAGGGTCGGAAGGGTTTTTGCGGTTGCTCCTCGGGGAAAATCTGCGGCGCGGTTTCATGCTGCCCTGACCTCTAAAACTGTTCCATCCCTTCCATTTGTTCCTTTCGGGTAAGAATAGGAGAGACTTAGAATGTTGAAATTACTAGCAAATGCAGGGCAAAACGGGGTCGGAAGGGACACTTCCGAGAGGCTTCCGTTGAGGGTTCCGAGCATTGCGGCGATGGAAGGGGCCTTGGTTGCGCTGCACGAGCTGTGGTGGCGGTCTCCCGGTAGCGGTTCCTCGCCGTGGGCGAAGGATGGGCCGTGGTCGCTGGCTCAGCGCGAGGTAGGCGACATTGCGGGGCATTACTCGCTGACGCTGCTCGTCACCGACGCAGGGCGCGAGCTGATGGTGCGCAAGCTCGATACGCCGCGGCCTCGCACGCCGCTGTCGTCCGAAGAGGTGAGCGCGCGCGATGCGATTGGCGAGTGGCTGGCGGCGGTGCCTGACGAGGAGGATCGGGCGATGGTGCGCGGGGCCTCGCTGATGCTGTGGCGCGGCGAGGGGCGCGTGGGCTGGGCCGATCTGGTGCGGATGATCGGATCGGCGCGGACGGCGGATGGCTTGCGCGGGCGCTATCGCAAGGTGCTGGCCGAGATGGTGTGCCGTGCGAACGGGGTGCCGCTGCGCTGGGCGCGGACGCTGACGACGCGGGATTGCGTGCTGGCGATTGGCGAGCGGGATTAATTGGCGGGCTTTATGGGCGTGGATTGCACACCTCTGTGCGGCGGGGAAGCTAGGGTTTGGGTCGCGTCAAGTGTGCAACTTTGGCTGCACAGCAAATATAGTGTTTCGGTTGCACACTTTGGGCGGGTATCTCGAATGTACCTTGAGCGGTGGCGTTCGCGCCGTCCTCTCTCTCCCTTGCCCGGCGGCGCGGTTTCCACCCCCTGGTCGCGTCGTCGGGTGACCACTCGGACATCACCATGTGACACCTCGGACAATGCGATGGGCCGCTTGAAGGCAATGCCAGCGCGGCTCGGCGGGTTGCCGTCGCGGGTGCGGGCTCTGCCGAAGACTGCCGAGCGGTTCTATACCTCGCCAGAGTGGAAGCAGTACCGGCGCGATCATCGGGCTTGGGCCGTGCGACGCGATGGCGGGTGCTGGTGTGCGGTGTGTGGTGCGGGCGGTCGGCTGATCCTCGACCACAAGGTGGAGCGCAAGGACGGTGGGGCGGACTTCCCGCCGTACGAGGGCTGCGAATGGCTCTGCACCGGATGTCACAATGCGAAGACGGCGCAGGCGAAGGCCGCGCGGGTGCGCAAGGTGGGGGGTGGGTGAAAGTTGAAGGGGCGGCGGCGCGGAAAACCGCCCACCATCTCATTTGGAGATTTTTTTCATGGGGCAAGAAAATTTGGGGGTCGATCTGTTCGGCAACCCTGTTCTGCCCCGGCGTGAGGGCGCTGGCAGGCCTGCTGTCGAGTGGGACCAAATTGTTTCGACGCGGGTGCTTCTGGCGTTCGTTCGAGGCTGGGGCGTCGCCAAGACGGCCAAGCATGTCGGGTTGTCCTCCCCTACTCTGCGCAAGGTATATTTTTCCGAGTGCGCGATGCGGACGACGGCGCACGAGCGGATGGAAATGCGCCAGCTCGAGCGGCTGAACGCGCAGGCCGAGGCTGGCAATGTCGCCGCCGAGAAGGAACTGGCGCGGCGGATCGAGCAGCTGCGGATGCGGGACCGATCGGCTGAGATGACTTCACGCCCACCGGCCAAAGAAGCGCCGAAGCTTGGTAAGAAGGAGGCAGCGGACAAGGCAGCGAGGGAACAGCGAGGAATCTTCGCTCCGCCGCCTGCCCCGCATATGGTGCAGTAGTTTATGAAGTGGTCGACGGCCTGCCCTGACTGGGAGCAGCGGATTGTCAGCCGCGATAGCTTGATCCCGATCGAACCGCTGTTTCCGGAAGAGGCAGATGCAGCGCTCGAGGTGTTCAAGTCGCTTCGGGTGGTGGACCTCCCCGGTCGTCCAACTTTCGGCGATGTGTCGGAGCCTTTCGTCTTCGATTTCGTCAGGGCGATCTTCGGCGCTTACGATGCCAAGCAGGGGAAGCGTCTGATCAACGACTTCATGCTCTTGATCAGCAAGAAGAATACGAAATCGACACTTGCCGCGGGGATCATGATCACCGCGTTGATCCGTAACTGGCGCGAGCTCGCCGAGCTGATCATTCTGGCGCCGACGATCAAAGTCGCTGGCAACAGCTTCAAGCCTGCCGCTGCGATGGTGCGGGCTGATCCGAAGTTGAGCGAGATGTTTCACATCATCGCGAATGAGCGGACCATCCGTCATCGGGTGACAATGGCTGAGCTCAAGGTGGTGGCAGCGGACAGCGGGACTCTCGGTGGCATCAAAGCCGGGTTTATCCTGGTCGACGAGTTATGGTTGTTCGGCAAGCGAGCCGATGCAGACGGGATGTTCGAGGAAGCGACCGGGGGCATGGCCTCGCGGCCTGAGGGTTTCCTAATCTACCTGACGACGCATTCGGATGAACCGCCGGCGGGCGTGTTCAAGGATAAGCTGGAGTATTTTCGCGACGTTCGCGATGGCAGGATCGATGATCCGACCAGTCTCGGCGTTTTATATGAGTGGCCTGAGAAGATGCTGGAGGCGGAAGCCTACCTCAAGCCAGAGAATTTCTATCTAACGAACCCGATGCTTGGCCGCTCGGTCAGCGCCGAGTTTATTGAAGGCAAGTTGCGCAAGGCTGCGCGAGGCGAGATTGACCCGGATGACGACACCGGTTCGATGCAAGTGGTGCTGGCGAAGTACCTCAATGTCGAGATCGGGACGCGGTTGCGTCGCGATCGCTGGCGTGGCGCAAGCCACTGGTCGGCTGCTGCTGATCGGACGTTGACTCTGGAGGCGCTGCTCAATCGGTGTGAAGTTGCTGTGGTCGGGGTTGATGGTGGCGGCGAGGACGATCTCTACGGACTGTGTGTTGCAGGCCGCGAGCGCGAGACCAATCGTTGGCTGTACTGGTTCAAGGCGTGGTGCTGGCCAGAGGTGTTGAAGCGACGCAAGATCATTGCTCCGATGCTGCGTGATTTCGAGGCAGACGGCGATCTTGTCATCTGCGACGATGACGTGGTGGACGCGATCGAGAACGATTGCGGGGTCTATGTGGTTCCGCAGGATATTCGTGAGATCGTGGATGTGATTGTCCAGGTCAACGAAACCGGACTGCTGCCTGAGAAGGGTGCGATTGGGTTGTTGCGGTCTCGCAGGGCTGGTCGTTGATGTCTGCCATCGTGGGTTTGTCCAGGCGGCTGAAGTCACGTGGTGCGCGGCACAATGGATCGCGCATGATGGATTGGTGCGTCGGCAACGCCAAGGAAGAAACAACGAAGCGATCAGTCTCGATCGTCAAATACGCATCAGGCAAAGCAAAGATCGATCCGCTGATGGCCGGCTTCAACGCTACGAAGCTGCTCGAGGCCAACCCGGAGGCGGCGGGTGTTCAGGATTCTGTTTACGGGAATCGCGGTTTGGTAACGGTTTAGGAGTTGTCGATGGGATTCTGGCGACAGCTCATCGGCCTTGATTTCGATGGCCCACCGCGCTCGCAAGAGGTGCGCAATCTCGGCGGCGAAGTGATCACGGTCACCGGCCCCGAAGACATCGAGCAAGTGCTGCGGCACGGCAATGTTTCAGCGGCAGGTCAGGCTGTCACTGACGAGACGGCGATGCGCGTCGCGGCGGTTTACGCCTGCGTGCGCGTTGTCGCTGGCGCGGTGGCGAATATGCCGACGGCGATCAAGCGCCGGGTCGATGATCGGACACGGAAGGACGCGACCGATCACTCGCTTTGGACTGTGTTTCACCGGCGACCGAACCGCTGGCAGAAGCCCGCGCAGTTCAAGCGCATGATGCAGGCGCATGTATTGCTTTCTGGCAATGCCTTTGCGTTGAAATCGCGCGGGGTTGGTGGACGAGTGATCGCCCTGACGCCGCTGCATCCGAGGCGCATGAAGGTGCGGCAGCGCGAAGACATGGCGCTCGAATATCTGTTCACGCGCAAGGACGGCTCGAAAGTCGTGTTTCAGCAGGACGAGATCCTGCATCTGTGCGGTCTGACGCTCGACGGGATCAATGGCCTTTCGGTGATCGGATTTGCTCGCGAGGCCATTGGTGCATCGCTGGCGATGGAAAGCCATGGAAGTGTGGTCTTCAAGAACGGGGCGAATGTCTCGGGCGGGCTCAAGCTTCCGGCCGGCAAGACGCTGACCGAGGAACAGGCCCAGCGGCTCAAAGCAGAGTTCGACGAATTCCGTTCTGGCGGCAGCCGCGAGGGCAAGGTTGTCTTGCTGGAGGACGGGCTGGAGTTCCAGCAACTGGCGCTGAACGCAGAGGACGCGCAGTGGCTGGAGGCGCGGAAGTTCTCGCGCAGTGACATAGCGATGTTCTTCGGCGTGCCGCCGCACATGATCGGGGACACCGAAAAGTCGACGAGCTGGGGGACCGGGATCGATTCCCAGTCGCAGGGCTTCGTCACTTACACGCTCGAGGACCACCTCACGATGTGGGAGGAGGCGCTGACCGCCGACTGCCTCGACCCTGTTCGAGACGTAGATGTTTACGTTCGTTTCAACCGCGCGGCGCTGGTCCGCGGTGATCTGAAAACGCGCTGGGAAGCGCACACCAAGGCGCTCCAGTGGGGCGTGTTCAGCCCCGACGAGGTTCGGGCAATCGAAGACATGAACCCGCGCCAAGATGGTCAGGGCGAGCGGTATTATGACCCGCCCAACACCGCCGGTTCGAACGGAGGAAACGATGACAATCCGTAAGCTGCCGCAGGCGAAGGCTCCGGCCAAGCCAAAGAATTTCCAATGGGACGCGCCGAGCGATGTGCTGTCTCGCTGGGCAGAGACGCCGCAAGCAGCCGAGGCTGACGAGCCGAATACAATCAGCATCTATGACGTGATCGGGGAAGACTGGTGGACCGGCGGTGGATTTACCGCGCAGCGGTGCGCCGCGGCACTCCGTTCGATCGGCAAGAACGACGTAGTCGTCAATATCAACTCGCCGGGCGGTGATATGTTCGAAGGGATCGCGATATACAATCTGCTCCGCGAACACCCTGCCAAGGTTACGGTCAACGTGATGGGCCTCGCAGCCAGTGCGGCTTCGATCATCGCGATGGCTGGTGATGACATTCGAATGGGCCTCGGTAGTTTCCTGATGATCCACAATGCCTGGGGCGTGGTGATAGGTAACCGCCACGACATGCGCGAGGCCGCTTCCCTGTTCGACGGGTTCGACGGCGCGCTGGCGGACATTTACGAAGCACGCACCGATGTAGAACGCGCCGAGATCGTGCGGCTGATGGACGCCGAGACGTTCATGGGGCCATCGCAAGCGGTGGAGCTTGGCTTTGCCGATACGGTGGAGGACGGGCTCAAGCTCGAGGACGCACCCGACAATTCGATCGACAAGGGCCTGATGGCTCGCCGCCAGACCGAGGCGGCGCTTGCCAGGGCCGGATTTTCGCGCGGTGATCGCACACAGATGATCGCCGCGCTTGGAGGCCAGCGTGATGCAACCTCCTCCACGCCGCCGGAGCGCGATGCAGGCGACATCAACACAGGCCTTCGCGGCCTGATCGACACCCTCAAGAACTGACGAGGTCAATACAATGAAGAAAGCCACTATCGCCGCACCTGCGGCTTCGCTGGCGCTCGCCTCCGCTCCGCGTGTTCGCGGTATCGTTGCGGCGCGCGCTGAATCGCAACCGTCGAATGTTCGTGAGACCCTCGACGAACTCAACCGCGCCTTCGCCGCGTTCCGCGACAAGAACGACGAGCGCCTCGCTGAACTCGAGCGTGGTCGTGACGATGTTGTCACGAACGAGCATGTCGATCGCATCAACGCCTCGGTCGGCGAGCTCACGCAGCTTGTCGAAGCACAGCAGCAGACCATTGACGGTCTGCGTGCCGGCGGCGGTGCTGGCGACGGCGCTAGCGCCGAAGTGCGCGCTCACACCGATGCGTTCAACAACTGGTTCCGCCGTGGTCGCGAGCCCGACGCAGGAATGCGCGAGCTCGAGGTCAATGCAGGCCTGACGACCCAAAGCGACCCCGACGGCGGCTATCTGGCGCCGGAGCAGATGGAAGGCTCGATCGACCGTGTGCTCGGCACTGTGTCGGCCATTCGTGGTCTTTCGCGGGTGGTTTCGATTGGCACGGCCGGTTACTCGAAGCTGGTCAGCCTTGGTGGCTCCGGATCGGGCTGGGTCGGCGAAGAAGATTCTCGCCCCGAAACGAGCACTCCGACGCTGTCGAAGATCGCGCTCAGCATGGGCGAAGTCTATGCAAACCCGGCAGCGACCCAGACCGCTCTCGACGACGCAACCTTTGACGTCGAAGCATGGCTGGCGGAGGAAGTCTCGATCGAGTTTGCCGAACAGGAAGGCGCTGCCTTCTGGAGCGGCAATGGTATCAACAAGCCGAAGGGCATCACGTCCTACAACAAGGTTGCCAATGGCAGCTACGCCTGGGGCAAGATCGGTTTCACCGTCACAGGTGCCGCTGCGGCATTTGCGAGCACTGACCCGGCTGACGCCATCATCCAGCTGTTCTATTCGCTCAAGTCGCAGTACCGGAATGGTGCCAGCTTCCTGATGAGCGATGCCGTGATGGGCACGGTGCGCCAGTTCAAGGATGGTCAGGACAACTATCTGTGGGCTCCGCCTACGGTTGATGGGCCTGCCACGATCCTGGGCAAGCCGGTTGCCACCGACGACAATGTCGATGCGCTTGGTGCCAATGCGTTCCCGATGGCGTTCGGCAACTTCCAGCGCGGCTACCTGATCGCCGATCGTACCGGCGTTCGCGTACTTCGCGATCCCTACACCAACAAGCCGAACGTCCACTTCTACACCACGAAGCGCGTCGGCGGCGGTGTCGTGAACTTCGAAGCGATCAAGCTTCTCAAGTGCTCGACTTGATCGGTCACTGACCAATCGAGGGTGGGGTTTCGGCCCCACCCTCTCTTTCCCCGCCGTTTCCACGACGGGGTGAGAGAGGCGGGATGACCCGGCTCCGAACGGCAATCTCTTGGAGAATTACGATGAAAGACATGCACTCCGGCCTTTCGGTGGCCGTTGCTATCGCCGCTGCGGCGCTCGACGCAGACAACACCCCGCCCGCTGTCGATCTGCTCGGCTATGATGCGGCAGAGATCGTCCTCGCCATTGGCGCTGGCGGCATCACTTTCAACGGAACCAACAAGGTCGAATTCGTGCTGACGCACAGCGATGACGATTCGACTTACACAGCTGTCGATGATGACGACATGCTCGGCGTGAGCTCGATCACCGATGGCATCATCAAAACGCTCAACTCGGCCCATGCGAGCGCTGCGGCGTATCGTTTCGGCTATGTCGGCGGCAAACGCTACCTCAAGCTGCTCGCCGATTTCAGCGGGACGCACGGCACCGGAACTCCGATTGCCGCGACGGTGATCAAGGGCCACGGCAACGTGCAGCCCGAAGAAGCTCAGGCATAAGCACTGGGTGAGCGATTGAAGGCCGGGGCTTTGTGCTCCGGCCTTTTCCTTTTGGCGGGTTGAATTGAGCGAGGGCGCGATGGAATTCGAACTTGCTCCGTTCGATCTTGCCGAGGGCTATGCGGCGGGCATTGTTTCGACCGATGCGATGAAGGAGCACCTTGGTGTCCTTCACGATGATCAGGATGATCTGATCGGCATTTATCGCGATGCGGCGGTCGATATGGTCGAGCGGTATTGCGGCATTCGGCTTGGTGCTTGCACCGGGCTGGAGTGGAAGGCGGAAGCGCTGCCCTCTCGCCCTTGTCTTGGTGTCTGGCCGGTGACTGCCGTTTCGGCGGTCAGCTGGCTGGACAGCGACGGCGACACGGTGACGGGCGATGCCTCGATCTGGCGGATCGTGCGGCGGGACGAGATTGCGGTGAAGCCGGGATCGAGCCTGCCGAGCGGTGTTGCCGCCGGAGTGACGATCACCTTCACCGCGGGCTTTACTGATGCCAACCGGCCAGCGGCGCTGGTGCAGGCGGTGAAGATGTTTGCGGCGCATCTGTTCCGGCACCGCGAGAGCGTTTCGAGCGGTGTGCAGGCTGGCGAGATCCCGCTGGGCTTTCGTCAGCTTTGCTCCGCCTATCGGATGCCGGTGATCTAATGCGAATTGCGGCGGGGCGGAAAGATCGGAAGGTTGCCTTCTATCCGCGCACGGTGAGCGAGGATGCTCTCGGCACCGAGAGCGAGGCGGACGGCACGCCGGTTTATGCCTGGGCGAATGTGCTGTTCGGCACGGGCACTGAACGCCGCGAGGCGGGTCAGGCTGGCGCGCAGCAAAGCGCGACGTTTCGGGTTTTGTCGAGCGCGGCTTTGCGCGCGGCGGACGAACTTTGGGAAATCGATTTCGACGGGGCGCGGTGGGGGGTCACCTCGATCGCGCCGATTGGCGAGGCCGAGGACATTGAATTCACGGCGGTGAAGAAGGGTGCATGACATGGCAGAGATGATCAGGGTCAAGGCGCTGCGCGATCACCGCAACGGTTATGCGCCTGACGGCAAGGCGGACAAGGACGCCGAGTTCAGCGTTCCTGCCGACCGCCTTCCCGCGATGGTGCGGCAGAAGCTGGTGGCGGAGATCGAGGACGAGGCGGAAGCGGAGGCCTCCGCCGAAACCGAAGTCGGTGCTGGCGATGAAGACGACGGTCAGGGTTGAAGGGCTGCGGGATCTCGATCTCGCGCTCTCGGAACTGACGAAGGACACCACGCGCAAGGCGGTTGCGCGGCGGGCGCTGCGCGATGCGGGGGAGCCGATCCGGGCGCGGGCCGAGCAGCTTGCTCCGGATGATCCGAACACGAAAGCGCCGTTCGATCTGAAACAATCAATCGCGATGTCCGGGCGGCAGAAGTCCGGGCGCGCAACGCAGTATCGCAAGGAAAGCCCGACCGAGGTCACGATCCACATCGGACCCACCAAGGACGGTTATCCGCAGGCGATCATGCAGGAATTTGGAACGGTGCATCACGCGGCGCATCCCTACCTGCGGCCAGCGTGGGACGGTGAAGGCGGGCGCAAGGCGCTGAACAGGATTATCAAGGCCATGTCGGTGCACATCGCGAAATCGGTGGCGCGGCAGCGGCGGCGCTTTGCGAAGGCACGGCGATGAGCTGGCGCGGTGATCTGATCTCGCGGCTGCGCGCGGATGCTGCCCTTGCGGCGGCGCTCGGCACGCGGATCGCTTGGTTCGAAGCGGGGCGCAGCTGGACCACGTTCCCGCGGCTTGTGCTGCAAGAGATCAGCCCGGGGCGCGATTACACGCACAGCGGGCCGGACGGTCTGGATGGGCCGCGCGTCCAGTTCGACATCTTCGCCGAGGATGGCGAGGCGGTCGAGGCGGTCGAGACGGCGCTGATCGCGGAGATGGAGCAGGCGGTGGTCGAGACCGGCAGCACGCGGTTCCATCACGCATTTCTCGAAGGGCGACGGATGCTCGATCCGGTCGACCTGGGCAACAATCGCCGCGTTCAGCGGATGACACTCGACTTCACATTTTTCCACGAAACGATCTGAGGAAAGGATCTGAACAATGACGGCCTCTGCCAAGAACACCTTTGGCGCGGTGCTCAAGATCGACGACACTGGCGGCACGCCGGCAGAAGTCGCCGAGCTGACGAACATCACCCCGCCCGCAATGTCGCGCAGCACCATCGATGTGACCACGCACGACGGCGCAAGTCAGGCGATGGAGTTCATCCCCGACGGCGTTTACGATCCCGGCGAGATCAGCCTCGAAGGCAATCTGATCGCGAGCAGCACCGAAGACGACCAGCTCATCTCGGCGCTGACGACCGGCACGGTTCAGGACTTCGAAATTCTGATCAAGGCGGCCAGCGGCACCGACACCTGGAGCGGCAGCGCGATCCTGACGGATTACACGCCGGGTCCGATGCCGGTGAGCGGCGGGAAGCAGACCTTCACCGCCACGCTCAAGGTCACCGGCCCGATCACCGTCGCGACGACTGCGTAAGATGGCGGCTCCTGCTTCTGTCACCTTCGACATCGAGTACGAAGGCGAGACGCTGACCGGGGTCGTCGACGAAGAGACGATTGCAATCTTCGAAGACGCCACCGACCGTTCGATCACCGAGGTCGGCGGCGTCGGCGGGCGTCCGCCCAAGCTCAGCCTGCTCGGCGCATTTCTGGCTTCGGCCCTGACGCGCAATCATGCCGACCGCAAATTCACCCGCATCGACGGGATGAAGATGCTCAAGGCTCCGGGCGTGCTCGAGACCTTGCTGGGCAGCGCGGCGGATTCGATGCCGCAGGATGGCGACGTTCCCGACGACATGAAGGAGGGTGGCGGGTCCACCGAAAACCCTCCGCGAAAGCGCCGCCCCAGCAAAGGTGGCAAGAAAGGCTGACCGCCGCCACCGAGGCGGGAATGTCGCTCGACCAGTTCTGGCGCAGCACTCCCCGCCTCACCAACCTTTTCGTGCTCGGCTACATCCGGCGCCGCGCGTGGGCGGCGTTTCATGCCGGGTACGGCATCCACTGCAAAGACGCGGACATCGATCATCTCCTCGGCCGCAAGACCGAGAAGGAGCCGATGGACCCTGAACAGATGAAGGCGAACATGCGGCGCATCATGGTCGGCGTGAACGCTTGGCGTAAATCGAGGGGCATGAACGATGGCGAGTAGCGTGATCGGTGCCCTGCGCGTCATGCTGGGGATGGACACTGCCGAATTCGAGAAGGGTTCGGACAAGGCCCAGCGCGAGATGCGGCGGCTCGAGCGGCGGTTTCAGCAGGTCGGCAAGAACTTCCAGAAGGTCGGCGTCGGCCTGACCGCTTCGATCACCGCGCCGATCCTTGGAGCGGCGGCGGCCTTCGTCAAGTCGGCCGACACGATGGCGCGCGAAAGCCGCGAGATCGCCACCTCGGCGCAGGTCGCGGGTGAAGGCTTCGAGGAATTCCAGCGTCAGGCCTTTGCCGCCTCCAGCGTCGGGATCGAGTTCGAGAAGCTGGGCGACCAGTTCAAGGACGTGCGCGAGCGCGTCGGCGAATTCGTCACCACCGGCGCGGGCCCGCTGCAAGACGCCTTCGACGCGCTGAACGGCAAGGTCAAACTGACCGTCGACGAACTGCGCGGGCTGTCTGGCAAAGACGCGCTCCAGCTGATCGTCAACCGGATGGAGCAGGCGCAGCTTTCCACCGAAGAGATGAGCTTCGTGCTTGAAAGCCTCGCGTCGGACACCACCAACCTCATCCCGCTGCTGCGCGATGGCGGCAAGGCGTTCGACGAACTGGGCAAGCGCGCCACCGTCATCAGCGACGAGGACCGCGAGAAGTTCAATCAGTACGTCCTCGCGCAAGAGCGGCTTGGCGAAGCGACCAAGGCGCTGACGATTGCGCTGGTCGGCTCCGGCCTGATCGATGCGATGGTCAAAGTCGTGGAGTTGGTCGCGGACTTCGCGCAGCGCGCCTCGCAATTCTCCCCCGAACTCGTCCAGATCGGCGTCGGCTTTGCCGCGCTTGCCGCTGCCGTCGGCCCTGTGCTGGTGGCGCTGGGCAGCGTGATCACCATCGCGCCCGCCATCGCCGGAGCGTTCGCCGCGATTGCTGCGGCGGCAGGGCCGATCACGGCGGTGGTCGCCGGTGTCGCGGCGGCCGGATATCTGATTTACCAGAACTGGGACAAGATCGCCCCGGTGCTCGAGCGCGTGCGCGACCGCATGATCGAGGTGCTGGGGCCGAAAATCCAGAACCTGATCTCCACCGTCAGCACCACGCTCACCCAGCTTTGGGAGGGGCCGTTCGGTGATCTGATGCGCAATGTCGGCGCGAAATTGCTGCCCGAATTCGCGCGATCGTTCGAAGTGATGGTCGATGTGGTGACGCGCGTCGCGGGCGTGCTGATTGAAGTCGTCTCCACGGTCTTCGAACAGATCGGGAATACTCTGACCTTCTTCTCGCAGCTGCTGACCGGCGATTTCTCCGGCGCGTGGCAAACGGTGCTGAAGATGGTCGATACGACTGTCAGGGGAATGCTTCGCGTCATCGAGGCCGTCTTCCCCGAGATCAATGGTTATCTGACCAAGCTCTACACCGAGGCGAAACGCTGGCTCCTTGAACGATTGGGCGCGGTGTTCGACGATGTCGGCAAGCGCATCCGGCAGGTGACCGGCTTCTTCGAAGATATGTACATCGCGGTGGTCGGGAACTCCTACGTTCCCGACATGGTCGACGAGATCGGGCAGGAGTTTAACCGGCTCGATGCGGTGATGGTCGATCCGGCGCGCAAGGCGACCGCCAGCGTGACCGAGGCCGCGCGCGAGATGGCGAGCGATGTGCGCGCCCTGCTCGACCAGCTTTTCCCCGAAATCGCCGACATGCGCCAGAAGATGGCGGACCTCAAACTGCTCGACGGTGCGGGCCTTTCCGACAATGTTCTGGCCGAAGCGCGGGTGCGCCTGCTGGGCGGGCGCGACCGGCAAGAGGTCGGTTTCCTGACCGGCCCTCTCGAAGAGGCCGACCAGGTGGCGGAGGCAGGCCAGCGGCTTGTCGAGGCGACCGAGGAAGCCGCGCGCAAGACCGAGACGCAGACCGTCCGCATTGCCAAGAGCTTTGGCGACATGGCGCAGGAATCGATCCGCGCGCTCGACCAACTGGTGAACGCGATCAAGGGCGGCGGCTTTTTCGATATCGTCTCCGGCCTGCTCGGCTTCGGGCTGCAACTGGGCAGCGCGGGCGTGTTCGGCAAAAGCTTTGCGAGCTCGATCAATTCCAGCGGCCTGCCCGGCTTTGCCAGCGGCGGTTCGATGACGCTGGGCGGCTTTGGCGGGATCGACACGAACCTGCTCTCGCTCAACGGCACGCCACTCGCCAAGGTTTCGCGCGGAGAGACGATGTCGATCCGGCCCGCGAATGACACTGGCGGCGAGCTCAACGTGGTGGTCACGATGGACGAAAGCACCGGCAGGCTCGGCGCGTTTGTCGAAGACCGCGCGGGCCGGGTTGTCGCGCAGGCGGCAGGCCCGATTGCGCAGCAGGGCGCGGGGCTGGCGCTCGACCAGATGCGGCGCGCTAACGCGAGAAGGTTGGCCTAATGACGCTGGTGACGCTTCCTGCCACGCCGGGGCCGCGCTCTGTCGCGTGGTCGCCGATCGACTTTGGCGGCACGATGCAGGGGCCGCTGGGCGGTTCGGCGCAGCGCGTCAACCGGCTCGGCAATCGCTGGCGGTGCGAGGTCGAACTTCCCGCGATGACGCCGGCGGATGCGCGCAAGTGGGCGGCGGCGCTGGTGCGCGGATTGCGCAATGGCGTTTCATGGCAGATCCGGCAGGTGACGACGCCGGTCGGCCTGCCCGGTTCGCCGCTGGTGAACGGCGCGGATCAGGCGGGCGACAGTCTGGTGATCGACGGCGCGCGCGCGGGATATTCAGTGCAGGCGGGGCAGTGGTTCAATGTGACCACCGGCGGCAACAACTACCTTTATCAAGTGGCGGAATTCGTGAAGCTTTCGGGCGGCGCGGGAACGCTGGAAATCGAACCGCCGCTGCGCGCGACGCCGGCGGACAACGACCCGCTGAACTTCGCCACGCCGGTGATCGAGGGGTTGCTGGTCGATGTGCCGAGCTGGGCGATTGACGCGACGCGGCTTGTGCGCGGGGTGACTTTCGCGATTGAAGAGGTGCGCTGATGGCCGTGACCGACACGGCGATCACGCTTGGCGCGATTTTGCTGCTGGAAGCGCCGGATGGTGACGTGCTGCTTTCGGACGGCGGGATCGTGAAGTTCGACCCCGGCACCGGCACCGCGAACTTCGACGTGTTCGATGATGTCTTCGGCACCGTCGCGGATTTCGAAGCGTTCGAGACCGGCGTCGGAGACATGGTCGAAGGCGGCTCGATCACGTTTCAGCCTGCCTTCGCCGCCGACGTTGCCGATTGGTGGCGCACCGATCTGGAAGGGTCGCGGCTGCGCATCTGGATGGGCGAGATTGCCAGCGACGGCGTGACGCTGGAGGACGAGGAGCTGGTCGCAGACTGGCTGGTCGATACCGCGCATCGCGAACAGAGCGCGGGGCAGGACCTGCTTCGCGTCGAATTTATGAGCCGCCTCGAAAAGCTGTTCGAGGTGAGTCAGGGCAATGTCTGCTCGGACCGTTTCCACCAGTCGATCTGGTCGGGCGAGCGCGGGTTCGAGAACTGCCACGACGGCCCGCAATATTTCGCCTGGGGCACCGACAATCCGCCCGCCGGCAGCACCCAGCGCGGCGGCAGCGGCGGCGGCAATGGCGGCGCAAGGGGCGAAGGCGGCGTCGTGAATTTCTTCGGCTTTTGATTTTCCGCTCTCCGTTCCGGGGAGCCTCGCAAGACGTGCCGTTCTGGAGCTTTGATGTCGAACCTTACTCTCGCGCTGCGCAAGGCGGCGATGGACGGCGTGCTGGCGCGGTTCAGGGACAAGCCGTTCGACTGGGCGGGCGCGAACTGCATCCGGCTTGCGCGGGCGCAGGCGGTGGCGCTGGGGCACGATCTGCCGCCGGTGCCGATGTTCCGTACGCCGCTCGGCGCAAAGCGGGCACTCAAAAAACAAGGGGTCGAGAGCGTCAGCGCGCTGCTCGACAAGCACTTCGACCGTCTGCCCTCGCCCGCCTTTGCGTGGCTGGGCGATTTGGTCGCCGGTCCCGCCGATCCGGCGCACGGTCTGGAGGCGATCGGGATTGCGGACGGGCAAGGCAATGTCTGGGGTTGGTCTGAACAGAACGATCACCAAAGTCTGGTGCCGATCCTGTTCGCCAACGCCGGTTTAGCGATATCGTGGAGACTTTGAGATGAGCGGCTTTGCGCGCAGGGTCGGCATGGTTGCGACCGTGGTTGCCGGTGCTGCGCTGATCGGAACGGGCATCGGCGCAGCATTGGGCGGCACGATGGTGCTGAGCGGCGTCGGAAGCGCCGCCTCGATTGCGTCTGTTGCCGGTGCCGTGGCCGCCGTTTCGGGCGCCGTCGCGCAAGTCACGGCCAAGAAGCCGAGCGCAGAAGGCGCGGTCATCGGCTTCCTCACAGGCGCGAACCAGCCCCTGCCCTATCTGATCGGGGAGGCTTACACCGAAGGGGTCGAGATCTACCGCAACGGATATGGCGGCGAGGTCAACGACGTCAAAAATCCTTACGCTTTCATCCCGCGCGTGCTCAGCTGCTGCGGCCCGATCGAGAGCATGGGGACGACGCTGGTCAATTACGAGACCACCAGCTTCACCGGCGCGCTCGGCACGGTTCAGGAAGCCAGCGGGTATTACGAAGAATATCTCTATCACGATCAGCAGCTCGGCGCGCGGCCGGAGAGCGATGCGCTCGCCAGTCCCAGCGGTTGGGGCACTCCGGGCAAGTGGGGGTCGGATTACAAGCTTTCGGGCTTTGCCGCGGTTGGCTGGTCGCTAATCTGGTCGAAGAAGGGCAAGCGGTTCGGCGGCGGCCAGATCCCGCCGCTGGGCAAGGTGCCGCAGGGGGTCAAGGTTTACGATCCGCGGCTCGATAGCACTTACCCGGGCGGCAGCGGCACGCAGCGGATCGATGACGAGACGACGTGGGCCTATTCGACCAATCCGGCGCTGCACGCGCTCGCCTATTCTTACGGCAGGCTGATGAACGGGAAGCCGATCTTCGGCGTGCGCCTGTTCGATGCCGACGCCATCGATCTGGCGGCCGTCGTTGCCTGGGCGAATGTTTGCGACGCGAACAGCTGGGGCGCGAACGGCACGATTTACGAGCCGGGCGACAAGTGGAACAACCTCAAGAAGATCTGCGAAGCGGGCGCGGCGCAGCCGGTGCCAGGCAGCACGCTGGGCTTCGATTATCAGGCGCCGCGCACCTCGCTTTACACCGTCACGCTGGACGATCTGGCGGGGCCGGTTTCCGCCTCGCTGGGGCGCGGGTGGAAGGCGCGGCACAACGTCCTCGTCCCGCGCTATCGCAGTGCGGCGCATCAGTGGGGCTATGTTCAGGCGGATCGGGTCGAGGTTTCCGCGTGGATCACCGCCGACGGCGAAGAGAAGATCGACGAGCGGCAGTTCGACCTTGTCACCGATGTCGATCAGGTCACCGAACTGGCGACCTACGATCTTTACCAGCGGCGCGAGGCGGGGCCGATTGTGCTGCCGTGCAAGCCGCATATGCGCGAGTTCCACCCCGGCCACTGCCTGACGCTGGCGGCAGAGCTCGGCGCGCATCCCGATGGCGAGGTCGATGTCGTCATCCGCCGCCGCGCGCCGGATGCAAACACCGGCGTCATTAGGTTTATCTGCGAACTGGAAACACCGGCCAAGCACACCGCCGCGCTGGGCCTGACCGGCGGCGCTCCGCCGACGATCACCTGGCCGACGAACGAGGATATCCAGACCGCCTTCGACCTCAACAGCATCGGCGCGGGCGAACTGGGCGCGTTGATCACGGGCCGCGCGATGGTCGATGTCGATCCGGCGGACGGCCTGCTGCAGGCGAGCGATACCGAGATTACGGTCGAGAACCACACCGCCGAATATTTCGACAAGTCCGAAAGCATCACCGGCACCACGATCACGACCGAGGACGACGGCACGACCGCCATCGCCGCCGAGACGCGCTACTTCATCTATTACGATGACGCAGGCCGGTCCGGCGGCGCGGTGACGCTGAAGGCGACGCAGGACATCACCGCTGCGGTGAACTCCGCGACCAATCCCGGACGGCATTACGTCGGCGCGATCACCACCGATGTGCTGGGTGGCGGCGGCACCACCGGCGGCGGCACCGCCCCGCCCTACGTCGCGCCGGGCGACTGGACTTACGAACCCTAGGATCAAGAGGAAAACATGATGTTGGACCCACGGCACGCGGCATGGATCGCGGCGATGAAGGCTGCCGGTCGCGGAGGCCTGAAGGCCGCCGATAATATCGTTCGCGGCGAAACGTGGTCGACGGTGATCAGGGTCGCTGCGGACTGGAGCGGCGACACGATCACCGCTTCGCTGGGTTACGAACCCGACGACGGCGTGAGCGAGGCCAACGATCTGAGCGTGAACGTGGGCAGCTACTCGGGCAGTTACACCGACATCACCTTGCAGCTGAGCAGCGGCAGCACCGCGACGCTCGAAGACGATGCCGACGGCGACGGGCTGGTTTCGGTCCTGTTCGACCTTCATCGGACACCGTCAGGCGGCAGCAAGTACCTCGCCTTCGGTGGCTGGACTTACATCACGGGATCGGTCGGCAATGTCTAGCGCGCAGCTTTCCGTGCCCGGCGGCAGCGTTGCCGTGACGATGGTGTCGGCCAACCCGCCCGTGCCGCTGACGATGGTGTCCGGCAATGGCATCGCAGGCCCTGCCGCGCCGCCGGAAATCGGCGATGTCTCGCGCCCTGCCCTCGTGCTGGCCGAATTCTACAACGCTTTCGGCGACAGCACGACTCTGGGCGTCGGTTCGGAAACGGGCAGCGATTGGCCCGAGGCGTTCCGCACCATCGCAACCGGGCAGACTGCCGCGTTCAACGGCGGGACCGGCGGCAACAACGACGCGTCGATCGAGGACATCGGCAATGGCGGTGTCGGTGGCGAGAACAGCGCCAGCGTGACCGCTCGGATCACCGGCCTCGATCCGACTTACGCCAGCCAGCTGGCGCGCACGTCGTTCTATGGCGCGGGCCTCAACGATTACAACAGCGGCGTCAGCGGGTGGAGCCGCAACTGGCCCGCGCAGGTGAAGACGAACTACGCAACCGGCGCGGCAGCGTTGACGGGCAGCAAGCGGCTGTTTGCTTTCCTCGCGCCGCAAGAGAACAATTACGTCTCCGGCTGCCAGTGGGGCGCGGATCACCGTTTCCACGCGCTCGACATGGCGGACACTTACGAAGAACTGGCGTTCGACCTTGCCCGTTATCTGCGGTTTGTGCGCCAGCTTGAAGCGCCCAGCGGGACCGCCGACGCGGATGCGCTCGACCAGGGGCAGATCCCTTACAAATATCGCGGCGGCACAAACGATTTTGCCGATGTCGATTTCGCCGCGATCAGCGGATCGGCAGCGCCCAGCGACCTCAATTACGATGAAGGCACGATCTACTGGCGGACCTCGACCAACGCTTCCTATCGCAAGATCGGAGCGAGCGGCGCGGGTTCGTGGGAACTGGTGGACACCAAGCACTTCTCGCTTTGGGGCAATCAAGTGATCGCTCGCCTCGCCGGTGACATTGCGATTGCCGAGGAAGGCAACGGCCCGCCGGTCTGCCCGCCTGCACGCTTCCGCGTGGCGGCGGATGCAGCAAAATCGACCGTGGTCGGAATGCTCGACATTGTCGGCACCGCCACCGCCTTTGCCCTGCGCACTTACGACGACGAGGAAGTCACCGACTTCTCGATCAGCGCGAACGGCGCGATTGTGAAGGCGGGCGCTGGCACGCTGACCGAGGGCGTGACCGAGCTGGTTGTCGTCGCACAGAACGATGACGGCGTGCTGTTGTCGCCGGTGGACATTTACGTCACCCGCCCGAGCACCGAAACAGCGCCCGAACTGCGCGCAATCGCATCGCCTTATATCTCGGTCGCAGGCCGAGCCGAACACGGCATGAGCGACGGCAAGCAGATCAGCGCGGCGTTCTATTTTAACAGCGCCAGCCTTGCCGCCACGCAGCAACTTGCCCTGCTCACGCGAGGCAGCGCGCCGACGCAGCCGATCAACTTCAACATTCAAACCAACGGCAACACGCGCATCCTCGCCTATGACGACACGAACACGCTGGTCGCCAACCTGAACCTCTCGACGCACAAGGTCACGGCGGGAAGCCCGTTCTGGATTTTGATCGCGCTCGACTTCGCCACTGACACGCGCTGCGTCTACCTCACCGAGAACGCGCAAACGGTCGGCTCGATCACGAACGGTTCGAACATTCCGCTGGCCGACACGACCCCGCGTTTCCTCAACTCGGCAGGCGTGCGCGGATATTATGACGGGCTGAACCCGTTTGCCGGTTCGATTGGCTTTATCGGGCTGTGGGACAGCTACGTTGACTGGACCAACAGCACCAACCGTCGCGCCCTTTTCGACGCGAGCGGCAACCCCGCAACCCGCACGCCTTACGCGGCAATCGACAGCCAAGTGCCCCGCTTCGAACTTTGGGGCGGAAAGGGCGATTGGGCGTGGGGATCGCCTGACGGTTCGTTCGATGAAAAGCTGCTGTCAATCTCTCACCGCGCACGGACGCTGATGTCGTGAGCTATCTCCCCTTCCTTTTCCCCGCTGTATGGCTGATGTGGGCGCTCGCTTTCCCCGGCGTCCGCACCGCCACCACGGCGCAGAAAAACCCCGTCTTCTGGAAATATCCGACGCAAAGCGTGAACGGCAACAATCCGCCCTCGCAGCGCGTGCACGAAGGCGGTGGCTGGCGACTTGGCGCGCTGGTGACTGTGGCGGTTCAGGTGGCAATCGGCTTGGCGGCGCTGGAACTGATCGGCACGCTGATTGCGCAACTCGCCGCCCTGCCGCTCGTTTTCATTGTGACGCGCCGATTCATCGACATTGCCGAGCATGGCGCGGAAATCATGCACGCTCAGGCCAACGGCTTTCCCGGCTATCGTGAGGCCGAGGCGCTGCGCATGACCGCCAAGGGGCAGGAATACGAGCGGATGCGCGTCGGGCAATTTCTCGCCGCCGTGGACAAGAAGCGGTGGCTGTCGCGCATTATCGTGAAGCTGGGCGCTTGGTGATGGCCGAGACGGAGCTTCTCACTGGCCTGCGCATGGGCGGGATCGTGGTGTTCGCGTGGCTCGCGCTGCGTGTGATGCTCGACAGCCGCCATATCACCGAGCGCACCAAGGGCGTTCGCGATCAGGCGTGGCGGCCGTTTCGCGCCTCGATCCTCGTGATGTGCTTCATCATGGTCTTCCTCGCCAGCCCCGAGAATATCCTGCGCGCGAACGGATATATCACCGATCGCACCGGCGCGTGGATGATGGTCGGCGTGACGGCAGGGGCGATGCTTTACGCCTGCCTGACGCACCACGGCCTCGACATCGCGAACGGGCGGCGCGGATCGCTGCTGTCCTGCATGGCGATCTGCTTTCTGTTCTTCGCTTACGCTGTCGGGAGAGCCGTCTGATGTACCCGATCCTCGAAGAATTCCGCGAATACATCGCCATCCTAGTCGGCCTCGCCGCGGGGGCCATCGCGCACTTCGGGTCACGCATCACGCAAGGACAGGAGCTCACCCTGAAACACATCATCGGTTTTTCGATGCAGCTGGGTCTGATCGGCCTGGTTGCCGCAGTGGTGACGCGGATCATGGGGATCACCGATGACGACATGCGCGCTCTGGCCGCCGGCATCCTCGCGGTGTCGGCGAACGAGGTGATCCAGTGGGCAAAGCGCAAGGGCTGGGTGCGCTTCATTCCCGAAGCTGCAGCCGACCAGAATGACAAGGATTGAATGATGACCCAACTGAGCAAGCACTTCGCGCTCCACGAATTCACCCGATCGCAGACTGCCTCGCGCCGTGACATCGACAATCGTCCCGGTGAGGCGGAAATCGCGGCACTCCGCCTGCTTTGTCACAAGGTTCTGGAGCCAGTGCGAGAGCACTTCGACAGGCCAGTGCGGATCAGTTCCGGCTACCGTTCACCAGCGCTGAACCGCGCGATTGGTGGAAGTCGCACAAGCCAGCATTGCAAAGGAGAGGCGGCAGACTTCGAGATTGCCGGTATCTCGAATATCGAAGTTTGCCGCTGGATGGAAAAGCACCTCAACTACGATCAGCTGATCCTCGAATTCTACACTCCCGGCCAGCCAAATAGCGGTTGGGTTCATGTTAGTTATCGCCAGCCCTACCGCAATCAGGAATTGACCGCGCGCCGCGTGCGCCGCTGGGGCCGGATGACGACCGAATATGTGGGCGGGATCGTGGCCTGATGCTTGAGAAGCTGCGCGATTATATCCGCCCGCTGACGGTCGCCGCGCTGGTTGCGGTGCTGCTGATCGGCGCGGTGGCATCCGGTGTGCTGGAGGCGGTGGTGCCCGGCCTCGGTGTGCGCTTTACGGAGGGCGTGGCGGGCTGGTTCAAAGCTATCCCGCAGCCCTTCTACAACCTCGCAACGGTGTTCGGCCTTGGCTATGTCGGCGCGCGGACGCTCGAAAAGGCCGTCGCAACCCACTCCACCGCCAAATACAATCCGCCTGCTCGCTCGGACGTGGACGGCGATGCTCGCCCGATGCCCGAACCGGAGTTCGGCTTCGACCAAGAGAAGAAACCATGATCGACCCTGCCAGCCTGACCTTCGCCAAGGTCGCCAAGTTCATCGGTATCCGAGGCGGCATCGCGATTGCCTTTGCACTCGCGCTCGCCGGAACCGCCACCGTGCTGCACTTCGTCGATGCCGACCGCGACAAGTGGCGCAGGACCGCGCACCAGACCGAGGTGAAGCTGGAGGTGTCGAACGCCTCCATCGCTGATCTCAAGGAAAGCCTCGCCGTGTTCGTCGGCGCGGGCAAGGCGGCGCGTGTCGCCCAACTGGCCGCTATCGAAGCGCAGGCCGAGAAGTCGGCGGCATACCGCGCGCAGGCCGACGCGATCGAGGCGATGATTGCCGAGTTCGAACCCGGCGACCCCTGCGACTGCTCCACCCCTGAACTGCCGTAAGGAGATCGACGATGCGAACCTTTGAGTGTTTCTCAATAGTCGCCGCCCTGCTCGCCCTCGCGGCCTGCTCTCACACCGAACCGGGCATCCGCGTCGAGCGCGTGCCCGTCCCCACTCCGGTCCCCTGCGTCAACGCGGCAGACCTGCCCGAAGAGACGCCGGAACTGGCCGAGATCAGCCCCGATGCGCGCGTGGCCTACCTGCAACGCAGCGCCGAGGCTGCAGACCTGCGCGCCGAAGTCGGCGACCTGCGCGCCCTGATCGTGCCGGGCTGCCTCGCCGTCGAAGCGGTGGCCGGAACCGGCGAATGAGCGGAGCGGCGGCTAGGCGGTCCGCGTCGCGCGCCAGCAGCCGGGCGCTTCTTCCCAGCGCATCGTGAACCCGGCGGCATCGTAGGATGCCTCGTAAGTGTCCCGCTCACTCTCACCGACCAGCTGGCTGGCCCCGACGCGCATCCACGAAACGTCTTTCAGCACCACCCGCGCCGGTCTCCCCAGCGCCGCGCGAGACCTTCGCGCACCAGCACTTCCCCCACATCGCCGAATCGCGCAAGGGTACGTCCATAACGGTCCTTTCCCTCGCGCTCGATCGTGAAGCTGCGTTCATTGAGCAGCTCGACCAGGCGATCCCGCGCCGCCACGGCCAAGCGCCGCTCGCGCACACACTCCCCCCGCATCTCCGGCGCATCGATATCGAGCAGCCGGATCTTCTCGCGCGCAATCCAGACGGTGTCCCCGTCGACAACGCAGGTAACACGCCGCGCCGGCGGCGCAGGGCAAAGGGCGATAGCAAGGGCGGTGAGCATCATCATAACAGTTCGGGACTATTCCGGGACTCCGTGTTCCGTTGAGTGCTTTCGGTTGCCGCCATGTTCCGTTTTCATTCCGCTTGACGCCACCAAAAATGCCTCTAAAGCGGCGGAATTCCGTGCATCGGGCGATTAGCTCAGTTGGTAGAGCATCTCGTTTACACCGAGAGGGTCGGCAGTTCGAGCCTGTCATCGCCCACCACGCAGTCAATTCTCCTTAATATTCAGAATCTTGAGGTGAATTGACTGCGTGGAATTACCTCGCCGTTTCCGAGGGATACTCCTAAATTCAATAACTTACGATTCTCGCCAGAGACGCTTTTGGTCGTGGTAGACACGCCGACAATTAGCGCCGTTTCTCTAGCCGCAAATTTTGCGGTCGGAGGATGCATTGCACGATTGATGCAGATTTGAAGCTCAATCTACCATAGCACTACGTTTGCGGCATCTGCACCCAGCACAAAGGCGAAACGCAAAATTCGGTTCAGCGCTCCTTCAGCAAACTCATGACATCAGGGCTCCAGTATCAAGAGAAGGGTCTGTCCCTCGCCAACCTGCCCGCTCGGGCAAGGTGGTTCCGCAAGCAGCGGGATACGGCCGGAAGGCAACGAAGCGAGCGTGAGTTGATCCTGCCGTGTGAGTGACGTTCCCTTCGCAAGTGAAGGAGATCGCAATGCCCGTTATCGGTGGGCCTACCCCATACCACCAGAAGCTGCTTCTACCTCGACCGAACGACACAGTTCGCCAGGCGGTTCTGGAGCTCGCGCACCTGCTCCCCAAGGCATACAGGTTCGTCACTTCGGTCGGTTTTGGCCTGCGTAAACGACGTTTAGGTCTGGAACTGGCAGAGTTCGATTTCCTGCACCGCCTGCGCCGGGGAAGACCCGCCAGCCTCGAACAGCTGTGCCGCGTAGGCGACGCGATCATCAAGCAACGAAAGCGGAGTTCCCCTGGGGGCGCCCCGCGCCTCGCCGAGCCACTATTCGTGAACA
>PALE01000051.1 GCA_002706445.1 Erythrobacteraceae bacterium
ATCGGCTTTGCGCAGAATGTCGCAGCGTTCCTTGGTCACTTCGCCGGGGATGCGGATTGCAAGGCCGGGGCCGGGGAACGGGTGACGGCCGACGAAGGCTTCGGGCAGGCCCAGTTCGCGGCCCAGCTCGCGCACTTCGTCCTTGAACAGTTCGCGCAACGGCTCGACCAGTTCCATGTTCATGCGCTCGGGCAGACCGCCGACATTGTGGTGGCTCTTGATAGTCACTGACGGCCCGCCGGTGAAGCTCACGCTCTCGATCACGTCAGGATAGAGCGTGCCTTGGGCGAGGAAATCAGCGCCGCCGACGGCTTTCGCTTCCTTCTCGAACAGGTCGATGAAGGCCGCGCCGATGAACTTGCGCTTCTTTTCAGGGTCGGTGACGCCGGCGAGGCCGTTGAGGAAGGTTTCCTCGGCATCCACCGCGACAAGCGGAATGTTGTAATGGTCGCGGAACAGCGAGACGACCTGTTCGGTCTCGTTGAGCCGCATCAGACCGTGGTCGACATAGACACAGGTCAGCTGGTCGCCGATCGCTTCATGGATGAGCACCGCGGCAACCGCGCTATCGACACCGCCCGAGAGCCCGCAGATCACGCGCCCCTTGCCGACCTGAGCGCGGATTTCCTCGATCTTGGTCTTGCGGAATTCGGCCATGGTCCAGTCGCCTGCAAGGCCGCAGACATGGCGCACGAAGTTGGCGAGCAGCTTGCCGCCGTCGGGTGTGTGGACGACTTCGGGGTGGAACTGCGTGCCGTAGAACTTGCGCTCTTCATCGGCGATCACCGCGAAGGGAGCGCCGTCGCTGGTAGCGACGATTTCGAAGCCGGGCGCAAATTCGGTGACCTTGTCGCCGTGGCTCATCCAGACCTGATGCCGCTCGCCTTCTTTCCAGAGACCGTCGAACAGCGCGCAGGGCTTGGTGACGGTGAGGTAGGCGCGACCGAATTCGCCGCCTTCTCCCGTCTCGTGGCCGGGTCGCACTTCGCCGCCCAATTGCTTGGTCATCACCTGCTGGCCGTAGCAAATGCCGAGGATCGGCACGCCTGCATCGAAGAAGCTTTGCGGTGCGCGCGGGCTGTCCTCGTCAGGCACGCTGGCGGGCGAGCCCGACAGGATGATGCCCTTGGGATTGAGCCTGCGGAACGCTTCCTCCGCCATGGTGAAGGGCGCGATCTCGGAATAGACCCCCGCCTCGCGCACGCGGCGCGCGATAAGCTGGGTCACCTGGCTGCCGAAATCGACGATAAGGATGGAATCGGGGATGTGCTGGTCGTCCATGAGCGGCAGTTACGGAGCGCATGGCTGGCTGTCCAGCGTGCGAACCCTGCTTTCTTCAACTCCTTCGCAAGCGGGAAACGCTGCGGCATCGGGGCTTTGCGACCTGACTTGCGTGTTTTGCAACATAATTGCGGATTTTGTCATTTGAGTTTCACGCAATCGAAGACCATTTGCGCCTCGCGTCGCGCGACAGGCCCCTCTCTCCAATCCTGTTGCGACGTACCGGCAGGTGCCAAGCCGATAACAGCCCGCCTGCCAGCCTGCTTGCCGATAGCGAGCAGCCCATGGCGAGAGCGCCCTTGCGCGGCCCCGGTGACTTCCAGCACCGTCCGCAGATGCAAGACCCTCTCGTGCAGCGCCCCCGCGCTGCGGCTGCCCCGATTTGGCCGCTGTGCGTGTGGACCGGCGGTGCCATCTCTCCCCCCTCCGGCACCGGGAACGGTCTCCACGCACCAAGGCAGCGAGCGAGACGCGGCCACCACCCCTCCCCCCTCAAATGGTGGCCGCGTCTCCTACTTTCCTTCTTTTCGTAGCCCCATCCGGGGCTCCATCCTCGCTAGACGCGCAGCACAGCTGCGCCCGCTGCGGGCGCGCGGTCGCGCTTGCGGCCCGTTGGGCCGTTAAAGCGCGACAGATATGGATCGGGGCAGTTCGGCGAGCGCAGTTAAACGAAACGCAACCGCGAGAAACTCTATCACTCTATGCGGAAATACTATTCTATCAGATGGTAACAAAATTACGCCCTGCGCCTAATTGGCCGAGCGACAGGCGGAACCTCTCCACTCCATCCCCGCCTCGAAGGACCCAAGTGATGAGCACCTTTACCGAAAAGGCGTTTGCGTTGTTTATCGCCGTAGCCCTCAGCGGCTCGTCGATCACCACACTGATCGTCTGATCTTTGCAAACGGGCCGGGCGGCACGCGTTAAGCCAACCGCTCGGCCTCTTCGCGCAGTTCGGTCTTCAACAGCTTGCCGATGTGGCTGCGCGGCATTTCGTCCTTCGCGTGCAGCGCAGACAAGCGCTGGGTCTTGCCCAGCCGTGCGTTGACGCTGGCGAGGATCTCATCGGTCCCGCGCGCGCTGTCGCTCACCACGACAAAGCCGACGGGGGTTTCGCCCCATTGTTTCGATTCGATGCCGACCACGGCAGCTTCGAGTACGTCTTCCTCGCGCTCCAGTTCCGCTTCGAGATCGCTGGGATAGATGTTGAACCCGCCGGAGATGATCATGTCCTTGGCGCGGCCCACCAGTTCGACGAAGCCGTCTTCGTCGACACGCCCGATATCGCCCATCCGCTGCCAGTTGATGCCGGTTTCGGGATCGGTCCAATAGCCCTCGCGGGTTTTGCCGGGCTGGTTCTGATAGCCGCTCATCATGGTCTGCGAGAGGCCGATGAGATTGCCCGGCGTGCCTGCGGGAACCGGATTGTCCTCGTCATCGAGCACTTTCAGCTCGCTGCCCGGAGCAGGCCGCCCGACGGTGTGAAGCTTGTCGGGAAATTCATGGGCCGCGAGCAGGCACACCACGCCGCCCTCGGTCATCGAGTAAATCTCGACAAGCCCACCCGGCATACGGTCGAGCACCTCTCGCTTGAGCACGGCAGGGAATGGCGCGGAGGTGCAGTATTTGAGCGTCAAGGCCGACAGATCGTGATCGTCGAAGCCGCCGAAATCCATCAGCCGCTGATATTGCACCGGCACGAGCATCGTGATCGTCGTGCGATCGGCAGCGGCATGGGCGAGCCAGCGCCCGCAATCGAATTTGCCCATCACGCGCACCGTCCCGCCTGCAATTAGCGGCGGCAGGAAAGCAACCATGGTGGTGTTCGAATAGAGCGGGGTCGAAGCGAGCGATTTCACCTCGAGGCCCGACGCGAGATAGGACAATGCCGTCGAACCGAATTGCCGCCAGCGCATCTGGTGCGAATGGACGATCCCCTTGGGAATGCCCGTCGTGCCGCTCGAATAAATGATGTTGAAGGGATCGCCGGGTTCGGGCTCGAACGCGGGTGCCGTGGTTCCTTCAGGAGCCATCCATGTGTCGATCTCTTCGAGCGCGACATGGTCAAGATCGGGCAGGAAATCCGCGCCGAGTTCAGCCGCCTTGCCCGCGTCGATAAACAGGTGCCGTGCGCCCGAATCCTTCGCCATGCCGACCAGCTGTTCGCGCGATGCGCTCGTCGTGAGCGGTGCCGCCACGCCGCCTGCGCGAACTGCGGCGAGGAAAACCAGCGCGTAATTCACCGTGCTCAGACCGAGGATCGCAACCGATTGCCCGCGCGACAGCCCCGTTTCCACCATGCGCGCCGCAAGCCGTTCCACGCGGTCGTGCAACTCGCCCCACGTGAGCGCGGTGGTTTCGTCGAGCAAGGCAGGCTTGTCCGGTTGTGCCCCGGCCCAGCGCGAGAGGATTTCGCTAAAATTGCCGAACGGTTCGGCAAGGGTGAGGCTGATGGTTTCGCTAATGCTCGGTGTGGTCATGCAAGCGGCTTAAGCGCGGTTCTATCATCGGGCAAGCGACCTGAATTGTTTACGCTTCACCGCGATAGTGCGAAGATTGCGTGAAAAGGGAGTGCGATGTGATGCTGCGAATGACGCTAATTTTTGGAGCCTTGGCGCTGACGGCTTCGCCTGTCGCAACCGCACCGCTCGCCGCGCAGGATGCAACGGGCGATGAAGACGATGTCATTTTCCTCACGCCCAATTCGGTCCCGCGCCGCGCGCCGACCGGACCCGATGCTGCTCCCAGCCCGCCCGACAGCGAGACACCACGCCAGCGTCCCGATGCGCCCGCCGGACCGCGTTCGCGCGGCGCACCGCCTTCGGTGCTGGTGATCCTCGCGCATCCCGACGACGAAATCACCATCGCGCCGGTGCTGGCGCGGATCATGCGCGAAGGCGGCAGTGTCACGCTTGCCTTTGCGACCAGCGGCGATGTGGGCCCGGGAGTGAGCGGGATGGAGCCCGGCGCCGAACTCGCCGCGCTGCGCGAGGACGAGGCGCGCTGTTCGGCCTTTGCGCTCGGCCTGCCCGAACCGCTGTTCTGGCAATTTGGCGACGGGCAACTGGCTAGCATGGCCCGCGCGCCCGACAGCCGCGCACGGCAGCTGGGCGCGAAGATCGCTGCGTTGATCGGCGAATTGCGCCCCGAGGTCGTCATGACCTGGGGGCCGGACGGCGGCTATGGCCATGCCGATCACCGCATGGTTTCAAACCTCGTCACCGAAGCGGTGCAGGCGATGGACACGAGCCGCCCCGAATTGCTCTATCCGGCTTTTCCCGCCGACGAGGGCACGCCCGAACAATTCGCCGGATGGGCCAAAACGCACCCCTCGCTCGTCACCGACCGCATCCGCTACGAATTCGCCGACCTCGAAGCGACGCGCATCGCAATCGACTGCCACCAGAGCCAGTTCGGAGCCGAAGAACGTGCCGTTCTACCCGACCTGCTGCACCGCGGCGTGTGGCAAGGACAGGTGCATTTCCGGCTGGCATTTCCGGCTAGCGAATAGTCCCTGATCGGGACCGCGTTACGGTCCGTGGAAAAGCCGCTCCAAAACGGCCCGAAAGCTTGGGTTTCGCCCCCCTCGCGCCTATATAATCTGCATGAGCGATACGATCCCTGAAAGCGCCGGCGGCGCGCCTGAAAGCAAAAAACAACAAGGCGAATACGGCGCCGATTCCATCAAGGTTCTCAAGGGCCTGGATGCGGTGCGCAAACGCCCCGGCATGTATATCGGCGATACCGACGACGGATCGGGCCTCCACCACATGGTGTTCGAGGTTTCGGACAACGCCATCGACGAAGCGCTGGCGGGGCATTGCGACCTCGTTCTGATCGAATTGAACCCCGACGGCAGCGTCTCGGTCGAAGACAATGGCCGCGGCATCCCTGTCGACATGCACAAGGAAGAAGGCGTGTCGGCGGCGGAGGTCATCATGACCCAGCTGCACGCGGGCGGTAAGTTCGAAAACACCTCGGACGACAACGCCTACAAGGTGTCGGGCGGCCTGCACGGCGTGGGCGTTTCGGTGGTGAACGCGCTGTCCGAATGGCTCGAACTCACAATCTGGCGCAACGGCAAAGAGCATTCGATGCGCTTTGAGCACGGCGATGCGGTGAACAGCCTCGAAGTGAAAGGCGATGCGCCCAAGGTCGAACAGAACCCCGATGACAATGGCTTCAAGAAGGGAACGCGCGTCACTTTCAAGGCGTCGCATGACACTTTCAAGAACGTCACCGAATTTGATTTCGACAAGCTCGAGCACCGCTACCGCGAACTGGCCTTCCTCAATTCGGGTGTGCGCATCCTGATCCGCGACCGGCGGCATGAGGAAGTGGTCGAACACGACCTCTATTACGAGGGCGGCATCGCGGCCTTCGTCAAATGGCTCGACCGCAACAAGGACGCGCTGATCGCCGAACCGATCTCGGTCAGCGCCGAAAAGGACGGCATCGGCATCGATGTCGCTCTAGAATGGAACGATAGCTATTACGAGAACGTCCTAACCTTCACGAACAACATCCCGCAGCGCGATGGCGGCACGCACCTCGCGGCCTTCCGCGCCGCGCTGACCCGTACGCTCAACAATTACGCCGACCGTTCGGGCCTCCTGAAGAAGGAAAAGGTGAGCCTGTCGGGCGAGGATATGCGCGAGGGGCTGACCGCGATCGTTTCGGTCAAGCTGCCCGACCCCAAGTTCTCCTCACAGACCAAGGACAAGCTGGTTTCGTCCGAAGTGCGTCAGCCGCTGGAATCGCTGATGGGCGAGAAGATGAACGACTGGCTCGAAGAGAACCCCAACGACGCCAAGCTTATCATCCAGAAAATCATCGACGCCGCCGCCGCGCGCGAAGCCGCCAAGCGCGCACGCGAAATGAGCCGCAAGGGCGCGATGAGCGTCGCCTCACTGCCGGGCAAGCTTGCCGACTGCCGCGAGCGCGATGCGACCAAGGCCGAAATCTTCCTGGTCGAGGGTGACTCGGCAGGCGGTTCGGCCAAGGGCGGGCGCGACAGCCAGTATCAGGCGATCCTTCCACTCAAGGGTAAAATCCTCAACGTGGAGCGTGCGCGCTTTGATCGTATCATCTCGTCCAAGGAAGTCGGCACGCTGATCCAGGCGATGGGCACCGGCATCCGCGACGAATTCGACCTTGAGAAGCTGCGCTATCACAAGATCGTGATCATGACCGACGCTGACGTCGACGGCGCGCATATCCGCACGCTGCTGCTCACCTTCTTCCACCGCCAGATGCCCGAGATCGTGAAAGCCGGACACCTCTTCATCGCCCAGCCCCCGCTGTTCAAGGTCGCCAAGGGCAAGAGCGAGGTTTACGTCAAGGATCAGGCCGCGCTCGACCGCTATCTGGTCGATGCCGGACTGCAGGGCCGCGTGCTCGAAACCTCCGGTGGGGCGCGTTCGGGTGAAGACCTGCGCGCTCTGGTCGAGAGCGCGCTGCGGCTGAAGAACCTCATCGCCTTCGTCCCGCGCCGCTATGACCGCGCCGTGATCGAGCAGATGGCTCTGTCGGGCGCGCTCAATCCCGAGCTTTCCGACGCCGACCGGCTCACCGCACTCGAGGCCGCCGCTGCGCGGCTCGAAGCGAGCGATGCCGATGCCAAGTGGAGCGTGCGCGTGCTCGAAAGCGGCACGGTGCAGGTCTCGCGCCTGTGGCGCGGCGTCACCGATGTGCACGAGATCGACGGTCGCTTCCTCACCAGCACCGAAGCGATCAAGCTGCACGGCCTCGCCGCCCCGATGGCCGACGCCTATGAAGGCACGGCGCGACTGGTGAAAGCGGGCGATGCTGCCGACGAAGACACCGAAACCGTTCAGGGCGAAGACGATGACGGTCAGGAAGTCACCGTCGCTGCCGAAGACGCGATCACGCGGCCCAGCCAGCTGCTCGACGCGGTGCTCGCCGCAGGCCGCAAGGGCCTCTCGATCGCCCGCTACAAGGGTCTGGGCGAGATGAACCCCGAACAGCTGTGGGAGACCACGCTCGATCCGGAAAACCGCGTGCTGTTGCAGGTGAAGGTCGAGGACGCCGATGTGACCGACGAAATCTTCACCCGCCTGATGGGCGACGTGGTCGAACCGCGCCGCGAGTTCATTCAGGATAATGCCTTGAACGTCGCCAACCTCGACGTGTGATCGCGCTCGCCGCCCTCGCGGTCGTGCTGCTGGGCGCAGCGTGGCTCGCGGTGGTCGGCATGGTCTGCCTTCTAACGCCCGAAAGAGCACGGGTGGCGCTCGCCCACATGGGTTCCAACTGGCGCGTCCAACTGGGCGAACACATCCCGCGCGCGATTGTCGGTTGGGCGATGGTGCTGCACGCGCCGCTCTCCAAAGCGCCTGCGGTGCTCGAAATCGCCGGCTGGTTCATTCTTGCCAGCTCGATCCTGATCCTGCTCGTGCCAATGCGCTGGCATAACGCCTACGCCGTGTGGTGGGCGCAGCGCATTCCGCTCGCTGCCTATCGCGTGCTGGCAATGCCGACTGTCGGAATGGGTGCGCTGCTCGCCTATGCAGCGCTCTAGGCTCTTGATGTTTCGCGCCTAAAGCCCGACACTTACATCCATGTCCGAAGCCGAACCCAACGACACCAGCGTCCTTGAACACTGGAGCTTCCTGCTCATCCTTGCAGGCGTGTCGATCCTGTTCGTGTGGGTGGCATGGCCCTTTATCGGACCGGTCATGTGGGCGACGCTGGCGGCGATCATGTTCCAGCCGCTCTATCGCTGGGTGCTCAGAAAGGTGCGCGGCAAGCGCAATCTTGCCGCCACGCTGACGCTGGCGATCATCTTCGTCGCAGTGCTGTTGCCTGCGATGTGGATTGGATCGCTCGTGGTTGAAGAGACGATCAACCTGATCAATTCGCTGCGCGACGATCCGATCGACTTTGCCCGGCTGTTTCAGGACACTTACGCGATGTTGCCCGAAACCGTGCGACACTTCGCGGCGGACAATGGCTTTACCAATGCCGAGGTGATGCAGGATCGCGTGCAGGCCCTGCTCGGCGAAAGCGCGGGCATGATTGCAAGCGAGGCGGTTTCGATCGGCAGCGGCGCGCTCGCCTTCATCCTCAGCTTCACCATCGGCCTCTACATTCTCTACTTCCTGCTGCGCGACGGAACGCGGATTGGCGAGACGATCCTCCATTCGGCCCCGGTCGAGCGCGAGATTGCCGACCGCCTCGCGGCGCGCTTCCTCGGCATCGTGCGCGCGGTGATCAAGGGGTCGGGCGTGGTCGGCATCGTGCAAGGAACGCTCGGCGGGATCATGCTCGCGCTTGCAGGCGTGCCCTCGGCCTTGCTGCTGGGCGTGCTGATGGCAATCCTTGCGCTGATTCCGGCTGTGGGCACCGCGCTGGTCTGGGTTCCGGCAGGCATCTGGCTGATCGTGTCCGGAGAATTGTGGGCGGGCATTTTCGTGCTTGGCGCGGGCGCGGTTATTATTTCGAGCGTGGACAACGTACTGCGTCCGATCCTCGTGGGGCGCGATACGGGTATTCCCGACTGGATCATCCTCGTCACCACGCTGGGCGGCATTTCACTCGCGGGCTTTTCTGGCATCGTGCTGGGGCCGCTGGTTGCGGGCCTGTTCCTTGCGAGCTGGTCGATCCTGCAAGAGCAGCGCGCCGAAGACGAAGAAGCGCGCGAGCGTTATCGCACCAAGGTCGGCCCGGATGGCAAGACGATCTCGCAGGAGGAGGCGGACGCCAAGGGCCTCAGCGCTGCGAAGGATGCAGGCTGAACCGTGCGCGAGCCTCCCGCCCCTTTTGGCGTCACTCCCGGTAGTCAGGCCGAGCAGGTCGGGCGACTGATCCTTGCGGTCGCGCTCGTGCTGTTCCTGCCCGCGCTGCCTTTCGGCAATTACCTGATCTACCCCTTCGTCATTCTCACCACGTGGTTTCATGAAATGGGCCACGGGCTCACTGCGATGGTGCTGGGACAGGGGTTCGAGCAGTTGAAGATCTTTGCCGACGGATCGGGCATTGCCGAACATGCGGTCAGCGCAGATGCTTCTGCCTTTACCCGCGCGATGATTTCTGCCGGAGGACCGCTGGGCCCTGTGCTCGCAGGCGCCGGACTGATCATCGCTAGCGCGCATCCGCGCGCATGGCGGCCCACCCTATGGGCGGTGTCGGCGGCGATCCTCGCCTCGACCATCATCTTCGTGCGCTCGCCGGTAGGGTTTGCCGTGCTGCCGCTCGTCGGCGCAGCGCTGGGCCTTGCCGCGTGGAAAGCCCCGCTCGGCCTGACGCGCTTCCTCTTGCAGTTTTTGGGTATGCTCGGCGCGACAAGCATGCTGTCGGACTTCAACTACCTGTTCACCGAACAGGTAACGCTAGGCGGCCAGCCGATCCTGTCCGACACCGGCGCCATCGAGCAGGCGCTGTTCCTCCCGCATTGGGTCTGGGCTTCGCTGATCCTGCTGGTCTCGGCCGCGATCATCGGCGCGAGCCTCAAATATGCGCTGTCGGACAAACGCCGCATCCCGCCGCCGAAGAAAAAGCTTCCTGCAAACGTCCTGCAATTCAAGCGCAAGTAGCGCTTAGGAAGACGCGACCCGGATGGTGTTGACGCCGCGTGCGCCCTCGCCCGCTTCGGACGACAGCCCGATGAAAAGCGTATCGACGATCCGCGCGAGCTTTTCCTCGGTCAGCTTGTCACCCAGATAAAGCAGTGCGTCAGGCATGGTGTAGGGCGAGACCATCTGGTTGATCAGCGACAGCGCCGCATCGATCTCCAGCCCCGAAAAATATCCGTCGGCCTGCGCTTCGACGATGATCTCGCACAGATAATGGTCGGCCAGATCGACATAGGAGCGGACCCGCTCGAAATTGGCAGCGCCCATTTCGCAGATCATGGTGAAGGTTTCGGGATCGTTGCGGAAGCGCTCGCGCGAAATGACGAAGCGGCCGCGGAAAAATTCATACATCTTGCGGTTGGGCGGCAGGTCGCTGCCCAGAACCGCTTCCATCGCTTCCATGTGAGAAGACAGCCAGATCTGCGCGATGGCATCGAACAGGTCGTCGTAATCGGGGAATATCTGTTCGAAGCGCGCGCGCGACAGCCCGCTTTCGGACTGGGCGGCGGTGTAGGTAATCTCGGCCCCACGCTCTTTCACAAGCGCCAGCACCATCTGCGCAATGCGCTTGCGCTCGGCCTGCAATGTGTCTTCGCTCAGAGCCATGGGTCCCTCCCTAGACCTTTCGGGTAAGATAGGGGCAGCGCATGGGCGCTTAAAGACATATCTTGCAAAAATTGTGCGATGCGGCGCAAGCGGCCGGTTTGCAGCTCCGGTCTAGATGTCGTTGCGCCCTGCAATCAGATCGCGGGCCTGCTTTTCGAGCACTTTGAACCGCTCGCAATCGGGCAGTTTGGAGCGGAACCATTCGGCCAGCTTGAGCAGGTCCTCACCGTAATTCCCGCTCGGGAACAGCGGTTCGCCAAATCCGATGATCATCTTTTCATTGTCGGCATAAGCCGGGACGATCGGCACGCCTGCGGCCTTGGCGATGTTGTAAAATCCCGACTTCCACTTGCCGTCCGAAGTGCGCGTCCCCTCAACCGCGATCACCAGCGCAAGTTCCTCGCGCTTTTCGAATTCGCGGCGCATCTGCTCGACCGTGTCGGCGCGCTTGGTGCGGTCGACCGAAATGCCGCCCATATCGAGCATGAAGTTCTTCATCATGCCCTGAAACAGCGTGTGCTTGCCCATGAAATTGGGCTGCACCTGCTCATGCTTGGTCGCGCCCGAGAAGAACACGAAATCCCAATTGGACGTGTGCGGCGCGCCGGCAATCACATATTTCTTGATGTGTTTGGGCAGCGCCCCTTCGATCCGCCACCCTTTCCAGCGATAGATGAAAAGGATGATACGGTTCACCAGCCGCGACAGCAGCGTGACATTGCGGGTTTCATTATGGCGCACTGGCGGTTCTCACTCTCGCTATTGTGACTAGCAGTTACGTAGCGGAAAGCGAGAGGGATGATTGCGGGGGGCGCCCACAATGCGCGCCTTCCGCCTTGCAGCCAAAAAAAAGCCCTCCCCGCCGGGGTCATGCGGCGGAGAGGGTTGGGAAATTGACGGCCGAAGCCGTTCGTCAGGATCAGTTTTGCGGTGCGACAGGGCTGCCGAGATAGGGTTCGCGCGTGAACATCGCATTGTCGTCATCACGGCTGTAGCGTTCGCCTTCGACAACCGTTTCGGCGTTGAATTCCTTGTCTTCGTCAAGGCGCACCAGCTGGCCTTCACGGATTGCAAACCAGGTCGGTCCCTCATCCCATTCGGGGATCATGATGCGGAAGCCGTCAGGGGTCCAGGTGTAGTCACCCGTGCGCGTGAGGCCATCGGGACCGAAATATTTGTAGGTCTTGCTCTCGGTGTCGATCGTCACGCCGCGCTGCGAACCATCGTCAGCGGTGTAGGTGTAATTGCCCGAGAAATCGCCGGCCTCGTCAAGCTTGGTGGCCGGGCCCGGAGTACCTGCGGCGTCACTGGCGGTCGGATCGCTTTCGCTCGATGCGACGGTGGTGGCATCGGCATTGGTCGCGTCATCGGTTTCCGCGTCGCCGCAGGCGGCCAGCAGTGCAAGCGGGGCTGCAGCGAGAAGAATAGTGGTGTTACGCATCGGGTACTCCTTTTATTATTTTGGCGCCTTTTGAATGCGCTGAACAGCGCGGCACCGGACCATCCCGATATGTGACGAAAATGCGGCATAACCACCGTGGCGGGCGCTTTCGGGGCTCGGTTCAACCCGCGTGATGCACGGCTCAAGCGACTTCGACCGAGCGGTAAAATATTGATTTTTTGGTAGATTTTCGCGGTTTTGCGGGCCGTTGAGCTGAGCAGACAGAGGCCCGTCTGTAGACCTATATCCAGATCTGGTTCCACGTAACGAAAACAGGGTCACTGTTTCCCTCTTGATATTCGCGGAATGCTTCGATGATCTCGTCGCTGGTAAAATAATAGATCGAGGAAGATTTCTGCCAGAAAGCCCACCACGGCGCCTTCGTAGTTACGCGAGCGCGGTCGTCCTTTGGAACGGCTTCATAATGGCTGTCCGCATCCCCTTCCCGCTTTTCCAACAGAAAGCCGTGCTCGGTGCGCATCGTCTGGATGAAGGTCTCCGCCGCTTGCGAGAGAACTGCGGGCTCACCCTCGCGCAAGTCCACGATGGTATCGTGAAGCTGATCTTCTGACGGGTCTTTGATCGTTCCCCGATCAGTCCAGAGCTCCATCGCCATGCTCGTTACATCCTGAACACGCCAAAGCGCGGCGCTTCCGCAATCGGAGCTTCCAGCGTGGCGGCAAAGGCCAGTCCCAGCACGTCGCGGGTCTGCACGGGGTCGATCACCCCGTCGTCCCACATGCGCGCGGTGGCGTAATAGGGGTTGCCCTCGTCCTCGTACTTCTGGCGGATCGGGGCCTTGAACTCCTCGGCCTGATCCTCGGTCCAACTGTCGGCGTCGCGGTGGACCGTGGCGAGCACCGAAGCCGCCTGTTCGCCGCCCATCACCGAGATCCGGCTGTTGGGCCAGCTGAACAGGAAGCGCGGGCTGTAGGCGCGGCCCGCCATGCCGTAATTGCCCGCGCCAAAGCTGCCGCCGATCAGGACGGTGATCTTGGGGACGGTGGCCGTCGCCACCGCCGTCACCAGCTTCGCGCCATGCTTGGCGATGCCTTCCGCCTCGTATTTCCCGCCGACCATGAAGCCGGAGATGTTTTGCAGGAACAGCAGCGGGATACGGCGCTGGCAGGCGAGCTCGATAAAATGCGCGCCTTTCTGCGCGCTTTCGGAAAACAGCACGCCATTGTTGGCGAGGATCGCCACCGGCATGCCCCAGATATGCGCGAAACCGCAGACCAGAGTGCTGCCGTAATGTGCCTTGAACTCGTGGAACTCGCTGCCGTCGACCAGCCGCGCGATGACCTCTTTCACATCATAGGGAGCGCGCACATCCTCGGGGATGATCGCGTAGAGGTCTTCGGCGTCGAACTTGGGCGGACGCGGGTCCTTGAGCGCGATGTCTTTTGCAGCGCCTGTGTTCGCGCCCAGCTGGCTGACGATGTCGCGCACGATGGTGAGCGCGTGTTCGTCGTTTTCGGCAAGGTGATCCACCACGCCCGATTTCTTGGCATGAAGGTCGCCGCCGCCGAGGTCCTCGGCGCTGATTTCCTCGCCCGTCGCCGCCTTCACCAGCGGAGGTCCGGCAAGGAAGATCGTGCCCTGATTGCGCACGATCACCGTCTCGTCGGACATGGCGGGGACGTAGGCACCGCCAGCGGTGCAGCTTCCCATCACGCAAGCAATCTGCGGGATGCCGAGCGCCGACATATTGGCCTGATTGAAGAAGATGCGCCCGAAGTGCTCACGGTCGGGGAAGACCTCGGCCTGATAGGGCAGGTTCGCCCCGCCGCTATCGACGAGGTAGATGCACGGCAGGCGGTTCTCCTGCGCGATTTCCTGTGCGCGCAGGTGCTTTTTGACCGTCATAGGGTAGTAGGAGCCACCCTTCACTGTCGGATCGTTGCACACGATCATGCACTGACGGCCCGAGACGCGGCCAATGCCTGCAATCATCGAAGCGCCGTTGACGTCGCCTTCGTACATGCCGTTCGCCGCGAGCTGGCCGACTTCGAGAAAGGGTGAGCCGGGATCGAGCAAGCGCTCCACACGGTCACGCGGAAGCAGCTTGCCGCGCGCAACGTGCCGTTCGCGATGCCGCTCGGCCCCGCCCAGCGAAGCCTCGGCAACGGCAGAGCGCAGGTCGGCTGCGAGCGACTTGTTATGCTCGAACCGCGCCTTGGCGTCAGGCGCCTCGCGGTCGAGCTTGGTGGTGAGAACGGGTGCAGTCATAGTTCGGCCCTAGCGCTTCTTCACGAATTCGGCACGCAGGACGAGGCCCTTGATGCCGGGGTATTTGCAGTCGATTTCCTGCGCGTCGCCGGTCAGGCGGATCGACTTGATCAGCGTGCCTTGCTTGAGCGTTTGCCCCGCGCCCTTGACCTCGAGGTCCTTGATCAAAGTCACCTGGTCGCCATCGGCAAGCAGATTTCCCACCGCATCGCGCACCTCGACAGCGTTCTCGGCAGCTTCGCGCGCCGCAAGTTCGCTGGCGGGCATCCATTCGCCGCTCACTTCGTCATAGACGTAGTCTTCGTCGCCGCTCACCCTGCGGCACCGATCAATTCGCGCCCAATCAGCATCCGGCGGATTTCGTTGGTGCCTGCGCCGATATCGAGCAGCTTCGCATCGCGCATATAGCGCTCCACCGGCCAGTCGAGCGTATAGCCCGCGCCGCCCAGTGCCTGCACGCTTTCGGCGGCCACGCGGAAGGCGTTTTCGCTGGCCAGCAGGATGCACCCTGCCGCGTCGAAGCGCGTCGTCTGGTTCGCGTCGCAGCTTTTCGCCACCGCATAGGTGTAGGCTCGCGCCGATTGCAGCGCGACATACATGTCGGCGACCTTGGCCTGCATCAGCTGGAACGAGCCGATCGGTTTTCCGAACTGGGTGCGCTCGCGCAGATACGGGATCACCGTGTCGAGGCAGGCCTGCATGATACCGAGCTGCAAACCGGCCAGCACCACGCGCTCGTAATCCAGCCCGCTCATCAGCACGCCGACGCCGCCGTTCAATGGCCCCATCACGCGGTCTTCGGGAACGAAGCAATCGTCGAACACCAACTCTGCCGTGGGCGAGCCCTTCATGCCGACTTTCTCGATCTTCTGGCCGATGGAGAAACCTGCATCGCCCTTTTCGATCAGGAAGGCGGTGATGCCGCGCGAACCGGCGCTGCCGTCGGTCTTGGCATAGACCACCAGCGTATCGGCTTGCGGAGCGTTGGTGATCCAGAACTTGGTGCCGTTGAGGACATAGCCCTCCACCCCGTCGCGCGTCGCGGCTTCGGCCTTCAGCTTCATCGAAACGACGTCCGACCCGGCGGATGCCTCGGACATGGCGAGGCTGCCGACATGCTCGCCCGAGATCAGGCCGGGCAGATATTTCGCTTTCTGCTCGTCATTGCCCCAGCGGCGGATCTGGTTGACGCACAGATTGGAGTGCGCGCCGTAGGACAGGCCGAGAGAGGCGCTGGCGCGGCTCACTTCCTCGACCGCGATGACATGTTCGAGATAGCCGAGGCCAAGCCCGCCGTCGGCTTCGTCCACGGTCATGCCGTGAAGGCCGAGTTCGCCCATCTGCGCCCAAAGTTCGGCGCGCGGGAAGTAATCCTCGCGGTCAATCTTTTCGGCGAGCGGTGCGATCTGTTCGTCGGCAAAACGGGCGACGGTATCGCGGATCATCTCGGCGCTTTCGCCAAGCTGGAAATCGAAATCGGGGGTAGCGCGCATCTCTCTCTTTCGCTGCTGTGTGTTATTGTTGCGCGCTTTAGCAAGATCGCAGCCTCGCGCCAACGCCGGTGATCAGGCGCTTGGCCTGCGCAAAAATGCACACTAGGCTCGCGCCCCATGCACAACCCGCACAATCCGCTTCGATCCGCATTCGCCCTCGCCCTTTTTGCTCCGCTCGCGCTGGCGGCTTGCGACGAAAGCGGCAGCAGCGGCGCTGCGGACGCCTTGTCCGGCTCAAGCGAGGCGACACCCGAAGCACAGGAAACTCCCGATACGGTCTCGCTGCCCGTCGCCGAAAGCGGCTGGCTGACAGTGGGGGCAGACGGTGCGGTGCAGACGACTTTCTTCGATGCAGGCGGGCGCTTCCGCGACCTGCGCAATGGCGAGCCGTTTGCGCAGGGCAAATGGGAACAGCGCCCAGATGGGAAGATTTGCTTCGAACCCGATGAAGGCGCGGGCGCATGCTGGACCACCGCTCCGCCCGACGACAATGGCGAGGTGATCGCCACCGACGAGGACGGCATGGCCATCGCGCTCAAACGCATCACCTATGTCGCCCCGCCCTCCGATGAAGAGGACGGGGGCTAGTCCCATCACCGCCACGTCCAAACCGGGAAACGCAATCCTGCGCTTCGAGCAGGTCGAGCGACGCTATGGCGAGGTCGTCGCCGTCGGCGGTGTGAGCTGCGAAGTTGCGGCAGGCAGTTTCGTTGCGCTGGTAGGTGCCTCGGGTTCGGGCAAATCGACGCTGCTCAAAATGGTCAACACTCTGACCAGCCCAACCGCAGGACGGGTGCTGTTCGGCGGCGAGGATGTGACCACGCTCAGGCAAGCACAGCTGCGCCGCCGCGTCGGTTATGTGTTTCAGGGCATCGGCCTGTTCCCGCATTTCACCGTTGGCGAAAACATCGCCATCGGTCCGCGGCTTGCCGGCGAAAAGCTGTCGCCGCAGCGAATTTTCGAATTGCTCGAACTGGTTGAGCTTGATCCGGATATGGCGCAGCGCACCCCTGATGCCCTGTCGGGCGGACAGCGCCAGCGTGTCGGCGTGGCGCGGGCGCTGGCGGGCGACCCCGAACTCCTGCTGATGGACGAACCCTTCGGCGCGCTCGATCCGATCACCCGCGATGCGCTGGGCGAGAAGGTGCGCGAACTGCACACAAAACTCGGCCTCACCACCATCATGGTGACGCATGACATGGCCGAGGCGCTGTTGCTTGCCGACCGCGTGCTGGTGATGAGCGAAGGCGCTCTGGTGGCGGACGAAACGTCGCGTGCGCTGCTCGCAGGCGCGGGCGGAGAAGTCGCACAGGGCCTCGTCGCAGTCCCCCGTCAGCAGGCCGAGCGGCTGGCGCATATGGAGGATACGCGGTGAGCGAGATCCTCCATATTCTGCTCGGGCTTGGCGATAAGTTTGCCGCCCACATTGTGCTGTCGGCAAGCGCTATCGGATTAGGCATGGCGGTGGCGCTGCCGCTTGCCGTGTGGGCCAGCCGTTCGCCTGCGGTGGCACGCATTGCGCTGGGGTTTGCGAGCCTTGTGCAGACGATCCCTGCGCTCGCATTGCTGGCGCTGTTCTTCCCGATCCTGCTGAGTCTGCGCGCCGTGTTCGGAGAGGATCTGCCGACGCTGGGCTTCCTCCCCGCGCTGCTCGCGCTCGCGCTCTATGCGCTGCTTCCGATCCTGCGCAACGCAGTCACTGCGATGGTCAATCTCGACTCCGAGATACTCGAAGCCGCCGACGGTGTCGGGATGACAGGCGCGCAGAAACTGCGGCTTGTCCAGCTTCCGCTCGCAGCGCCTTTCATCATGGCGGGTATTCGCACCGCGAGTGTGTGGACGATTGGCGCGGCAACGCTCGCCACGACGATCGGCCAGCCGAGCCTCGGCGACCCGATCTTTGCCGGATTGCAGACGCAGAACTGGGCGCTGGTGCTCGCCGGCTGCATCGCCAGCGCGGGCCTCGCACTGGTGGTCGATGCGCTGCTGGGTCTGGTCGAGCGTGGCTTTGCGAGCCGCCGCCGCTGGATGTGGATCGCGGGTCTTGCTGCGGTAGCGCTCGGCGTGGGCGGCGCGCTGTTCGCTCAGGCGGGCGGCGAGGACGAGGACGCAATCGTCATCGCCTCCAAGCAATTCTCCGAGCAATATATCCTCGCCCAGCTGATCGGCACGCAGCTGGAAGCGGCGGGTTACAGCGTCGAATATCGTGACGGTTTGGGCAGCGCGGTGGTGCACAGCGCGGTCGCCTCTTCGAGCATCGACATCTCGGTCGATTACACCGGCACGATCTGGACGAACGAGATGAAGCGCACCGATAATCCCGGTCGCGATGCCATGTATGAAGCCATCGTCGCATGGGAGCAGGAGAACACGGGCGTTCGGGTGCTCGGGCGGCTCGGATTCGAAAACGCCTATGCTTTCGCCATGCGCGAGGACCGCGCGCGCGAACTCGGCGTCACCTCGCTCACCGATCTTGTCGCGCACGGACCGCAGCTGACTGTCGGCGGCGATCCCGAATTCTTCGAGCGGCCCGAATGGATTGCGGTGCGCGATGCCTATGGCCTGCGCTTTGGCGAGACGCGCAATTTTGCGCCCACCTTCATGTACAATGCGCTGCGATCAGGCGAAGCCGATGTGATCAGCGCCTACACCTCGGACGGGCGGATTGCGGCGGACCGGCTGGTGGTGCTCGAAGACCCGAAGGAGGCGCTGCCGAGCTATGACGCAATGGTGATGCTTAGCCCCCGCGTGGCCGGTGACGAAAGGCTCGCAGCGGCGCTCGAACCGTTGATCGGCGCGATTTCGGTCGAGGCCATGCGCGAGGCGAATTTCGCCGTGGACCGCGAAGGTGAAGGCAAGCTCAGTCCGAGAGATGCAGCGCGGGAATTGGCCGGCAAAATCGGGCTGTAAATTCTAATCAAATCCGACACCGATCGGCCAGCGACGCCCGCACACGCCGAGAACCTTGAACAAAGTCCCCATCTGACCGTCGTCGACCAGACGGTTATACTGGCGCCGCAGCTTGTTGCCGTCGGCGGGGTTCTTGCGCTGGAGCGCTTCGTGGCGCACGTCGATGCCCATCTGGCGCAGCCATTCGCCCTGCATCTGCACGCCCATGACCTCCGCGCCGTTCTTTTCGGCAACGTCCTTGAGCATTTCGAAATCGACATGCGCGGTGAGATCGGCCTGTCCCGGATGGGCGAAGACATCGACCTTTTCGTGGTTGCGGATCGCCTGCAAAGTCGAGCCTGAACGCAGCTCAAACGCACCATAATCGATGATCAGCGCCGCGCCGCCCTGATTGGTCAGGCGGGTTGCGATCTCTTCCATCACCGCGCTGGCGGCAGCACTGGTTTCGATCATCGAGCCTTGCGGTGCGTTCTTCCAGCTTTTGGGGACAATCGAGTCCATCGGCTTGTCGCCCGCGACGAAAGCGAAATTGTCGCCTTCCAGCCCGACCATACGTTCGTGCCACCCCTGCGCCGAACGGATCAGCTGGTGGATCGGCAGCGCGTCGAAAAACTCGTTGGCAACGATCAGCAGCGGCGCATCGTCGGGCAGAGTCGAGAGGTCATCGTGATGGGTCGCATCGGGGAAAGCCTCAAGCTGGAGCTTGCGCAGTTCGGGCGAGGTTTCGACGAAGTGGATTTGCGGGTCGAAATCATAGCGCCGCCCGGTGCGCAGTGCGTCGGTTGCAAGCGTCCCCCGCCCGGGGCCGAGTTCGACATAATGGATTCGCTTGCGGGCTCCCATACGCACCCACAAATCGGTCAGCCAAAGGCCGATCAGTTCGCCGAACATCTGGCTGACTTCGGGCGCGGTGATGAAGTCTGAATCCTCGCCGAGCGGATCGCGGCTGGTGTAGTAGCGCGCGTTGCTCTCGGCCATGTAATGCGCGAGGCTGATCGGGCCGGTTTCGCGGATCAGCCGGCGGAATGTGGCACCGAGGTTTTCAGCCTTTGCGAGCGCATCGGCCGTAGCCTTTTTGGCGGCTTCCTCTGCGGCTGCTTTCTCAGCTTCGAGGCGCGCCTGTTCGGCTGCTTCAGCCTCCGCTGCGGCTTTGGCTTCGGCCTCTTCCTTGGCCTTGGCCTCAGCTTGAGCCTTAGCGGCAGCTTCGGCTTCCTTCTTGGCCTCGGCCTCGGCGGCAAGACGGGCCTTTTCGTCGGCCTCTTCCTTCGCCTTGCGCTCGGCTTCTGCCTTCGCCTTGCGTGCGGCCTCTAGCCGCGCCTTCTCTTCGGCTTCGCGCTTTGCTTTGGACTCAGCCTCTCGTCGCGCTTTTTCCTCGGCCTCGCGGCGAGCCTTCTCCTCGGCTTCCTTCTTCGCTTTGGCTTCCGCCTCGGCCTTGGCCTCCGCTTCGAGGCGCTTTTTCTCTTCGGCTTCGCGGCGGGCTTTCTCTTCCGCCTCGCGCTTGGCCTTCGCTTCGGCTTCCGCCTTCGCCTTGCGTTCAGCCTCTTCTCTGGCTTTGCGCTCGGCCTCGGCTTTTGCCTTGGCTTCGGCGGCAGCCCTGGCCTCGGCCTCCTTGCGCGCGCGTTCTTCGGCTTTGCGTTTGGCTTCTTCCTCACGCTTGGCTTTTTCCTCGACCTCGCGTCGCGCCTTTTCTTCCGCTTCGCGTTTTGCCTTCTCTTCAGCTTCGCGCTTGGCTTTCTCTTCCGCTTCGCGGCGGGCGCGTTCTTCGGCTTCCCGCTTCGCTTTGGCTTCGGCTTCCCGCTTCGCTTCGGCTTCGGCTTCCCGCTTCGCTTCGGCTTCGGCCTCACGCTTCGCTTGAGCTTCGGCTGCGAGGCGGGCCTCTTCCTTGGCTTTGGCTTCCGCCTCTGCCTTGGCCTTCGCTTCGGCCTCAGCCTTTGCCTTGCGCTCCGCTTCTGCCTTGGCTTTGGCCTCGGCGGCAGCTTGTGCGGCAGCGCGCGCCTCTTCTTCTTCGAGCGCGCGAGCAGCCGCTTCAGCCTCGGCGGTTTTCAGGCGTGCTTCGGCTTGGGCGGCCTCTTTCGCCGCCGACCCGTCGGTTTCGATCGGGATTTCGGTTGTCGTGCCGTCCGGCTCGACCAGACGCAGCGTGGTGCAGCGCCCGGTCCGGAGCGTGATCGCGCCTAGGCCGGTGCTTGCGTCCCCGCTCCCACGGGTTTGCGCATCACGGCGTAAGCGGTGACAATCAATCCAATCAGTATCAGCGGTATTGTCAGCCATTGACCCATCGATAGCCCGGTTCGCACGGCAAAGTCAGCCAGTTGTGCATCGGGCTCCCGGAAGAATTCGTTAACAAAACGGCCGACGCCCATACCCACGGTGAACACGCCGACCAACAGGCCGGGGCGATAGCGCGCCTTGGTCTTCCAGAACAACACCATCATGATGACGAGCAGCAAAAACCCTTCGATGCCTGCCTGATAAAGCTGGCTGGGATGGCGCACCACTTCGCCGCCGTGCGGAAAGACCATGCCCCATGGCACATCGGTTGCGCGGCCCCACAGCTCGCCGTTCACGAAGTTCGCGAGCCGTCCGAGCATATAGCCCATCGGCACATTGACCGCGACATAGTCGCACACCCGAAGGAAAGAGAGTCCGCCGCGCTTGGCGACCCACAGGATCGCCGCGAGCACGCCGAGCACGCCGCCATGGAAGCTCATCCCGCCATCCCACAGCCGCAGCAGCTTCCACGCGATCAGCCCGTCGCCGGAGAAATCGGTAAAGGCGCTGGGGATGCCGGTATCGCCGCCGGTATAGAACGCCGCATAGCCCAGCCGTCCGCCGATGATGACGCCCAGGGTGCAATAGAAAAACAGATCGTCGGCATGGCGCTGCGCCATCGGCGCGCCGGGCTGTTTGATCATTTTGGAAAGGTGCCAATAGGCGAACACCACGCCGGTCAAATAGGCGAGCGAGTAATAACGCAATTCGAAGGAGCCGACCTTGAGGAGATAGGGGCTTAGGCCCAGGTTCTCCCAGTAAATCGGATCGGCGACTGCGGCATTCGCAGCAAGTAGTGACAGCACGTGTCGAACCTCTTAGTAACCACCGGCGAGCTATCGGCCCCCTCTTGTGCGGGGGTGTCGCCGATGCGGCTTGTGGCACAGCGCGGTCCTGGGGGAAAGCCTCACGCGTTGTCACCACACAATCGCGAGGCCGCACCATCCCGCGGCCGGGTTTTGAGAGAGACGACGCTCGCACTGCGAGCGGCAAGAGGAGAGAGAACGCATGCCCACCCAGTTGGATAATGCGCTGGATGCGATCATTACCGAGCTGATGAAGGAAGGCCAGCCCTTCCACACGACGCCGATGACGCGCGACGGAGTGGAAATGCCGGCTTTCACCGGCGCACCGCCGACGCTGGCGCATTTCTTTGCCCACTTCTGCAACGAGAATAAGGATGTGCCCTTTCTCGTCGATGGCGAGCTGCGGCTGACCTTTGGCGACACCTACGCCGCCGCGGTGTGCGTTGCCGAAGGGCTGGTGCACAAGCACGGTATCGAGAAAGGCGACCGCGTGGGAATTGCCGCGCGCAATTCGGCCAACTGGATGATCGCCTATATGGGTATCACGATGGCAGGCGGCTGCGCGACGCTGCTCAACGGGTTCTGGAACGGTGACGAACTGGCCTATGGCATCCGTCTTGCGGAGTGCAAGCTGGTGCTCGCCGATGCCGGCCGCGCCACCCGCCTCGAAGGGACCGAACACGGCGCACAGGTCGTAATGATCGACCACAACGCTCCGGCCAAGGGGCTCGCCAGCGTATGGAAGGCGCCTGAAAGTTTCGAGGCATCGGTCGCCATGGCGATGCTCGGCACGCTGGGTGCCGACGATCTTGCGACCATTCTCTACACCTCGGGATCGACCGGCCAGTCGAAGGGCGCCTATTCCGACCATCTCGGCGTGGTGTCGGGGGTCATGAACTATGTCGCGCAGAGCGCGATGGCCAAGGTGCTGCTCGAAGGTCAGGGCGAGGATGTTTCGGCCCAGCCCTGTGCGCTGGTTGCCGTTCCGCTGTTCCACGTCACCGGCGAAATCCCGCTGTTTCTGCAAAGCTTCGCCATTGCGCGCAAGCTGGTGCTGATGCCCAAATGGGATGCGACCGAGGCACTGCGGCTGATCCAGGACGAGCAGGTCACCTATTTCGTCGGCGTTCCGCTGATGAGCTACGAGATGGCCTCGCACCCCGATCGCGAGAAATACGACCTGTCGTCGTGCAAGAGCTTCGCCGCTGGCGGTGCGCCGCGTCCGGTCGAGCATGTCGACAAGATCAAGAAGGCTTTCCCCGGCGGCTTCCCGCTGCTCGGCTATGGTCTCACCGAAACCAACGCGGTCGGCTGCGGCAATTTCAACGAGAATTATCTTGCCAAGCCCGGTTCGACGGGGCGCGCCTCCTTGCCGCTGGTCGATCTCGCCATTCTCGACGACGACGGCAAGCCGGTGGAGCAGGGCAAGGTCGGCGAAGTGTCGATCCGTACCGTGTGCAACTTCCGCGGCTATTGGAACAATGAGGAAGCCACCAAGGCCGCCTTTACCGATGACCGTTACTTCCGCACCGGCGACCTCGGCTATCTCGACGAAGACGGCTATCTCTATATCGTCGACCGCAAGAAGGACATCATCATCCGCGGCGGCGAGAACATCACCTGCATCGAGGTGGAAGACGCCATCTACGCGCATGACGACATCTCCGAATGTTCGGTTTTCGGCCTGCCCGATGAACGCATGGGTGAAGTTCCTGCGGCGGTATTCCGCGTCAAGCCGGGCCGCTCTGCGGTCAGCGCGAGCGACCTGCGCGCATTCCTTCTCACCAAGATCGCGCCCTTCAAGGTTCCGCTTGAAGAGCATATCTGGGTGACCGAGGACGCTCTCCCGCGTCTGGGCACGCAGAAGATCGACAAGAAGAGCCTGCGCGCTGCCTATACCGAACTGATGGCCGCCGCCTGAGACGCGCTCGTGCCTTGATTTACGCAAAGGGGAATGCATGACCGACTGGACCCAAACCAGCCGCCGCGTTCCCCGTCAGCGTGCGATCATCGACCGGCGCGTGCTGACAGGAGATATCTCGGCGCTTGCCGAAGAACACGGCGCAAAGGCCCGCCCGAAGATCCTCAAGGCTCTGCAAGACGCGCTCGAAGCGGGTCGCAAGGAGCTTGAAGACAGGCTCGCGGAGAAACCCTCTGCCGGGCACGAAATCACGCTGGGCTATGCCTTTCTCACCGATCAGCTGATCCGGGTGATCCACGATTACGTGATCGAGCATGTCTATCCGGTCGCCAACCGCTCCACTGCCGAACGGCTCGCGGTGCTGGCGGTGGGCGGATACGGGCGCGCCGAAATGGCTCCGCAATCGGACGTCGACATCGCCTTCATCACCCCGATGAAACGCTCGCCCTGGTGCGAGCAGGTGATCGAGGCGATGCTCTATCTCTTGTGGGATCTGGGGCTCAAGGTCGGCCATTCGAGCCGCACCATCGCCGACACCATGCGCATGGCGAAAGAGGATCTCACGATCCGCACCGCCCTGCTCGAAGCGCGGCTGATCTGGGGCGATCAGGACGTTTATGAGGAACTGCGCCAGCGCTTCTGGAACGATGTCGCCAAGGGGACCGAACGCCAGTTCCTCAGCGAGAAGCTCGAAGAACGCAATTCGCGGCACAAGCGCATGGGCGACAGCCGCTATGTGGTCGAACCCAATGTCAAAGAGGGCAAGGGCGGCCTGCGCGATCTCCAGACGCTCTACTGGATCGGCAAATATATGCACCGCGTCCAGAACGCCGCCGAACTGGTCGATGTCGGGCTGTTCACGCAGAGCGAATACCGCAGCTTCCGCCGCGCCGAAGGGTTCCTGCTGGCGGTGCGGAGCCACATGCACGTGCTCACTGGCCGCGCCGAGGACCGGCTGACCTTCGATCTCCAGCGTCAGGTCGCCGCCCGCATGGCCTTTGCCGATCGCCCCGGCAAAAGCGCGGTCGAGCGGTTCATGCAGTACTATTTCCTGCAGGCGAAACGCGTCGGCACGCTGACCGGCGTATTCCTCGCCCACCTGGAGGAAGAAAATTCGCGCAAACGGCTGCGCAGCGGCTTCTTCGCAGGCTGGTCCGCCCGCTCGCGCAAGCTCAAGGGTTATGTCGTCGAGGGGGGCCGGATCAAGGCGCCGAGCGACAACTGGTTTGCCGAAGACCCGGTGCGGCTGATCGAAATATTCCAGCTGGCCGAGGCCGAGGGGCTCGAAGTGCACCCCGAAACCATGCGTCAGGCCGACCGCGATTCAAAACTGATCGACAAGCGCGTTCGCGAAGACAAGCGCGCCAACGCACTGTTCCTCGACCTGCTCGGCGGGCGCAAGGACCCCGAAACCGTGCTGCGCTGGATGAACGAGGCAGGCGTGTTCGGCCGCTTCGTGCCCGACTTTGGCCGCGTCAACGCACAGATGCAGTTCGACATGTATCACCACTACACGGTGGACGAGCACACCATCCGCGCCATCGGCCTGCTCAGCCAGATTGAACGCGGGCTGCTCAAGGCCGACCATCCGCGCGCGACCGAGCTGATCCACAAGCTCGCCTCGCGCCGCGCGATCTATGTCGCGGTGCTGCTCCACGATATCGCCAAGGGGCGCGGCGGGGACCATTCGGTGCTCGGCGCGCAGGTGGCTGAGACATTGTGTCCGCGCTTCGGCCTCGACGAGAAGGAAACCGAGCTGGTTTCGTGGCTGGTGCTGCAACATCTGCTGATGAGCTCGACCGCGCAAAAGCGCGACCTGACCGATCCCAAAACGATCGAGGATTTCGTCGCCGAGGTGAAATCGGTCGACCGCCTGCGCAATCTCGCGATCCTGACCGCTGTCGATATCCGCGCCGTGGGACCGGGGACGTGGAACAGCTGGAAAGGCCAGCTGCTGGGCGAATTGTTCGATGCCGCGCAAGAGCGTTTGCGGCTCGGCCACAAGCGCACCGGCCGCAACGAGCGGGTCGCCGCCCGCAAGGCTGCGGCAGGCGAGATTCTCGGCGAAAAGGCCTATCTGCTCGAACAGATCGGGGCGATGCTTGCCGATGCCTATTGGATCGCCGAGCCCGAAGACATCATCGCCAAGAACCTCATTCAGTACGAAGAGGCGCGGCGGATCGAGGATCACCTGTCGATCCATTGCGAGGTCGACGAGGAACGGGGTGCGACACTGGTCAGCGTGATAGCGGCAGACCATCCCGGCCTGTTCTACCGCACCGTCGGCGGGATTCATCTCGCCGGGGCGAACATCATCGATGCGCGCATCCACACCGCGAAGAACGGCTATGCGATCGACAATTTTCTGGTGCAGGACCTGCACGGAAAACCCTTCCGCGAGGACAACCAGATTGCGCGCCTGAAGCAAGGCATTCGCGACGCGCTGCTGGCGAAGATCGAGCTGGTCCCCAAACTCGCGGCAAGACCGCTGGCCCATTCCCGCGCAAAGGCTTTTGCGGTCGCCCCGCGGGTCAATTTCGACAATGGCGCCTCGAACCACTTTACCGTGATCGAAGTGACGGCACGCGACCGTCCGGCGCTCCTAAACCGGCTCGCCCATGCGCTGTTCAAGGCAAACCTGATCGTCCAGTCCGCCCATGTCACCGCCTATGGCGAAAGCGTGGCCGATACTTTCTATGTCACCGACCTGACAGGCTCGAAGGTGACCGCTCCCGATCGCCTTGCGGAGATCGAGGCGGCGCTGCTCGGTGCTGCCAGCGACGAGCGCCAGCAGGAACTCGAAGACGTTTGAATGCAACACTTTTGTAAAGAAATTCGCGGCACGTGAGTGTGGGCTTGCGTCGTGCCGATTTCGCGATAGATGAGCCCCAAAAATAATAACCAGACCCTCAAACTACCCCTACTACGGAGAGAGAACTCATGAAATCTTACACTTCGCTTCGTGCGATGGCCCTGCTGGGTGCCGGAATGGCGCTTGCCCCGCAGGCCGCGCTGGCTCAGGACGCCGAAGAAGGCGCAACCGATGCCAACGACACCCCCGTCATCATCGTGACCGCACAGGGCCGTCAGCAGGTCCTCGCCGACGTGCCGGTCGCAATTTCAGCAATCTCGGCTGAAACGCTCGAAAACTCGGGCACCAGCGACATTCGCGAACTGACCCAGGTCGCTCCCTCGCTGCTCGTGTCCTCGACCGGCAACGAAGCCAATGGCTCGGCCCGTATCCGCGGCATCGGCACCGTCGGCGACAACCCCGGCCTCGAAAGCTCGGTCGCTGTCTTCATCGACGGCGTGTACCGCTCGCGTTCGGGTAACGCTCTTTCGGAACTCGGCCCTATCGACCGCGTCGAAGTGCAGCGCGGCCCGCAGGGCACGCTGGGCGGCCGTAACGCATCGGCCGGTATCATCAGCGTCTACACCGCTCCGCCGACCTTCGACACCGAAGCCTATGGCTCGTTCACTTACGGCAACTATGA
>PALE01000052.1 GCA_002706445.1 Erythrobacteraceae bacterium
CGGGGGCGGCGAGCCGCTGGAACACGTCATGGGAGGAATGCGAGGTCGAACGCGGGCTGGTGCGCTGGGGGGATCGCAGCGCGACCTTTGGCGAACTGGCGGTAGGGGCTGCAGACCAGTCTCCGCCCGATCCTCCGCCGCTGCGCCCCGAGGTGCCGAGCGAAACCCCGCTCGCAGGCGCGTCCGATACCGATGTCGCCGCACCAACTGCTTTTCCGCGGATCGATTTGCCCTCCAAGGTCGACGGTGGATACCGCTTTGCTGGCGATGTGCGGCTGCCCGGCATGGTCTTTGCCGCGATCCGTCACGGGCCCAACAATGGCAGCGAGCTGACCGGCTTCAATGCCGAGGCGACGGCGGGGATGCGCGGGCTCGTGGGTGCGGTGAAGACCAGCCGCTGGCTGGCGGTTGCGGCGACCACATGGTGGACAGCGCAGCAGGCAATCGAAGCCATGGCGCCGCAATTCAAGATCAACTTTCCCGTCGATTCAGACGAGGTCGAAGCGCGGCTCGACCGGCTGCTGAATATCGGCGACAGCTTCAAGATCGCTGAAACCGGATTTGGCGAAGAGGCGATGACGCGCGTCGATCTGGCACGCAAATACAATGTCGAGGCCGCCCATGCAGCGCCGCTCGAAACCGCCTGCGCGGCGGCTCGCTGGTCGGGCGGGCGGCTCGAATTGTGGATCGCCTCGCAGGCGCCCGAGCAAGCCCGTGTCGCGGCAGCAAAAGCGGTCGGCATCTCGCCTGAAGACGTGGCGCTCTACCCCATGCCCGCGGGCGGCAGTTTCGATGCGCGGCTCGAACACGAACACGCGATCGAGATCGCGCATATCGCCAAGGAACTGGATGTGCCCGTCCAACTGACGTGGTCGCGACGCGACGAGATGATCCGCTCGCGCCCGCGCCCGCCCGTCTCGCTGCTTCTCGGCGCGCAATTGGCGGACGGAGGCAGAGGCGAGATCGACGCCTTGAGAGTGCGGGTCGCCTGCGCCAGCTCGACCCACGAGTTCGGCAAGCGCCTGTTCGATAACCTCACCCCGCAGGCCGCAGTGCGCGAGACGGCGGGGATGAGCGATGCACTCGCGCTTGAAGGAGCGGTTCCGGTCTACGAACTGCCGAGCGTTTCGGTGCATCACGTGCCCGTCGAAACCGGATATCCGGCAGGCCGGGTGCGCGGCAATGCGCATGGGCCCACCTGCTTTGCGATCGAAAGCTTTATCGACGAGATCGCTAACAAGAATGCGCGCGAGCCGCTCTCTTATCGCATGGCGATGCTGGGCAAGGACATCCGCCTCGCTGCCTGCCTTCAGCGTGCCGCCTCAATGGCCGAATGGGATGGCGGGGTTGATCAGAGCGGACAGGGGCTTGCCTGCTATCGCATCGGCGATGCTGACACCGGCGCGCGGATCGCCTGTGTTGCAACAGCGCGGCGCGGCGAGGGCGGAGTGCGCGTGGCGCGGCTCTCGGCAGCGGTCGACATCGGGCGGATCGTCAATCTCGACATCGCCCGCCAGCAGATCGAGGGCGGCCTGCTGTTCGGGCTCGGCATCGCGCTTGGCAATTCGCTGAAGATGCGCGGCGGTTTGCCCGGCAGCACCGATTACGCCGACCTTGGCCTGCCGACGCTTGCCGATTGTCCCGAGATTGAAATCGACTTCCTGCCCAGCGAAGCCGCCCCTGCCGATCCGGGCGAGTTGGGCGCGGTGGTGGTGCCGCCGGCGATCGCCAACGCGCTGTTTTCTGCGACCGGCTTGCGACTGCGCCGACTGCCCCTACTTTCGAGCGGACTATGACCTGGCAAAACCAACAGCTCCCCGCAGACCATCCCCCCGTCTCGAGCGGAAAGATCGGCGTCTTGCTCGTCAATCTCGGCACGCCCGATGCGCCCGACCCATCCTCGGTCAAACGCTATCTCAAGCAGTTCCTGTCCGACCGCCGCGTGATCGAAATTCCCGCCATTGCCTGGCAGCCGATCCTGCGCGGGATCATTCTCAACACACGGCCAAAGAAGAGCGCGAAGGCCTACGCCAAGATCTGGACCGACCGCGGCTCTCCGCTGGCAGACATCACGGCGAGACAGGCCGAGGCGATTGCTGGCCTGTTCGGCGAAAACGTGATCGTCGACTACGCCATGCGCTACGGCAATCCATCGCTCGAACAGCGGATCGGAGAGTTGACCGCGAAAGGGTGCGACCGCATCCTGATTTCGCCGATGTATCCGCAATATTGCGCCGCGACGACCGCCACCGTTTTCGACGAAGTGGCGCGCGTGCTGGGTGATCTGCGCTGGCAACCTGCCTTGCGTTTTGTCCCGCCCTATCACGACGATCCGCACTACATCACGGCGCTTGCCGATGATCTGACGCGGCAGGTGGGCGCTCTGTCTTTCACGCCCGAAGTCATGCTGCTGTCCTTCCACGGCATGCCCCAGCGCACACATGATCTGGGCGATCCCTACTACTGCCACTGCATGAAAACGGCGCGCCTGCTCGGCGAACAGCTCGGCCAGCGGCCCGAGTTTGCCGGAGTGCGGTTTGAAACCACTTTCCAGTCGCGCTTCGGGCCTGCGCAATGGCTGACCCCTGCAACCGATACGACGCTGGTCGCAGAGGGTGAAAAGGGCACGAAGCGCCTCGTTATCGCAGCTCCCGGCTTTTCCGCCGACTGCGTCGAAACGCTCGAAGAGCTCGCGCTTGAAGGGCGCGATACGTTCCTCGAGGCAGGGGGCGAGGACTACGCCGTGCTCGACTGCCTCAACACTTCGGCCAGCGGCGTCTCGATGATCGAGGCGATGATCCGGCGCGAGCTCGGGGGCTGGGTCTAGGCTTTGTTAAGACAGGGCGGATACGTCCTATCGTTTGGCGGGTTGGAGCGTTACTGACACTGTGGTAAGTAACGCATTCGATACTTGCCTGCGTCCATACGTATCTTTCGGAGTCCGCCTGCCATGGCTACCCTTGCGAAGCCGCCTGTTACCGCCACTTCTCCCGCACCTGAAGCGCCCGAATTCAAGCATTGGAATGACGGGCGACCTGACGAGAGCGCGCTGGCACATATACCCGGCGATGCGGGGCTTCCGCTGGTTGGCAACACCTTCCGCATGCTTGCCAATCCCCACAGCTTTGCGCAGCGCATGGTCGATACCTACGGCAAGGTTTACAAGAACCGCGCCTTCGGTGGTTGGCAGGTCGCGCTGATGGGCGCGGAAGCCAACGAGCTTCTGCTCTTCAACAAGGACAAGATTTTCTCGAGCAAGCAGGGTTGGGGGCCCATCCTCGACCAGCTTTTCCCGCGCGGGCTGATGCTGATGGATTTCGACCATCACCGGATCGACCGGCGCGCGCTGTCGATTGCATTCAAGCCTGAGCCGATGCGGCATTATTCCGGGTCGCTGAACACCGGCATTTCGCGCGAGGTCGAGAAATGGGAAGGGCCCAAACGCTTCTATCCCGCTATCAAGAAGCTTACGCTGGATCTCGCCGCAGACAGTTTTCTCGGTGTGCCGCTGGGGCCCGAAGCCGACCAGATCAATACAGCCTTCGTAGACATGGTGCAGGCCTCGGTCGCGCCGGTGCGCAAGCCGCTGCCCTTTACCAAGATGAAGCGCGGGGTCGACGGGCGCGCCTTCATGATCGACTATCTCACCCGCGAAACGCACAAGCGGCGCGAAAAGGGCGGCGGGCAGGACATGTTCAGCCAGTTTGCCACCGCCACACGCGAAGATGGCTCGCTGCTACCGGTCGATGAAGTGGTCGATCACATGAGCTTCCTGCTGATGGCGGCGCATGACACAATCACCTCTTCTGCCACCTCGCTGATCTATCATCTCGCGGTGAACCCCGAATGGCAGGAAAAGCTGCGCGCCGAAGTGATGGCGGTCACCGGCGGCCCCGACGGACACGGCGAGCCGCGCCCGCTCAATTATGACGATCTCGGCAAGCTTGAGCTGACCGAAATGGCGTTCAAGGAAGCGCTGCGGATGGTTCCGCCCGTCCCTTCGATGCCGCGCCGCGCGCTCAAGGAGTTCAAGTTTGGCGGCTACACCATTCCGGCAGGCACGCCGGTGGGGATCAACATCTTCTGGACCCACCATTCGGAGGAATATTGGGACAATCCCTACGCCTTCGATCCGATGCGTTTCACGCCCGACAAGGTGAAGGCACGTCACAAATATGCCTGGGTCCCCTTTGGCGGCGGCGCGCACATGTGTCTGGGACTGCACTTTGCCTATATGCAGGTGAAGATCCTCACCGCGCAGCTGTTGCAGCGCTACCGCATCGAGGCGGCCGAGGGGTATAATCCCGAATGGCAGGACTGGCCGATCCCGCAGCCCAAGGACGGGCTGAAGGTCGAGTTCGTCCGTCTCTAGAAGTCTATCGCGATACCCTTGCTCACCCAGTCGCCATAGCGCGTCGGGCTAAGCTCTTCGTCCTGCTCAACGTCCTTGGGCTCGGGCGGAGGCTCGTTGGTCCAATGCGCGGGCTTTTGGAAGGATTTGGATTTCTTGTCGGTCATGGTGCCACTTAACATGAGCGCGCTGGCGCTTGGTTTCAATAGCGGGTAGGCGCGGCCCCGATGGCTCAACCCACCGGAATCCACGCGCGCCGTGCGGCGCTCAAACTGCTCGACGCCGTTCTGCGTCGCGGCGAGACGCTCGAACAGGCGACGCCGGGCGCTTTGCGCGATGTGCGCGACGCCAATGACAAGGCGCTCGCAAGGGCGATTGCGGGCGAGACGCTGCGCTGGCTGACCGATCTCGACGCTCTGATCGACAGCGCAACCAAACAGCGCGTTCCGGACGATGCCAAACCGCGCACCGTGCTGCGGATGATGCTGGCACAGGCACTCCGGCTTGAGACGCCGCCGCACGCTGTGATCGCAACCTGTCTGCCGCTGCTGGCCGGAGGGCCGCGCAGGCTGGCGCATGGCGTATTCTCGACACTGATGAAGCGCGAAGCGACGCTTCCCGAAGTGCCGACCTTGCCTGAGCGAGTGCGCGAACGCTGGGGCGATATGGCCGATGCCGTCGCACCCGGTCTGGTGCTCCCGCCCGAAGTCGATCTTCACATCAAACACGCTGCCGACACGGCGCAGTGGCAGGCAAAACTCGGCGGGGAGAGTCTTGCGTCCGCGCATGTCCGTGTCCCGCGCGGTACGGCGGTCGAGAAGCTTGAAGGCTATGCAGACGGCGCGTGGTGGGTGCAGGATCTCGCCGCAATGCTGCCCTCGGCGCTGCTCGGTGCAGGCGAGGAGCGCAACGCGCTTGACCTCTGCGCCGCACCGGGCGGCAAAACCATGGCGCTCGCGGCGAACGGTTGGAAGGTAACGGCGCTCGACCTGTCGAAGCGCCGTCTCGATGTGCTTAAGGACAATCTCAAGCGCACCGGCCTCAAGGCATCGCCCGTGCGAGCCGATGCTCTGGAGTGGGAGCCCAAGCACCACTTCGATGCGATTCTTCTGGACGCACCCTGCACCGCGACCGGCACTTGCCGCCGCCACCCCGATGTGCTGCACCGTATCGGCACGCGCCAGATTGCCGAGATGGTCGAACTCCAGCGCGCGCTGGTTGAGCGCGCGGCGGGCTGGCTCAAGCCGGGCGGTGTGCTGGTCTATGCAGTGTGCTCGCTCGAACGCCAGGAGGGCGAGGAGCAGGCCGCCTGGATCGACGCCGAACTGGGTCTTGAGCCGGTTGCGGTTGAATCAGGCGAACTGCCCGGTGATCTGGAGCCAACTTCGCAAGGCTGGCTCCGCACCCATCCGGGCATGTTGGCGGATAAAGGCGGCCTCGACGGCTTCTTCATCGCCCGCTGGCGGAAGCCCTAGAGAGACCTTAATCCTTCACATATTTCTGGAAGCTCTTCCTGAGCTTCATGATCTTGGGCGGGATCACCGCCAGGCAATAGGGGTTTCGCTGGCCTTCGCCGTCCCAGTATTCCTGATGGTAGTCCTCTGCCGGATACCATTCGGCCGGGCCTTCGATCGTGGTCACTGCCGTGCCTGCATTGTCGGCATTCCAGCGCGCAATTGCGGCTTCGGCCTCGGCGCGCTGATCGTCGTCTAGGGGGAAGATCGCGCTGCGGTATTGCGTGCCGACGTCATTGCCCTGACGGTTCAGCTGGGCCGGATCATGCGTGCCAAGAAATACGTCATAGATTTCGGGCAGCGAGATCACGGCAGGATCATAGGTAACGCGAATACCCTCGGCATGACCGGTCGTGCCGCTGCACACCTGCTTGTAGGTCGGGTCCGCGACCGTGCCGCCGATATAGCCCGATTCCACTTCGCTTACGCCGATAACGTCGCGGAACACCGCTTCGGTGCACCAGAAGCATCCGCCTGCAATGATTGCCTGTTCCATAATGCGCGAGTCTCCTTTTCGTGAGGGGAGATAGGAATGCGGGCCGTTTTTGCCAGACACAAAAACTGCGCCCCACGATAGCCTTGTCTTTGTAACCGGAGGGCTTCAGGACTACGAACATGCAATTGGAGAAGGAGGACCACCCCCTATGAAGACTTATCTGTTCGCGCCCTTGGCGGCGCTCGCCGCTGGTACCGCCATGTTGGCGATCGCAACCCCGGCAGCAGCCGATCACCATGCCGAAGCTGCTGCGCCCACTCTTGAAGAGGTGCTTGCCCACGAACGCCGCGACGGCGACCGCGCCCGCGACCAATATCGCAATCCGGCCGAAACGCTTGAATTCTTCGGCGTAGAGCCGACCATGACCGTCGCCGAATACGGCCCGGGCGGCGCGTGGTACACCCGCGTGCTCGCCCCCTGGCTGATGCCGCAAGGCAAGTATATCGCCTTCAATGCCGACAGCGACAGCCAGAGCTATCGCAACCGCGCACAGGAAGCCCGTGCCAAGGGCTGGACCGAAAGCTTTACCGCCGCGCTTGCTGATGGGATGGGCGTAGAGCCTGCCGAAGTCACCGCTTTCGAAATCGACGAGATGCCCGAAGGTGTCGCCGGAACCGTTGACCGCGTGCTGATCTTCCGTTCGATGCACGGCCTCAACATCGGCAATCAGGCAGACGCCGTGCTCAAGGCTGCGCGCGTCATGCTTAAGGATGACGGCATGGTGGGCGTGGTCCAGCACCGCGCCCCCGATGGTGCGAGCTACGATGACTACGGCGTAATCCAGCGCGGCTATATGCGCACGCAAGACGTGGTCGCGATCTTTGAAGCCAACGGTTTTGAACTGGTGTCGTCGAGCGAGGTCAACGCCAATCCGAAAGACCCGGCCAATTGGGAGAATGGCGTGTGGACCCTTCCGCCCGTTCTCGCCACGGGTGCAAACGATCCGCGCCGCAATGAATATCTCGGCATTGGCGAGAGCGACCGCATGACGCTCCTTTTCAGGAAGGCCGACTGAGTATAGGGGCGGCGGCATGAGCAAACTCACCGTCGCCGCCCTCCAGCTTGAACTCCAGCGTCCCGACGAGGGCGAGAACATCGCCGCGGTTGGCGCATTGGTAGAGGAGGCAGCGGGCAAGGGCGCGCAGCTGATCCTGCCGCCGGAACTGTTCTCCGGCCCCTATTTCTGCCGCGAGGAAGACGAGGCGCTGTTCGCGCTTGCGCGCCCGACCGCAAAGCATCCCAGCGTGATTGCCATGCAGGCGCTGGCCGCGAAGCTCTCCGTGGCAATCCCCACCAGCTTTTTCGAGCGCGACGGACACCACTATTACAACACGCTCGCCATGATCGGCCCCGACGGTGCGATCATGGGCACTTATCGCAAGAGCCACATCCCCGACGGGCCGGGCTATGAGGAAAAGTTCTATTTCCGCCCCGGCAATGACGGCTTCAAGGTGTGGGACGTGTTCGGCACGCGTGTGGGCGTCGGCATTTGCTGGGACCAGTGGTATCCCGAATGTGCGCGGGTAATGGCGCTCAAAGGGGCAGAAGTGCTGCTGTACCCGACCGCAATCGGCTCCGAGCCGTATGATGCCGATCTCGACACCAGCCGGATGTGGCGGCGTGCGATGATCGGCCATGCGGTGTCGAACTGCATGCCGGTGGTCGCGTCCAACCGCATCGGTGCCGAAGGGCCCGAAGGCGAGCAACGTTTCTACGGCCATTCTTTCATCAGCGACGAATGGGGCGATCTGGTCGAGGAATTCGGCGCGAGTGAATCCGGAGTTCTTGTCGCGCAGCTCGACCTTGCGCGCGCGGCGAAGCACCGTGCGGGCATGGGCTTTTTCCGCGATCGCCGTCCGCAGCTGTACGGACGGATCGCCGAGGATATCTGAAGCACTTTGAGCAGCACCTATCTCGTCGCGCTCGGGTCCAACCGTCGCCACCACCTCTACGGACGCCCGCGGCAAGTGGTGCTCGCCGCCATGGAAGAACTCTCGGCGCTCGGCACGGTAAGCGCCCGCTCGTCCGTCCTCTCGACCGATCCGCTCGGTCCCGCGCAGCGCCGTTTCGCCAACGCCGCCTGCGTGATCGAGAGCGAATATGATCCACCCGCCATGCTTGCCGGATTGAAGCGGCTGGAGCGCGAGTTCGGGCGGCGCGGATCGCGGCGCTGGGGAGACCGTGTGCTCGATTGCGACGTGGTGCTGTGGAGCGGCGGTGTATGGCAGGACCGGCAACTCGCCATCCCGCATCCCGAATTCCGCAAACGCGCCTTCGTACTGGCTCCCGCTAGCGCGATTGCACCGGCGTGGCGCGATCCAATCGGCGGTCTGACGCTTCGCCAGTTGAATGCCCGCTTGACCCGCAAGGATCACCTGCCTAGGTGAGCGCTCCGATTGCCGCAGGCAAAGCTTGCGCGCACCCCGTGGGGGCCCTTAGCTCAGTCGGTAGAGCAACTGACTTTTAATCAGTAGGTCGCTGGTTCGAACCCAGCAGGGCTCACCACCTTTTCGGTGGTTTGATCAAATCGGCAGTCTGAAAAATTAAGCCTGCTCCTGATGAGCGGACGCGTCAGGCGACTTTTAGCACGGAAAGTTCGGTTCCGTTGCCGATCAGGTCTGTCACAGCCATGGCATTCATGGGCCTCGAGAAGAGATAGCCCTGGATATACTGGCAACCCTCGCGCTCGAGGGCCTCGAATTGCCCCACTTCCTCCACGCCTTCGGCAAGGGTCTCCATGCCAAGCGCCTGAGCGAGCGTCGTGATGGCGCGGACGACCGCATGGCCATTGCCGTCGTCGCGCAGGTCCTCGACGAAGCTGCGGTCGATCTTGACCTTGTCGAACGGGAAGGAGCGCAGATAGCTGAGCGATGAATAGCCGGTGCCGAAATCGTCGAGAGCGATCCGAACGCCGAGGTTTCGCAGCCCATGCAGCGTCGCCATCGTCTTCTCGACGTCTGCGATGAAAATGCTTTCGGTAATTTCCAGCTCAAGACGGGCCGGCGAAAGACCGCTCGTTGAAAGCGCCTGCATGATCGAGCTTGCCAGACCCGGAAAGGTGAACTGCTTGGGCGAGACATTGACCGCGACCGAAATGTCATCAGGCCATTTCGCCGCTTGGCGACAGGCTTCACGCATTACCCATTCACCGATCGGCAGAATGAGCCCTGTTTCCTCGGCGAGCGGGATGAAATCGGCAGGGCTTACCATCCCGCGGGTCGGATGGTTCCAGCGCAAGAGCGCCTCAAACCCGGTTATGCGCTTCTCGTGGATCGAATAGAGCGGCTGGAAGTAGAGTTCGAATTGCCCTTCCTTGAGGCCGGTCCGCAGGTCGAGCTCGGTCTGGCGGCGCAGGCGCGCTGCCTCGTCGAGCGATTGTTCGAAGAAATGGAAGGTCGATTTGCCCTCGTGCTTGGCGCGGTACAGCGCGAGGTCGGCGTTCTTCATAAGCGTCGCGCCGTCATCGCCGTCGCCGGGTCCGATGGCGATGCCGATGCTAGCGGAACATTCCGCTTGCTGGCCGTCAATCATGATGGATTGCGAGACGCTTTGCTGCACGGCCTCGGCGCGCGCAGCGAAGTTTTCGCCGGCTGAAAGATTGTCGATCAGCACTGCAAACTCGTCCCCGCCGAGCCGCGCGATCAGAGCTTCGGGGAGCGTTTTGCTCAGACGGTCGGAAACCTGCCTTAACAATGCGTCACCGGCCGGATGGCCCAGCGTGTCATTGACGACCTTGAAATCGTCAAGGTCCACATAGGCGACCATGATCTGCTCATCGGCCCGGCGCCTCGCGATGGTGCTTGCGAGCTGTTCGGTAAAGAGCTTGCGGTTCGGCAGACCGGTCAGGCCGTCGTGAAGGCCGACATGGATGATCTCGCGCTCGCGCTCTTCGATTGCGCCCACCATCTTGTTGAAGCTTTCGGCGAGACGGCCGATCTCGTCGTGTGTCTCAACCTTGAGTTGAACTTCGCGCCCTTCGCCAATCGCGCGTGTTGCGGCGTCGAGCTTCTTGAGCGGGCTGGTCACGCTTCGCGCCACCCGCCAGCTGAGAACGACGGCAATCCAGATGCCGAAGATCGCGAGTCCGACAAGCAACCATTGCAATTTGCTAAGGATCGCCAGCGAAGTGCAGAGCGAATGGCTCAGGACAAGTTGCGGCGAAATGCCGTCCTGCAACACCGGCAGATCCGACACGTGATACAGAACGCGCTCTTCGCCTTCACCCTCGAAGACCTCGCCGATCGGTTGATCGGTTATCCACGCTGGCAGACTGGACGAGCGCTCGACTTTCGCTTCGAGCTCGATCGGAGCAAGTTCGACAAGCCTGTCGAGCTCTGCACGGTTGAACGGCTGTGCGATCACCAACCAACCGATGAGGTCGGGGGCGAGGATGGGCGAAGCAGCAGCAAGCGCCATCTTGCCGTCTGTTTCGATAATGCCGCGGCTCTTGCCGTCGTCCAGACTGTACCAGAGGCTGGTCGGGTCAGAGAGGCCGCTTTCGCCTGACGAAAGCACTTCGCCGTCGAGTGTCAGGACAAACGCTGCACCTGTCCCCGAACGCGCTTTGAGGCTGTCGAGGGCACTGGCAATCGTCTCTCCATCGCCTGTGGCAACGGCTTCGCGAAACCCGAAGTCGTGTGCCAGAACTTCGGCGCTCTGGTTCATCTGGCCTGCGCGCAGATCGAGAATTTCCTCGAACACCAGCGCGTTGGCTTTCATGTCCCGCGTCGCGGATTCCTCACCGAAACGCATGAGACCGCCGCCTGCAATGGCCAGAACAACAGCCAGCACGATAGCAAAGACACCGCCGTAGATTACGGCAATGCGGACCGAAAGCGATCCGAACCGAAGGTCGCGGAGTCTGGCGATGGTCGAATGGAGACGAGTGTATGCGATCATCTCAGCCGAACCTTGATTTGCTGCGAAGCCGAGCCTGCCGCCATCCGGAGATTGAAGCGGTGCTCGCCGCCGGGCGCGCGCAGCTGCGGATGCCATGTCGTGATCCGCGCAGCGCCGGTGGGCATGCCCGATAGCGTGACATAGCCGTTGGCGTCGGTCTTGCCCGCGAAAGGCGTATCGGTAACGCGGATATAGCCACGCATTTCATCGTGGATATTGCAGCCAAGCTTTACGCTGCCGGTGACAGGAAAAGACTTTGTCCGGGTCTGTTCGCGCCCGTAAAGGTCGATTTCGAACCGTGCAGCCTCGGAAAAGCTGTAGATCGAATGGCGCACCCGATCGAGATTGGGAAAAGCGACCGTGCTACCGCGAGCGATGACGAGCGTACCGGGAGCGAACTGCAGATCGCGCTGCGCCATACCCATGCGCCACGGAAAGCGGATCGGGCCGGAAGGCACTCCGGACGCCGGGTGAATTTCAACCACCGCATCGCGGACCGGCATGCCGCGTTCATCGGTAATCTGCACGCGCAAGGATGCACTGCCTGCGGCGTGTGCATCGTTGGCGGTGGAGAGGCCGAGCCCTGTCACGACGAGGAGCAGGATCACGGCTGTCAGGAGAAGAGGTCGTCCCATCTGCCGAGCGGATAGAGACCGAAAACTTAAGAAAACCCGTAGTTAGTCTTATCCGCTTCTTAACCATGGAGGCAGTGAGGCAGTGAAAGCATTGAAATTTATTATGAATTTCGATTTTGCGGCTGGCCGGTCTGAATGCGTAAATTGCGTAAGACTGGCGCGCAGGCCCATGCTCCCCCTGTTGGCATCGCCAGCGGATTCACGACGACTTACCGATCTGCGCGCCCGATCACTTGAAATCGTTGGGCTTCAAATCGTGGCGTTTCAGCTTGTCGTAGAGCGTCTTGCGCGGGGTCTGGAGCGTGTGTTCGAGCGTGGAGACACTGCCTTTTGCGTGTTTCAGCGCATCTTCGAGCAAGGCGCGCTCGAATTCGGCGACACGGTCGATCAGTGACCGCTGCTCTGCAGGCGCACGGCTTTCGGTGGCGACATTCCATAGGCCGAGGACGAAAGCATGGGCGAACCCGCTCAACTCGCGCAAATTGCCCGCCCAGTCGTGGGTCTGGATATGGCTCCATTCGGGGTCGCCGAAAGCGGGCGCTTCGACACCCAGTTCGCGTTCGTGAATCGCGACAAAATGCCGGAAAATTTCGGGCAGGTCAGAGGGCCGCTCGGCGAGGCTGGGAATGGCAATCTTGATCGCGCCGAGCCTTTGCGCAAAGCGGTCGTCGCGCTCGGCGGTCGGCCCCTCGATAGCGGGATTGCGGGCCAGGATGATGCGGATGTTGAGCTTGCGGGCACGCTCGGCCCCGACAGGCTGGACCGAACGGCTGTCGAGCATGGCGAGCAGGCGCGAGTGGATCGGGTCTGAATGAAACGCCGGTTCGTCGAGAAACAGCGTGCCGCCATTCGCCCGCTCCAGCAGACCGGTGCGCGACAGTCCCGCCGAAGGGTCACGCCCGAACAGCAGGAGATCGGCGTCCTCATGCGCGAGCATGCCCGCATCCACGGTGATGAAAGGCCGGCTTGCGCGCGGGCCAAGATCGTGGATCAGCCGCGCAACCGTGCTCTTGCCCGCACCCACTTCGCCTTCGAGCACCACGTCGATATCGGTCGGCGCAACCGCTTCGATCAGCGAGCGCAGGTTTTGCGCGGGCTGGGACGATCCGACAAAGGTCTTGCCCGATTGGGCCGACAGGGCCGCTCGCAACTTGCGGTTTTCGAGCACCAGTGCGCGCCGTTCCGCGGCGGTGCGAATGGATCGGATCAGGGCGGCGGTCGAATAGGGCTTGGTGAGGAAATCCGCCGCGCCATTGCGCATCGCCTC
>PALE01000053.1 GCA_002706445.1 Erythrobacteraceae bacterium
AGCGCTGCGACATTCTGCGCAAGGCCGATGCGATCTATGTCGAGGAAATCCGCAATGCGGGCCTCTACGACGCGATCTGGCAGGCCTTCGCGGTGCTGCTGCCGGTCAAGACCGTCGGCGTGATGGGCGACGGGCGCACCTATGACAGCGTCTGCGGCCTGCGCGCCGTCACTTCGACCGACGGAATGACGGCGGATGTTTACCCGTTCGACGCGGCTTTCCTCACCCAATGCGCCACCCGCATCGTCAACGAAGTGCAGGGCATCAACCGCGTGGTTTACGACTATACGTCGAAGCCGCCGGGGACGATCGAGTGGGAGTGATGGGTTCTACGCCCGGATATTGATCTCGATTTGGTCCTCAGACAGACCGAACATCGTTGCCAGCCCAGCCTTTGCCTCGGCAATTGTGAGGCCTGTGCCTGTCTGTACGACCACCGGTTCAGATTTCTTCTTAACCCGCACGAATGTAACCTCATCTAGCTCCATGTTCACGTCGCGGGTTTCCCAGCCTACTGACTGCCACGCTAGGTTTTGCGAGCCCTTTCCCTCGGTGCGATTGGCCCACCACGGGCGATGCTTGAACGCGCTCTCAGGCAATGAACCGCCGACAAGGTCGTTTACACTTTCAAAGCTCATGGATACCCGATCTTGATCGATCTCGTCCAGAAACTGGGTGAGCCCTTGATATTTTTCCATTTAATGCACTCCTCCACATTCTTGATGTCTTTACATATATTCATGCAACTTTATATGTCAATATACTTATTATATCACTGAGGCAGTGGAGAAGTGCCGATCGAGTGGGAGTGATTTGAGCAGCGGGAGCGGTTGCCGCCGGAGGACATTGTGGTAGGCTTTGCCAAAGCCAATCCCCAAACAAAGGCCACCCCAATGACCACCATCCTCCGCATCGCCGCCGCCGCCACTCTTATCAGCCTTGCCGCCTGCTCTCAGGCGCCTGCCGAAGCGCCGCCCGTAACCGGCAGCGCGTGGACGCTTGATGCGGCTGCGTCGGATCTCAACTACGTCACGATCAAGTCGGGCGAGATTGCCGAGGTCAATTCCTTCGAGACGCTGAACGGCGGCGTAACCGACGACGGCACGGCGACGGTCGTTATCGAGCTGTCGAGCGTCTCCACCGGTGTCGATATTCGCGACGAACGGATGCGCGACATTCTGTTTAACGTGGCCGAGACCCCGACGGCATCTGTCACCGCGATTATCGATCCGGCGAGCTTCGAAGCGCTCAAGGTTGGTGAGAGCACCACGACCACGCTAGACGGGACGCTCTCGCTCAAGGGTGTCGAGGCGCCGTTTCAGGCCGAGGTCAATGTGACCCGCACGGGTGCAGACAGTGTCACTGCCGCCTCTGCCAAACCAGTGATTGTCGAAGCCGCCCGCCTTGAACTGACCGACGGTCTTGCAGAATTGCAGGGGCTGGCAGGGCTACCTTCGATCACGCCGGTCGTGCCGGTGACGTTCTCGCTCACCTTCACCCGATAAGCGCGCGCGCACTTGCCCACCATCTTCACCCACGCGGTCGTCCCGCTGGCGATTGCGGTGGCGGCAGGAAGCGGGCGCGTGTCGCCAAAGCTGGCGCTGGCCGGTGTAGCCCTTGCTATGCTGCCCGACGCCGATGTCGCCGCGTTCAAATTCGGCATCGCCTATGAGGACACTTGGGGGCACCGCGGCGCGACTCATGCGCTGGCCTTTGCCGCCTCGTGCGCGGGCGCGGTGTCGCTGGTGTGGAAGGAGGCGCGCAGCTGGTTCGGCTTCGCCTTCCTTACCCTCGCCATGGCGAGCCACGGGCTGCTCGACGCGGCAACCGATGGCGGGCTGGGCGCGGCGCTGCTGTGGCCGTTCAGCGACGCGCGCATCTTTGCACCCTTCGCGCCTGTGCGCGTCTCGCCCATCGGCGCAGGCTTTTTCTCTGCGCGCGGGGTGGAGACGCTGTTCTCCGAGTTCAAATGGATATGGCTCCCCTGCGCCGCGCTGGCGCTGGCCGGATGGGGCATCCGGCGCCAAGCACGCTCGCAAGCCTAGCCTCCCGCCTGTTTGAGCAGGATCAATGCCCGCCAGCCTCGCGCGACCTATCGCAAAGCGTGTTCATGGATGAAGGGGAGTGATGATGCTCAAGATCGCCGCCATTCTGTTTCCGGTTATCGCAACCACGCTGATGGGTGTCGCGGTGATCGCGGTGCTGACCATCGACATGCAGGCGGGCTGGCGCGACATCTTGTGGCCTGCGCTTGCCGCATTCGTGGCGGCGCTCCCGATTTCGTGGTTCATCGCGCGCCAGATACCCGGCATCCGTCAAAGCTGATCGGGGAAGGGGCGCTTTGCACCCTTGAACCATGCCACGCGGAGAGCCATCCCCGCAGCAATGCAATTTGACCTCGGCCCGGACCCGCGCACCGATATTCTGCGCCGCCTGCAAGCGGCGCTGATTGTGGCCTTCGGGCGCATCGTCCGGCCTGCTGACAAGCGCCGCTCGCCCGAATGGGTGCTGGTGCATGGCGTGATCGGCGCGCAGACCAAGACCGCCGCATCCAACGCCTCGACCGAAGGACTGCTGGCCGAGTACGGTTCTTGGGAGGCGGTTGCTGCCACTCCGGTTGCCGAACTCGAAGCGCAGCTGCAACGACAAACATTTCCCTCCGTCGCGGCCAAGCGACTCAAGGATTGTCTCGGCACAATTATCGCCGCGCGCGGGAGCGTCGATCTGCGCCATCTATCGAACCTTCCCACCGACGAGGCGATGGTCTGGCTCGAGGCGCTCCCCGGCGTGGCGCGCAAAAACTCCGCCGGCGTGATGAATGCGAGCACTTTTGCGCGCAAGGCGATGGTGATCGACGGACACCACCGCCGCATCATGCAGCGCATGGGCGTGGTTCCGGCCAAGGCCGACACCGCCAGAACCTATGACGCGCTGATGCCCATCGTGCCGCCCGAATGGTCCGCCGCCGACATGGACGAGCATCACCTGCTGCTGAAGAAACTCGGCCAGACCCATTGCCGCCCGCGCAAGCCGCTGTGCGAGGGATGTCCGGCGCGCCGCGATTGCGAGACCGGCGCCGTCACAAGCTGAACGCCTTGCCTGCCGCTTGATAGATTGGCGTCGAGGCGGCAGGATGAACCTATGCAATGGAAATATATGGCTTTCGCCACCTCCGCCTTCGCTGCCCTCGGTGCAGCGAACCCTGCCTCGGCGCAGCAGGCAGATACCTATGAGAGCGCGCCAGAGCTTGCGGTCAATCCTGCAGCGATTGCCCGGCTGATCGAGGTCTGGGGCTTCGTCAAATATCACCATCCCCACGCGCTCGACGGGCGTCTGGCGATGGATCCCGAATTCTTCGCACTCTATTCGCAAATCCGCGCGGCCTCCTCTCTGGAGAAGGCGGATCGCGTGTTGACTGACTGGATTGAACGTATCGGGACGGGGCCGGCTTGCGATCCTTGCGCGAGCGAGCCAGACCCTGCGCAGGTTGCGATAGCTTCCACCACGCCGGTTTGGCTTGCGGGCCTGCCTCCCGAACTCTCCGAGGGGTTGCAGGCGATCTATGCCAATCGCGGTGCAGGGCAGGCGAATTTCCAGATTGCCAAGGATCCCGGCGTCGGCAATCCGGCCTTCGCGAACGAACCCGATTACACCCACTCGGGCCGCATCGGCGAAGAGGCTGTCCACCTGCTTGCGTTGGCAAGGCAGTGGAACCTGCTGCGCTACTGGTTCCCTTACCGCGATGTCATGGACCGACAGCCGGCTGCGCTCTTGCCGGAAGCCGTGAGCGATTTTCTGGCAGCACAGACAGATATCGAGCGTCAGCAGGCGCGTTTGCGGTTCGCAGCGGCAGCCGATGACGGGCACGTCAATATCATTGCCTACCGCGAGGCAGGAACACCGCCGGGGGAATGTGCGTCGCCCTATGGCTGGCAATTTGTCGAAGGGCGGCTTGCGCTTGACGGACGCGCGGCTGAAGGGGCCGATGCCTTGCAGCGCGGAGACGTGGTGACCGCGATTGACGGCGTTTCGGTGGACGAGCTTGCCGACCGCTACGGTTCGATGATCGCCGCCTCGAACAGCGCCTGGCGCGAGAGGATGCTGGCGATGGTGCTCGCACGCGGCGCATGCGGAGAACGCCAGATCGCGGTGGAGCGCGGCGGTGCTGCGATGACCGTCGCGGTCGAATGGCTGCCTGCAAGCGAGACGAAGATCAGCCCCTATCCCGCGTTCGGGCGCGAGGGCGAAGTGATCCAGCAGATGGATCGCATCACCTACGTTCGCTTTGCCGATCTCAAGCGCGACCGGCTTCCCGACTTGCTTGAAGCGGCCAATGCAAGCGACGGGCTGATCCTCGACATGCGCGGCTATGTGAGCGATTTTCTGGTGTTCGAACTGGGTAAGCTGCTTGTCGACGAGCCGACCGAATTCGTGACTTTCACAGCGGCGGATGTCTCCGCTCCCGGACGTTTCCTCTGGGGCGCAAGGCCAATGCTTCAACCCGACCCGCAGGGCCGCAGCATCAGCGTTCCGGTTGTCGCGATCGTCAATGCAGCGACAGTGAGCTCGCCCGAATATCACGCCATGGCATGGCGGGCCGCGGGTGTGACGATTGTCGGCAGCACCACCGCAGGGGCCGATGGCAATGTCTCCACCCTGCCGTTGCCCGACGGTGCCGGAATGCGGTTTTCGGGCATCGGCGTTTATTATCCCGACCAATCGCCAACCCAGCGCATCGGCATCGTGCCCGATGTCATGGCTGCGCCCACCCTTGCAGGGCTCGCCGCCGGACGTGACGAGCAGCTTGAATTGGCCGTCGAGCAAATCGCCCGCGAACGCGCCGCAATGGGCGAGGGCGGTTGACCGCGCTCGCCCAGTCGCTGCAAGAGGCGTCAGGGACTGAACGACAGGACGACATATGAGCTGGGAAGACCAATTCGCCGAAGATGCCGACGCGCGCGAGGCCGAGGCGCGGGGCAAATCGCGCAGCGTCACCGTGGGGTGGACGGTGCGCTTTCCGCAGGGCGGCGATGCGATCTGGGCGCCTCCCAAGCCTTTCTCTCGCAAGGACCCCAAGCCGACCTCGGCCAAATCGGTGCAGGTGTGCCCTGCGGCAATCGACTTTGACCGGCGGCACTATGTCATCCCGTGCCCGATCGATCTCAAGCTGTCGTTTGGCCGCCAGCCCAACGGCCAGCTGCAATTGCTCGACGCAGACGGCGAGCAATCGGCGATGCGTCCGCAGGGCCGCGCGAACATGCTGGTGATGCATCCGCAGAACGAATGGCGTCACCCCGAGCGTCCGATCATCCAGATCACCGCGCCCTATGTCTTCGTTGCGGACGAACCCGCCTATGTCGTCCAGACTGCACCCTATCTCGACTATTTCCCCACTCCGCGCCCCGGCGTGCAGATGGGCGGGCGCTTCCCGATCCACATCTGGCCACGCCCGCTGAGCTGGGGTTTCGAGTGGCACGACATATCGAAGCCGCTGGTGCTGAAGCGTGGAGACCCGTGGTTCTACGTCCGTTTCGAGACCGAGAATCCCGGTGCGCATGTCCGGCTGGTCGAACAGGAAATGACGCCCGAGCTCGACAAATATCTCAACAGCATCGTCGATGTGTCGAACTATGTGAACAAGACCTATTCGATGTTCGGCGAAGCGCGGCGGATCAGGCCGGACAAGCTGCTCAAGCCCAAAGGCTGACACGAGGCTCTGATAAAAGGCGCCGCCACCTTCCGTGGCGTCACGCTTGCAAGCGGCGGCGTTCTGGGCTTGTGTCCGGGTCAAATCACGACTCCGGGAGATACAGCCATGAAAACCGCCATCACCGAACTGTTCGGCATCAAGCACCCCATCATCCAGGGCGGCATGCACTATGTCGGACTGGCCGAGATGGCCTCGGCGGTGTCCAATGCGGGCGGGCTGGGCATCATCACCGCGCTGACGCTGGGCACGCCGGAAAAGCTCGCGGACGAGATCGCGCGCTGCAAGGACATGACCGACAAGCCCTTCGGCGTGAACCTCACATTCCTGCCTACCGTCAACGCGCCTGATTATCCCGGGCTTGTGAAAGCGATCATCGATGGCGGGGTGAAGGCGGTCGAAACCGCAGGCAACAATCCCGCGCAGGTGATGCCTTATTTCAAGGATGCAGGGGTCAAGGTGATCCACAAATGCACCGCCGTGCGCCACGCATTGAAGGCGCAGTCGATCGGATGCGATGCGGTGAGTGTCGACGGGTTCGAATGCGGCGGCCATCCAGGCGAAGACGATGTGCCCAACTTCATCCTGCTTCCGCGTGCAGCGGACGAGCTGGAAATTCCCTTCGTTTCCTCGGGCGGCATGGCCGACGGGCGCAGCCTCGTGGCGAGCCTTGCGATGGGCGCGGCAGGCATGAACATGGGCACCCGCTTCATCGCCACCAAGGAAGCGCCGGTGCACGACAATGTGAAGGCGGCAATCGTCGCTGCCAGCGAGCTCGACACCCGCCTCGTCATGCGCCCGCTGCGCAACACCGAGCGCGTGATGACCAATGACGCGGTCGAAGACCTGCTGCGGATCGAAAAGGAAAAGGGCGACGACCTCAAGTTCGAAGACATTATCGAACAGGTCGCAGGCGTCTATCCGCGCATCATGACCGAAGGCGATATGGATGCAGGCGCATGGTCCTGCGGCATGGTCGCAGGCCTCATCAACGATATCCCGACCTGTCAGGAACTGGTCGATCGCATCATGGCGCAGGCAGAAGAGATCATCACCAAGCGCATGGGCGCGATGCTCGCGGGCTGACGCTCGCCGGACAAATTCATCCCCGCCGCCCGAAGCCGAGCGCCGGGAGGGAACCGCGCGTCGTTTCCCCCGGCGCCGGATAGGGGGTTCTACGGATTTAACTATCACAAATGCTAGGTACGGTGCCGCAGCAAGAGAGCGGGGGCTCTCGTGATATCTGTAATGCGTTGAACTCCTGCGACCGCCTTCATTTGAGAGTACGGACTGGTGGCGCAGATCTCTATAGGAGGATCAATGCCAGACCTGCTCGGTCTTGGAACCTGGATGACATCCCTGGCGCTTGCCGGGGTGCTGGGGTGGGCGATGGGCCACCGCAGCAATTCCGTGCGCGGCTTGGTTCCAGACGCTGAAGGGGTGGCTGTCACCGCGAACGGCGTTACCGACAGCGCAGATGGCAAGGCCCTGACGCTCTTCACGCTTATGATCGAAGACCCCGCGCCATGCGAGGACACGAATGCGGGCAATCAGCCGCTTGTCCCGGCTTTGATTGCGGACAATCGCAGTGCGGTTTTTGCCGATATGCCTCCGCTGGCAGAATTGGAGGCCAGCACGGAAGCGATCAGGCTCAGTGCCAATGTCTGGGACGCACCCGATCTGGGGGAGTGTGTTATTGATCTGCTTGACGAGCGCGATTCAAGGTCCCGCACTGTTACGGGCCGGTATTTGCCCACGATCCGACCGCTCGCGCTCGGCTAGAGCAAGCGCGAGCCGGTGCTGCGGTCCTATCCCTCGCCGTCTTCGACGCGGGTGTAGGGGACGAAATCTTCGAAGAACACCACGCCGGTGAAGAAGCCGTTGTGCGCATCTATCGTGGTCATGGTGTCGAGCCTGCACAGCTGGCTGGCGCTGAAACGCCGCGAAACGAGAGCGTCCTTGTCATCGATACGATCGGGATTGCGGGTGCGCTGGACATAGATCGTCCGCCCGCGACCATAGACATAGGCGGTTTCGTCGATCACGCGGAAACGGTCGTTTGCGCTCGTGCGGATGCAACGCTGCGGTTCGCCCGCCACGCGGCCTTCGAGCAACTCGGCAAGCTCTTGCTCGCCTTCGGTCATGGCGTGTTCGGCGTGATCGCCGTGGTTCTCTGCAAGGAGCGGCGGTGCGGCGACCAGCGCAAGCGCGGCGCCAGCAGCGCCCAATGCGGCTGTACGGAGAGGGTTGGGTACGAACTTGGTCATGGTACACCTCCTGTCAATCACGCGCCAAGATACACGTGCTCGCTGAACACGCGCTGACTCGTTGATTTTGAGAGATGGACCGTGGCCGCAGTCCGATACCCGAATTGGGGCCCTGAATTAACGATGATCGGGATCGGCGCCTTCGGAAATGTCGGGGAGGCTCGCCTGATCGACACCGTCGGCAGGGCCGCCCTTGAGCACGAAGCGCCGGTCGCAATAGCCGCAATCGACATAGCCGTGCTCGTCAATTTCCAGATAGATGCGCGGATGGCCGAGAGCCGCCGGACGATAGCCTTCGCCGCTGCGGATGCTGCTCGCCCCGTCGCAGCTGACGCGGCGGGTTTCGACGGTGATGACTTCAGGCGGAGGAATGCTCATGCGCGACGATTAATCTGCGTCCCTGCCAATTTCAACTGGGTAGATCAGTTGTAATCAATAGTGACGTCGAAAAAGCCGAGATAGGTTCCCGCCGCCTGATCCGCCGCCACGTCGAGCGTTCCTGCAACGCGGAATTCGTAGTTGCTCAGGAAGAAATAGGCGGGCAGCCCAAGAAAGCCGGGACGGTTGAAGTCGGTCGTGAAATCGCGCAGCGTCATGCTTTCGCTGGGCAGGGTAACGTGGGTCAGCACGACAGTGTCGGTTCCGGCAGGGCCGTTGTAAACCGGATAATCTGCAAAAATCCGGCGGGTGATCTGGAACTCTGCCGCATGCGGATCGCCGCCTGCCGCAACCACAGTGCCGGTGGTCGAAACATTGCCGTTCACGTTCAAAGTGATCGTGCCGCCCGCAGCGCCTGGGATGATGTCACCGAAATGCAGATCGGCGAGCTTTTCGATCCGTGTGTCGCTCTGCACCCGCGTAATCGAACGCGAAGCGGTCGTGTCCTGCGCCTGCGCAGCCGTCGGGAGAGTTGCACCGAGGCCTGCTATCAGAGCGGCGGCAGCCGGAATCCGGACAAGGTTTGAGCGTGAAAACATGAGGTGGAGCCTGCTAATCTACTGGTAATCCAGCCGAATATCGAAAGTGCCCGTATAAACGCCGGGCAATTGCCCTGCGTTGACGTTGAGCGTGCCGGCAACGCGGAAAACGAAGGTTCCATCCAGCGATCCGACCAGGAAGCGTTCCCAATTGGGGTTGGACTGCACCGGGATCAGAGTGGGGTCACCGTTGATCGTGATGTTGGTAATGGTCATGTCGGCACCTGGCCCGGTTAGGGTGACGGTCCTGCCGACCGGACGACGAATACGCACACGCTCGCCAAATTGCGATGCGCCGCCAAAGACAGCCGGTTCGCATTCGGCGGTGTGGATGACACCGCCCGTTGTGCTGCAAGTCGGGGTGACGGTTGGCGTCATCACCACTGTTCCGCCGGTGGTCACAACCAGCTTGCCGAAATCGAGATCGCTCAGCTTCGTGATGGTCAGCGGTTCGATCAGCCCGACCGAGGTATCGACAGAGGACGTGTTGGATTGTGCCTGCGCCGCACCGGGCAGGGCCAGCAGCGCAAACAGCGCGCACGCCAGCGATGCCAGAAACACCGCCATCATCCGGGGTGTCGGCACGCCATGCAGCGCGAATCGTTCGCCTGTAATCGAGTTGGTCCTCTTGATCACGTAGCCACCGATAGCGCCGATGCGTGTTTCGATGCTGACCGGACATGGTTAACGGCGCGGTGACACTTTGCGCCATTTGCGCGCCCACTTGCATAGGGACGCGGCTTCGGTAAGGCCTGTTGCCATGAGCCCTCCTGCAATCCGCATCGACAATCTTGTTAAACGCTACGCCCCGCCTCCCGGTGCCAAAGGTGCGGATGCTGAAGGGAAACTCGCACTCAAAGGTGTCAGCTTCGACGTACCCGAAGGCTCGATCTTCGGCCTGCTCGGCCCGAATGGCGCGGGCAAGTCGACCTTGATCAATATCCTTGCCGGTCTCGTTAACAAGACGTCGGGTTCGGCCGAGATCTGGGGCTTCGATATCGACTCGCACCGCCGCAACGCCAGCCGCGCAATCGGGATCGTGCCGCAGGAGATCGTGTTCGACCCCTTCTTCACCCCCTTCGAAGTGCTGGAGAACCAAGGCGGCTTTTACGGTATTCCGGCCAGGGACCGCCGCAGCGAGGCGCTGCTCGAAGCGGTGCACTTGCTCGACAAGCGCGATGCCTATGCGCGCACGCTGTCGGGCGGGATGAAGCGGCGACTGCTGGTGGCAAAGGCGATGGTCCACTCGCCGCCGATCCTCGTGCTCGACGAACCGACCGCCGGCGTCGATGTCGAATTGCGCCGCCAGCTGTGGGAACTCGTCACCGAGATGAACCGCGAGGGCGTGACGGTGGTGCTGACGACGCATTATCTCGAGGAAGCCGAAGAGCTTTGCGACGAAATCGCGATCATCAACCACGGAGAGCTGATCACGAAAAAACCCACGCGCGAACTGATCGACATGGCGCGCGAGAAGATCGTCGCGGTGACGACGGCAAACGACCTTGCTGCGCCGCCGCAGCACGCGGCCTTCTCCAAGGTCGAATTCGACGGCGCGCGCGGGGTCGAGGTGACTTACGACAAGGACCAGCTAAGCGCCGGCCAGGTGCTTGCCATCCTGCAGGAGCAGGGTCTCACCATCGAAGATGTCACCACCCGCGAGGCTGACCTCGAAGACGTGTTCGTCCAGCTGACCGCCAGCGGCGCCTAGCCGCGGTCCGAAACGCAGCCGTCGAAGCTTGCCAGCGCCTTGGTCCGCAAGGCCGCAGGAACCTGATGCGACAGCGCAGTCTCTCCGCTGGCGTTGGTGGCGGTGATGTCGTTCTCGATCAGCGTGCGCTTCATGTGCGAAGGGACGATCAGCGCAAGCAGGCGTGTGCCGTCGCCCTGCGGCGGCTGCACGATCACATCGGTCGCGCCGCTCGCCCGGTCTGCGCCGTGACCGACGGTGAAGGTCACATTGTCCGACGGTTCCTGAAAAGCCACCGTGTCAGGAACGACCATGATCAGCATCGCCGGTCCGCTTGCCGGGTCCACAAAGGTCAGCGCGTTGACGTTGGTCGGGCCGCTGTAGAGGTTGAGATTGCAGCCGCCCTGACCGTCACGCACGACTTCGGCGGTGTAATCGCCGGACTGCTCGTTAAGCAGCATCGCGGGCTCTACCGCAGTCTGCGCCTGTGCGACCGGCGATAGGGCGAGGCTTGCAGCCGCCATGGTGGTGGCAAAGGCAGTCGCGGCGAATGCGGCGTTGCGCATGGGTTTCTCCTGAAAAGTCGGGGCGATAGTGGCTCGCGGATTTGCGCCTGTTTGACAAGCCTGTGTAAACGGGCTGGCTGAACGAGCGCTTACGCCAGTGCTGTCGAGGCTTGTTACTCGCTCTGCGCCACTTCTTCGGGCGGAATCTCGCGCCAATTGCGGTGAGTCACCCGCTCGATCGGCTTGCCGCAATGTCTGCAGTGGCCGGAGTAATTCTTCCCGTCCCACTCGACCTTGCTGCGCTTCGGTTCGTGGCGGCCCATCATGCAGGCGATTGGCGACAAAAGCGACATTGCGGCGAAACGCTCCTTGCTTTTCCATGCGTTAGCCCTCTCCGGCCAACTCGAGCCGGCAACCGCTATTCCGGTCCGGCGGCGTGCGCGCAAATTAACTCTACGAGTGTTTTCGCAACCGAGACTATCACCCCTGCCATGACGCAACCAAGACAAAAATGCTGCATTGCAGCGTAAACCGGGATTCTCACGGCAATCGAGGCACGCTTCGTCGGATACGGCGCGGGCCAGCGTTCAGCCTTCGCTCCACCTGGAGGAGCACTTGGACAATGTGTCGAGAGGAGCCGCGAGACTCCCTTGCTCGAAGTTAAAGGACACGCTGTCCCCATTTGGCCCATATACATCGAGACTGTCTGAGGCTCTGAGATGGTCCAGCCAAAGCTTGTTGACCGCCGCGTCATACCACCAACTCGTGGAAGTTTTTCTCTTCGATGCCTGCAATTCGAGCGATGAGACGCTTCCATCCGGACGCGAGAACTTTACTTTCAGCGGCACCGGCCCGGCACCTTCGGACCAGTCTGTCGCCTGTCGGGCTCCGAAGATGAGCGCGCCGTCGCTGCGTTGCGCGAACTAAAAACCGGTCCCGGCTCGCAGTCTGCTGGTGAATTGAATCTGGCACACATCCGCGTTCTGGGCGGACTCCCAAATTCCGAATGGAGTCTGATTGATTGGGCCGGCCGCAACCGGGGTCGCCGCCGCGATCGCGCCTAGCATCACGCTGAAAGTGAAATTGGTTCTCGTCGTCTTCTCTTTTGGGAGGAATGGTTTCGTTTGTGGTCGACCGGATACGCTATCAGCCATCGTCATCGGGGCCCGATCATTCAGTCATCCAGCGACCAGTACTCGGGCAGGCTCTCTACACACTCCACCATCGCCGCCACCGCCCGGTCGCGCTCTGTACCGTTGAAGCCGACGAACACACTGGGTCCATCGGTGCCTGCTACGTTAAGCAGGAAGCCGCCGGTCGTGCGGAAATCGTCGAAGTCGAACCGGAGCTGGTTGAGAGAGGAGGCGTACCGGTAAAATCCGGGTTGCGGCGATTTCTTGCTGAAGGTCGTTGTGCTTTCGCGAATGCCGTTCAGCGTCTGGCGGGACAGCTCGAAATTGTCACCGTGCGCGCCGATGTCTTTCGTACTGTACAGGCTCAGATGGTTGGTCGCCACGGTGCGACCGACCAGAAGGCTCACGCCGGTCTGGTCGATCTCGTTTACGAAGGTCATCATACAGGTGGTGCCCTCGCGGCTGATACTGACGAAGTGAATGCTATCGCCAGCCTCCAGGAAAACCTTGGGTTCCAACTGCTGCGCGCTACTGGCCGATGCGATAAGGGCGAGGCTGGCCGCACAGGCGGCACTCAATTTCCGAAGCATTTTGCGATCCTTTTCGACAATGTTCGCTCAACAAGGCCGGACAGGTTCGCGCTTGTCCAATGACAAAAGCCGTAATAGCTGCTGAAAACATGACCAACCACAGCGCACAACACGACGTTCTTGTCATCGGATCCGGCGCTGCCGGACTAACCGCCGCACTCGAACTGGCGACGCGCTTGCGTGTGCTGGTGCTGGCGAAAGGCTCGCTCACCGGCGGATCGACCGCATGGGCGCAGGGCGGGATCGCCGCCGTGCTCGATGCTGGCGACACGTTCGAGAACCATATCCGCGACACCATGGTGGCAGGCGCGGGGCTGAACGATCGCGATGCGGTGGAATTCGTCATCACCCGCGCGCCGGAAAGCATCGACCGTCTGTGCGAGCTGGGCGTGCCGTTCAACCGTGAGAGCGGCGACCTCCACCTCACCCGCGAAGGCGGGCATTCGCATCGCCGTATCGTCCATGTCGACGACGCAACCGGCTGGGCGGTGCAGGAGGCTCTGCTCAAGGCGGCCGAGGCGAATCCCAATATCACCATGCTCGGCGGGCGCAGCGCGATCGACTTCATCACCGATCGCCACCGCGAGAAATTCTCCGCTGCGGGCCGCGTGTGGGGCGTCTATGCGCTCAACGAGGAAACCGGCCATGTCGAAAGCCACACCGCGAGGGCGACGGTGCTGGCCGCCGGCGGGGCAGGGCGCGTCTATCAATTCTCGACCGCCCCGCGCGGCGCGACCGGTGACGGGATCGCGATGGGCTGGCGTGCGGGCGCGCGCGTTTCCAACATGGAGATGATGCAGTTCCACCCGACCTGCCTCTACAATCTCGAAGTCAAAAACTTCCTCATCACCGAGGCCGTGCGCGGCGAGGGTGGACGGCTGTTCAACCCCGTCACCGGCGAGCGCTATATGGAAAAATATGACCCCGAGCGGATGGAGCTTGCCCCCCGTGACGTGGTCGCACGCGCGAATGACGACCAAATCAAGCGCTATGGCCTCGATTACGTCCATCTCGACATCAGCCACCAGCCTGCCGACTTCGTGAAGGGGCACTTCCCGACCATCTATGAAAAGCTGATGGGCCTCGGCATCGACATGACGAAGGAGCCGATCCCGGTCGTGCCCGCGCAGCACTATACCTGCGGCGGTGTGGTGGTGGACCTCAATGCGCGCACCGATTTGCCCGGCCTGTGGGCGGCGGGCGAATGCACCGAGAGCGGGTTGCATGGCGCAAACCGGCTTGCCTCGAACAGCCTGCTCGAATGTTTCGTCTATGGCGAGGCGGCGGCGGACGATATCCTTGCGCGCTGGGACGATCTGGAGCCGGTGCCTGCGATCCTGCCGTGGGACGAAAGCCGCGTGACCGACTCTGACGAAGAGGTCGTCATCAAGCAGAACTGGACCGAAATCCGCCGCTTCATGTGGAACTATGTCGGTATCGTGCGCACCACCAAGCGCCTCGAACGCGCCGCGCATCGGATCGAACTGCTGAAGCAGGAGATCGAGGACTATTACGGCGCTTTCCGTGTCACCACCGACCTCATCGAACTGCGCAACCTGCTGCAAGCGGCCGAACTGATCGTGAAAAGCGCACTCCACCGCAAGGAAAGCCGCGGGCTGCACTACACGATGGATTATCCGGAGACCGACGAAGTGCCCAAGGATACGGTGCTGGTGCCGTGACGGAAGGGACGGGGCCAGTCGTGCGCTGCCTGTGCGGCGGGGTGCAGGTTCATCTTTCCAGCCTTCCCGACACGGTTGGCGTCTGTCACTGCGCCATGTGTCGCCGCTGGACTTCGGGTCCGTGGATGGCCGTGCAAGCGCCGGGAAGTGACATTCGTGGCGACACGCTGGAGGTTTTCAGCTCTTCCGATTTTGCCGAACGCGGGTTTTGCAACCGCTGCGGCACGCATATTTTCCATCGACCCAAGCAAGGCCCCGAACTCGCTATTTCGGCTGGCCTTCTGCCCGAAGGCGATTACTCGATCACCCGCGAAATCTTCCATGGCGACAAGCCGCCATGGTATCGCTTCGACGCCAGCTCACGCAAGCGCGGCGCGCTAAGTATGGCGCTCGAATGGGGCCCCAAGCTGGCCTGGCGGCGTTTCAAAGGGCTTTTCGGGAGCTAGGCAATGGGCATCCACGCAGTGTTCACAATGAAAACTCTAGTTTCCTTGCGATGAAGCTCGTTACCTCTCTGGCTGTGATCGCGATGCTGGCTGCTGTGGGCGTGCCGGTCAATCTTGCGGCCCAGGAAACCGCTCCCACGCAGGAGGCTCCCACCCGCAACTCGATCGTCGTCACCGCGCAGCGCTCGGGCGCGCCGATGTGGACGATCGACACGCCCACAGGCACCGTGATTGTAGTCGGCGAGATCACCGCTGTGCCCAAGAGCACGCCGTGGCAGCCCGACCGGCTGGAAGAGGCCACCGCCCAGGCCGACCGCGTCATCATCCGCGCGCGGCCCAAGTTCTCCGCCGGAGACGTGTTCCGCCTGATTTTCCGCGGCGGGCGCATTATGAAGCTGCCCGATGGCAATGTCGCGGCCGACTATCTCGACACAGCCCAGCGCACGCGGCTCGCGGCGCTCGAAGAGGCGTATGACATCGATTACGACCGCCGCTCGTTCCTGATGACCTCCTTCGACCTGCTCGCACGGCGGCTCGATTTCGATGACGAGACGACCGACGATGCGACCGACGTGGTCAAAGACGCCGCCGACGACGCCGATCTGCCGATCTTGCGACCGGAGCGGTTTCGCGGCGAGGACTTGCTCGACAATCTCGCCGAAGCCGACCCGCGCGACCATATCCCCTGCCTCGAAGCGGCGATGAGCGCGACCGAGCAGGGGCAGGACATCATCGAGGCGCGCGGGCGCGCGTGGCGCACCTTCGATATTCTCGCGGTGATGGAAAACCCGCTCGAACAGGCGCTCGGCCAGTGCTGGCCCTGGGCGGACGAGGAGCTGGGCGAAGTGATCCGCGAACAATGGACCGGCATGATCGCCGACGCCTCCGCCGCGCAGGGCACGACCGTGGCCGTGGTGCCGCTGCGGGTGCTGGCGGAGAGCGACGGCGTGCTTGACCAGCTTGCCGCCCGCGGCTTCACCATCAGCGGTCCCGACTGGCGCTAGGCGTGCGGCGCGCTTGATCTGGCGCGGCAAACCCGCTTTGGTTGCAGGCGAAAACGCAATCGGGAGCCTGAAACATGCCGCATATCACCGCCAATGGCCTTGAGCTGTTCTATGACGAGAACGGCGACCGCGACAAAGAGACCATCCTGCTGGTGATGGGACTGGGCGCGCAGATGACGCTGTGGCCCGATGAATTCGTCGAGGCGCTGGTGGGCGAGGGCTATCATGTCGTGCGCTATGACAATCGCGACATCGGCCTGTCCGAAAAGTTCGAAGGCGCAAAGGCTCCGGGCATCAAGATGCAGATGCTGCGCAAGGTTATCCGCTGGCCTGCGAAGGTTCCTTACAGCCTCTCCGACATGGCCGACGATGGCGCGGCGCTGCTGGGGGCGCTCGGTATCGAAAAGGCGCATGTTGTCGGCGCATCGATGGGCGGGATGATCGCGCAGCTGATGGCGGTCAATCACGGTGACAAGTTGCACTCGCTCACCTCGATCATGTCGAGCACAGGCAATATGCGTCTGCCGCAGGCCGACAAGGTGGCGATGGATGCGCTGACCGCGCCGATCCCCTCGATGGAGGAAGAGGCGCTGATCCAGCACGGTCTGCACATTGCGCGCAGCATTGGCAGCCCGGGCTTCCCCTTTGACGAACAGCGACAGCGCGAGCGGATCCTCACCAATATGCGCCGCAGCGTCTATCAGCCGGGCATGCAGCGCCAGCTTGCCGCGATCATCGACGACGGCGACCGCCGCGAGCGGCTGGCGCGGGTCGATGTGCCGACGCTGGTGCTACATGGCGAGGCCGATCCGCTGGTGAAGCCTGCCGCGGGCAAGGACACTGCCGACCATATTCCAGGCGCGAAGCTGGTGACGTTTCCGGGCTGGGGGCATGACATTCCGGCCGAACTGATTCGCCCGCTCGCGGACGAAATCACCGCCCATGCCAAGGCTGCCAGCGCCAGAAAGCCGGTTGCCGCGTAAAGGATTGTGAAGGCCGCCGGGCGCAACAATCTTGCCTCTGCCGAGGGGAATGATTCACGGCTTGATTCAAATGATTCAATCACCAAATTTTTCTTCACAGATTCATTTTGGGGCTTGCGGCTGACGCGACTCAAGCTTTTCCCGTGCGTCGCGGCATCGCACAAGCCGGACCCGAACCCGCAAACGTCAGATTTAGGGTTAATCACCCGTTGACGCGGACTCGCCTCTGATTCATCATCTAGGGGTTCGGTTCGCGATGGACCCCCAAATCCTTGTGACTTCACCCCGCGCTGCTGGAGGCGCGATCAGGGAAGGAGTCACTGACGAATAGGGGCAAATCGGGGCCGGATTTTGATGAGTCGGCGGAAAAGCCTGTGCGTTCCCTGGGGACAAACAGGGGGGAAGCTGTCGATGGACTGGTGCAGAACAGAATCGGAACAAAGCTTCTTTTCCGCTAGAAGAAAAAAGCAAGATTCGATTCGGTAGGACACGACGGGGCGACAATGGAATTCAAGGCAAGTGACGAAGTGCTGAGTGACGCAGCAACCGGGGACGCACCCGCAACTGCGACCGCACCGAATGGGACGAATGAGAAAGCCGTGAGCATGGACAAGTCCGACACCGGAAGCGAAGAGCTGATCGCTGCCAAGAGCGCCGAAGCGCTGGGCAAGGCGATGGCTGCTGCCGCCAAGCCCGAATCCGATAGCAAGAAGGTCAACGCCCGCCGTTTCGACGTACAGATCGACGAAACGCGCGATGCGAACCTCACCGAATTCGGCAAGGAAACGCTGACTGACCGCTATCTGCTGCCCGGTGAAAAATATCAGGATTTGTTCGCCCGCGTCGCCGATGCCTATGCCGACGATGCCGAGCACGCACAGCGTCTTTACGACTACATCTCGAACCTGTGGTTCATGCCCGCGACCCCCGTTCTCTCGAACGGCGGCACCAATCGCGGCCTGCCGATCTCTTGCTATCTGAACTCGGTGTCCGACAGCCTCGAAGGCATCGTCAACACCTGGAACGAAAACGTGTGGCTCGCTTCCAAGGGCGGCGGCATCGGCACCTATTGGGGCAATGTCCGCGGCATTGGCGAGCCGGTAGGCCTCAATGGCAAGACCAGCGGCATCGTGCCCTTCGTGCGCGTCATGGATTCGCTGACGCTCGCAATTTCGCAAGGCTCGCTGCGGCGCGGTTCGGCGGCGTGCTATCTCGACGTCAGCCACCCGGAGATCGAGGAATTCCTCGAAATCCGTAAGCCTTCGGGCGACTTCAACCGCAAGGCGCTGAACCTGCACCACGGCGTGCTGCTCACCGACGAATTCATGGAAGCGGTGCGCAATGGCGACGAGTTCGAGCTCAAATCGCCCAAGACCGGCGAAGTGCGCGGCACCGTCGATGCGCGCTCGCTGTTCCAGAAGCTGGTCGAAACCCGCCTTGCAACGGGCGAGCCCTATATCGTCTTCAACGACACCGTGAACCGCATGATGCCCAAGCATCACCGCGATCTGGGCCTCAAGGTTTCGACTTCGAACCTGTGTTCGGAAATCACGCTGCCGACCGGTATCGACCACCTCGGCAACGATCGCACCGCGGTCTGCTGCCTGTCCTCGCTCAACCTTGAAAAGTGGGACGAGTGGGCGACCGACAAGCAGTTCATCGAGGACGTGATGCGCTTCCTCGACAACGTCCTGCAGGACTATATCGACCGCGCGCCAGACGAAATGGCCCGCGCCAAATACTCGGCCGAGCGCGAGCGTTCGGTGGGGCTGGGCGTGATGGGTTTCCACTCCTTCCTGCAGTCGAAGGGGCTGGGCTTTGAAAGCGCGATGGCCAAGGCGCTGAACCTGAAAATGTTCAAGCATATCCAGGCCAAGGCATCCGAAGCCTCGATGCTGCTCGCACAGGAACGCGGACCTTGCCCCGATGCTGCCGAAATGGGCGCGATGGAGCGGTTCAGCTGCAAGATGGCAATCGCGCCGACCGCGTCGATCTCGATCATCTGCGGCGGCACCAGCGCCTGCATCGAGCCGATCCCGGCGAATATCTACACCCACAAGACGCTGTCGGGCAGCTTCATTGTCAAGAACCCCTATCTGGAAAAGGTTCTCGACAAGAAGAGCAAGAATTCGACCAATGTGTGGAACTCGATCCTCGAACGCGGCGGCAGCGTCCAGCATCTCGACTTCCTCACCGAAGAGGAAAAGGCAAGCTTCAAGACCAGCTTCGAAATCGACCAGCGCTGGCTGCTCGAATTCGCTGCCGACCGTGCGCCTTACATCGATCAGGCACAGTCGCTGAACCTGTTCATCCCGGCCGACGTGGACAAGTGGGACCTGATGATGTTGCACTTCCAGGCATGGGAGAAGGGCATCAAGTCGCTCTATTACCTTCGCTCGAAATCGGTCCAGCGCGCAGGCTTCGCCGGCGGGGTCGAGGCGGACAACACGGCCGATGCCGCGAAATTCGAGCTGATGGCGGGCGCCGAGCAGACCGATTACGAGGAATGTCTCAGCTGCCAGTAAGGCCAGGCCGAGCGACAAGGACAGAACCGGAAACGACACAAGCCGCGACAATTCGCGGCTTGTGTTCGTTTGGGCTCGCCAGCATTGCGCGGAACAGTCTCTCCAAACTCCTCTCCTAAAGGCTTCTCTTCATGCGCAAATGGCACCGCTGGCTTTCCGTGTTCTTCGGGGTCGTCCTGATGTTCGTCACCATCACCGGCCTGCTGCATTATGCGGTCGTGTGGTGGCCTGCCGCCGAAGCCGGTCCGCCGCCTGCGCCGCCTGCCGGTTTCGAATGTCCCGAAGGCTGGCGCTGCATCGCGCCTGCCGCCGAAGGCAGTCCGCGGAGCATGCTTGGGCTGATCCACCACCTCCACTCGGGCGAGGAGCTTGGCTTCGTGGGCGAGATCATCGTGATGCTGTCGGGCCTTGCGCTCGCCTTCTTCACGATTTCGGGCCTGTGGATGTATTACCAGATGTGGCGCAACCGCACGCAGCGCGGACTAAAAGGCGGGGTGTTCTGGAACTGATCCAGAGCGCGAGAATGCGCCGCGATGACTGACGCCTAACGCTCTGCCTCAAACGCGGCGGCGGAGGGCGCGAAGGGCATCGCTTCGACCACTTCGACCCGGTTTCGGCCTGCATTCTTGCCGCTGTAGAGCGCGGCATCGGCCATTTCGATCAATTCCTCGCGCGGGAAAAAGGCCGAGGCTGGCGCGATCGCGACCCCGATCGAGGCGGTGATCAGCGCCCGCCCCTGATTGCAATCGCGCGTGAGTGTGGACGAGACACTCGCCCGCGCTTCTTCGGCCAGAGCGACGATCTGATCGGCCGTATCGGCGCGGATTGCGGCGATGAACTCCTCGCCGCCGTAGCGGGCGAAGATCGCGCCTCTTGCGTCGCACACCTGCTCCAGCGAGCGCGCCACCATCTGCAGGCATACATCGCCCGCCTGATGCCCGTGCATATCGTTGAACGGTTTGAAATGATCGAGGTCGATCATCATCAGGCCGATGTTCTTGCCCTCGATCGCGCTCAAGTCGAACGCTTGCCCTTCGCGCGCAATCTCGTTCTGATAGCGCGCTTCGAAACTGCGGCGATTGGCGACGCCGGTGAGGGCATCGGTTTCGCTGAGGTGGCGCAGCGAGTTGTTTGCCTCGACCAGCTCCAGACCGACAAGATTGGTGCGCAAGTTGAGCAGGAAATTAAGCCGCCGCAGCCGCTCGACCCGCGCCGCGATGGGCAGGGTGGCAAAGGCGACGATGACCAGCACCGCGAGGTCGCGGAAATGCTGTTGGAGCACTGCTGTCCCGCCCCACGCGACCACTGCAAAGGTCAGCGCGATTGCGGCAGAATTGAAGATCGCCTGCCCGCGCAGGGAAAACGGCAGGGTGATGTTGGCGATCGCGACCACCGTTGCTGTCGCGAGCAGATAGCGCGCTGCATCGGCCGCAGGCAGGTGTAGCGCCATGTGCGCGAGCACTCCCATGAACGTCACCGCGCCTGCGCCCAGCGCAATTTTCATTACCGTGGTCCAACGCCGCGCGCCGGCATAAAGTCCGATCACCGTCACCGGCGTGGTGGTCAGCAAACGCAGAATCACGCCTTCCCGAGCCAGATAGGGGTCGACCAGTATATCGACCGCAATCGTCGCAAAGCTCACGACGCAGCCGAGCACGAAGAGGAAGACATATTCGTTGTAGAATGTCTGTTCGCGCGCTTCTTCGTATTTGGCGGCGAGATCCCTGGGGTAGTCGCGCAGCCGCGCACCATCGCGCACGATCTTGTCGATCGCAGCGACGTCCAACTGTCCGGCCTTGTCAAGTTCGACAGCCGCCACGGCAGCATCGTCGACAAAACCGCCACCAGTGACGGAAACAGACACACCCATGACAAGAGCGCCTAGGTGAGAGGGCTTAAATAGTGGTTATCACTAATATTGTTGCGCAATTGCGTTAATCATGACGGCAACACCGCAAGTGCTTTCGGGCGGTTTTGCTAAAACCCCATGACGCTCCAATAGACGGCGTAAAAGCCCGCCCATGCCAGCACAAAAGCCGCCCAGACGGGGCGCGCCCCGAAACGCGCGACGAGGCGCGGTCCGGCCCAGCCGGAGACCAGCGCGACCAGCAGGAAGCGCGGAAGGCGCGCGATGATCGAGGCGAAGACGAACAGCGTGAGGCTTGCAAATCCACCGCCCAGCGATCCGGCGGCTAGTGCATAGAGTTTGTAAGGCACACCCGCAAAACTGCCCGCAGCCATCGCGATCACGCCGCCCTCAACCCATTCGCCATGGGCGCTTTCGAGCAGCTCGGCATCGATTCCGGGAATGGCGAGCATGAGTTCGATCACCTCCTTGGGATTTGTGCCCGCCCATAGCCAGATCACCGCGCCGCCCAAGGCTGCGAAGACGGCCGCGACGAACGCTCCGGCCATTGCCTTGTGAACGCCGCCCCGGATGCCCAGCGCCATGATCGGCACATCGGCGACAATGAAGAAGACAATCCCTTCAGCCAGCGCCCAGATTGCGATCAGCGCGAGCATTTACATGAACTGGATCGAGTAGAAACGCGCCGCGTGAAAGAACACGGGTGCGGCAAAGCTCACGGAATCCATGCGGTCGAGCGCGCCGCCGTGCCCTTCGATCATCGTGCCCCAGTCCTTTGCACCGAGCGAACGCTTGACCGCCGACAGCACCAGCCCGCCGACGAAGCCCGCGATCACGATGATGAGCGAAAAGGCGAAGGCCTCGACCGGGTTCCACGGGGTGATCCACCACAGGCCTGCGCCAATCGCGGAGGCTGTAAGCCCGCCGCCGATCAAACCTTCCCAGGTCTTCGCAGGCGAAACACGCGGCGCGACCTTGTGTTTCCCGAATAGCTTGCCGAACACATATTGCAGCACGTCCGAAAGCTGCACCACGGTGATGAGGAAGAACAGCAGCAGGAACTTTTCCTCATAGCCCGGAATATCCAGCATCAGCAGCGCGGGTGCGTGGCTGATGCAAAACACGGTGAGCATCAGCGCCCACTGGATACGCGCGGTGCGCTGGAGGAAATCCGCCGTCTCGCCTTTCAGCACCGCCAGCACCGGCAACAACAGAAACGCCCACACCGGAATGAGGATGGTGAGCATGGTGAGGTCGGTTGCGACCAGATAATATTGCAGCGGAATGAAGAGGTAGAAGGCGAATACGGTCGCGGTGTGGTCTTCGCTGCGGGTGGGCGTGATCGAGAGGAATTCGCGCAGGCAATAGAAGCTCGTGAGCGCGAACAGCACGATCGTCACCGTCTTGCCGAAGACGAAGGCGACCGCGAAGATCGCGATCATCAGCCACCAAGCTTTAATCCGCGCGTTGAGATTGGCGACGGTGGCGATGCCCCCCTCCGAAGTGACGCGCCGCGAAAGCACGAAGCCAACGGTGGAAGCGACCAGCAGGAGCACGAACACTCCGCCGAACAGCGTCATCATGGTCGGGCTGACGGAAAGATCAAAAGGGAGGCTCATGCGGCATCTCCATTGGCAAGCTCGATCACCGCTGCCTGTGCGCGGGCGAGGAAGGTGGCTTTGTCTTCGTCATCGCCCAGCGTGATCGGCGTGCCAAAATGTGCAGCCGAGCTGATCGGAGCAGGGACCAGAGCGCCCTTGGGATAGGCGCGCGCGAGATTGGTGAGATAGACCGGCACCAGCTCGGCCTGCGGATATTCCCTGGCGAGGTGGTAGAGCCCCGACTTGAACCCTCCGGGGAGCGCTTCGGCGCGGCGTGTCCCTTCGGGAAAGATGATCAGCGAGTCGCCTGTATCGAGCACCGCGCGCAAGGGCGCGAGCGGGTCTTTGCTGCCGCCCCGCTCGACCAGCACGGCGTTCAATACGCGCAGCGCGACAAACCGCTGCAGCGCGCCCTTGCCCCAGTAATCCGCCGCCGCGACGGGGTGGGTCGAGCCGCGCAGATAGGAGGGCATGGCGGCGCACAGGATGATCGTGTCGAGATGGCTCGCATGATTGGCGAAGTAGATGCGCTGCTGGGTCGAAGGCTCGCACCCGATCCAGCGCGGATGCCCGCCGACGAGGAAGCGTGTCGCACCGAAGAGTATCTCGGAGGCTAGTCGCGCGATCATTTGGGATTCGCCTTGAGCAATTGCGCGATCCGCCACAGCCGGATGCAGCAGGTGAGGGCGGCGCCAATGATTATCACGTAGAGCGCAATCAGCAGCGGTGCCGGACCTGGCAGGCTGAACCCTTCGAGTATCGAATTTCCATGGAAGGGCATCAGCAGCGCTCCCAAGGTGAGCACGAACATGCGGTGCTGCTTTGCCATCGGTCCGACGAAGTCCTGCTCGAAACCCAGCGACCCGCCGAGCGCGCGAATATAGGCAGTCCCGAATGCGAGAATTGTCGCCTCGTATCCATGCCCCGGCGCTCCGCAAGCTATGCCCGCCGCAATGAGCAGGAGCGCATCTTCGATCCGGTCGGGAGCTTCGTTGAAGAGCGGTCCGGTCGCGGAACCCTTGCCCTGTTCGACAGCCACAAGACCGTCGAGCATATTGGCGAGCAGTCGCAGCTGGATGAAAAGGGCTGCGACGAACCACAACCATTCGGGACCGAAACGGGCGGCTGAAAACGCCCACGCACCCAGCGCCGCAAAGCCGATCCCGATCACCGAAATCATATTCGGCGTCAGACCGCTGGCCGCCAGCCCGCGTGCCACTGCCTTGGCCCATCCGGCTCCGCGCGTCTTCAGCGGACGCCTGTTCTCAACGCTCATTCCTGCGACCCCTCGCTCCCATCAAGGCGTTAGAAACTAGGCGGGTTAAAATCGCATGACGAGTGCAAACAGACCACAGCCCTCGGCCTGACTCACATTTTGCACGTTCTATCCCCAGCCCAGAACCCATGCTTGCCTTCGTTTTCGGGCCATGATTCCCTATATGAGTCGTTCACGCTGATCAAAGGGACCACAAGATGTCGTTGCTCGAAGCCCGCAAGACCTACAAGCCGTTCGAATACCCCTGGGCCTACGAGTTCTGGAAACGTCAACAGCAGATCCACTGGATGCCCGAGGAAGTGCCTCTGGGCGAGGATTGCCGCGACTGGGCGCAGAAGATCACCGAGAGCGAGCGCAATCTGCTCACCCAGATCTTCCGCTTCTTCACGCAGGCCGATGTCGAGGTGCAGGATTGCTACCACGACAAATACGGCCGCGTGTTCAAGCCGACCGAG
>PALE01000054.1 GCA_002706445.1 Erythrobacteraceae bacterium
AACGCCGCGTCCTGATTGCGAAGGCGCTGGCGCATGATCCCGAACTGCTGTTCCTCGACGAACCCACGGCGGGCGTCGATGTCGAGCTGCGCAAAGGAATGTGGGAACAGATCGGGGCTCTGCGCGAACGCGGCACGACGATCATCCTTACGACGCACTATATCGAGGAAGCCGAACTGATGGCCGACCGCGTCGGTATCATTCGTGGCGGCAAGATCCTGATGGTGGACGACAAGGCCGACATCATGAAGCGCATGGGTACGACCGAGGCGGTAATCGGCCTTTCGGCTCCGCTTGCACAAGTCCCTGCCGCTATCGCCGAGTTCCCCGTGACGCTCGCCGAAGACGGCATGTCGCTCTGCTTCCGCGGTGGAGGGGGCGAGGGTGACGGCAGCGAGGAAATCGCCACCTTCACCAAGGCGCTGATCGCCGCCGGTATCGACTATCGCACGATAGAAACGCGCGAGAGCAGGCTGGAAGATATCTTCGTCTCGCTGGTGGGAGAGGAAGCATGATCAACTGGCGCTCCACCTGGTCGATCTATGTGCGCGAACTGACGCGGTTCCTGCGCACGGCGTTCCAGTCGCTGCTCGCACCTGTGCTCACGACCTCGCTCTATTTCATCGTCTTCGGTGCGGCGATCGGCGGCCGTATGCCTGACCTCGGCGGCGTGGATTATGCCGCTTTCATCATTCCCGGCCTGCTGATGCTGACCTTGCTGGGCGAGACTACCAGCAATTCCTCTTTCGGTATCTATATGCCGCGCTTTACCGGCACGATTTACGAACTGCTGTCCGCGCCCGTGGGCGTGGCAGAGACACTGATCGGCTTTGTCGGTGCGGCGGCAACCAAGAGCCTGATCCTTGCCGCGATCATCCTCGTCACCGCGCGATTGTTCGTCGATTATTCCATCGCGCACCCGCTGCTTGCAGTGGTGTTCATCGTGCTGGTTGCATCGAGTTTCAGCCTGTTCGGTTTCATCCTCGGCATCTGGGCGGACAATTTCGAGAAACTGGGCATCATTCCGATGCTGTTCCTCACCCCGCTGACGTTCCTCGGCGGCACATTCTATTCGATCGAGATGCTGCCCAAGCCATGGGACACGCTCGCGCTTGCCAATCCGATTGTCTATCTGGTCAGCGGGCTGCGCTGGACCTTCTACGGCAGCGCCGATGTTGATATCCGGATCAGCTTCGCAATCACGCTTGCCTTCCTCGCCGTGTGCGTCGCGATCATCGCATATATCTTCAAAACAGGCTGGAGGCTCAGGGAGTGACCCGCTTCGCTTTCGAAATCGCCGCCACCGACGGCGAGGCGCGCACCGGCAAGATTACCATGCAGCGCGGCGAAATCCGCACGCCTGCGTTCATGCCGGTCGGGACCGCCGCCACGGTCAAGGCGATGAAGCCCGAGAGTGTGCGCGCGACGGGTGCGGACATCATCCTTGGCAACACCTATCACCTGATGCTGCGCCCCGGCGCGGAGCGCGTGGCGCGGCTTGGCGGCTTGCACAAGTTCATGAACTGGCACCGCCCGATCCTGACCGACAGCGGCGGCTATCAGGTGATGAGCCTGTCGGATCTGCGCAAGCTGACCGAACAGGGTGTCGAGTTCCGCAGCCATATCGACGGGTCCAGGCATATGCTCACGCCCGAACGCTCGATGGAAATCCAGCGGTTGCTCGGCTCCGACATCGTCATGGCATTTGACGAATGCCCGCGTGCAGACCGTCCGCGCGACGAGATTGCTGCTTCGATGGAGCTCTCGATGCGCTGGGCAAAGCGCAGCCGCGAGGGGTTCGACAGCGGTGAGGAACATGCCAGTCGCTCGGCCCTTTTCGGCATTCAGCAGGGCGCTCTCGACGAAGACCTGCGCCGTATCAGTGCCGACAAGCTGACCGATATCGGCTTCGATGGTTATGCTGTTGGCGGGCTTGCTGTGGGCGAGGGGCAGGAGGCGATGTTCGGCGTGCTAGACTATGCGCCGGACATGCTGCCGATAGACCGTCCGCGCTATCTGATGGGGGTCGGCAAGCCCGATGATCTGGTGGGCGCGGTCGAGCGCGGGATCGACATGTTCGATTGCGTGCTGCCGACCCGCTCTGGCCGCAACGGACAGGCTTTCACATGGTACGGCCCGCTCAACCTGCGCAATGCGCGCCATGCGGAGGACACCGGTCCGCTTGACGAAAACTGCGCCTGTTCGGCCTGCACGAGCTATTCGCGCGCCTATCTTCACCATTTGCACAAGTCGGGTGAAATCCTCGGCGCGATGTTGGTGACCGAGCACAATCTGGCGTTCTATCAGGCGCTGATGCAGGCGATGCGCAGCGCCATTGGAGGGGGCCGTTTTACCGATTTCGCTGCCGATTTCAGGCGCGATTATCTCAGGACATAAGCGTTGACTCACCGTGCGGCTTCCATAGGTTGGATGGCGTCGCAGATGGGGTCCTAACTTATGAAATTTCTTGCAAAATCTCTCACCGGCGTGCTGGCCGGCGCGTTCTGTCTTGCCGCCCCTCTGGCCGCGCAGGACACAGGCGCCGAAGATCGCCGCGCGGTGGCCGAACGTTTCGGCGTGCGCTCGTCCGTGCTTGACATCAGCCTGTCACCTTCAGGCTCGAAAATCGCGTGGATCGCGCCGGGGCCGAACCATACAGAGGTTCTCAATGTCTTCGACCTGAACAGTGATGCGGGCATCCAGCGGATCGCTTCCAACACCGAGATTAACGGTGACCTCGACCAGTGCGAATGGGCGACCGATACGCGTCTTATTTGCACTATTGATGGTATGGCGCTGAACGGGGACGGTAATCTCATTCCCTACGACCGTATGTTCGCGATCAATTCGGACGGATCGGATCCTTTGGGTGTCGACCGTCCGCAGAATTCCAGAGCGCTTGCCTTCAATCAGAACGGCGGCGATATCGTAGCGCTAGATGTGGAAGGGGAAGAAGGGCAAATCCTCATAACCCGCAACTGGATTCCCGAATCGAGCGTGAACACGCGCCTTGCCAACAACAAGGACGGGCTGGGAATCGAGCGCTTCGATGTTTCCAACGGTCGCCGCAAGATCGAGGAACAGCCCGATGAACGCGCGTCATATTATCTCGCGGACGAGAACGGTGCGGTGCGGTTCAAATCGCGCTCTTTGGTGGACAGCCGCGGTTATCTGACAGGCGAACGCGTGCGGATGGTTCGGGATGCCGGTGAATCGGGATGGGAAAGGCTGGAAGGCGTGACGCTCGACGGCGAAGCGATTGAAGATTTCTCACCCACTGCCGTCGATGCTGCAAACAACTCGCTCTACGCCTATTACACGATCAACGGATATCGTGCGGTGATCCGTATCCCGCTCGACGGAAGCGGTGTGGCCGAGGTCATGGCGAGCCGCGACGATGTGGACGTTGACCGGCTCCTGCGGATCGGGCGTCAGCGCCGTGTTGTCGGTGTTTCCTATGCGACCGAAAAATTCGCAATCGACTATTTCGACGAGGAACTCGCCAAGTTGTCGAGCGATCTCGGCGCTGCTCTGCCCAATCAACCGCTGGTCAGCATTGCCGGTGCCAGCGCGGATGAACGGCACCTCCTGATCATCGCCTCATCGGATACCGATCCGGGCACGGTCTACCTTTACAACAAGGATACACGCCAGCTCGAAGTGTTGCTCTCGATGCGCGATGCGCTGGTTGATAGACCGATGGGGCAGATGCAGCCGATCACCTTTCCGGCTGCCGACGGAACGCAAATTCCCGGCTATCTGACCCTGCCGCCCGGTTCGGACGGGAAGAACCTTCCTGGGGTGGTTCTGCCGCATGGTGGCCCTGCCGCCCGTGACTATTGGGGTTTCGACTGGCTGGTGCAGTTCTTCATTTCGCGCGGCTATGCCGTGCTCCAGCCCAACTATCGCGGTTCGTCCGGCTATGGCGAAGCCTGGTTCGGTCGCAACGGCTATCAGGCGTGGGACGTGGCGATCGGCGATGTGAACGATGCCGGCCGTTGGCTGGTCTCGGAAGGAATTGCCAATGCCGATCAACTCGCAATCGTCGGTTGGTCTTACGGAGGTTATGCGGCCCTGCAATCACAGGTCGTCGCGCCCGATCTGTACAATGCGGTGGTGGCCATTGCGCCTGTCACCGATCTCGAATTTCTGCGCGAGGATGCGCGTGCCTACACCAATTTCCGCTTTCGGGATGAACAACTCGGTTCAGGTCCGCATATCGCAGCGGGCAGTCCCAAACGACACGCAGAGAGTTTTGCTGCACCTGTCGCGCTGTTTCACGGAACCCACGACGTGAATGTCCGTGTGAAACATTCGCGGGCGATGGCGGACGCACTCAAAGATGCCGGTAAACCCGTCACCTATGTCGAGTTTGACGATCTCCAGCATGATCTGGGAGACAACAAGGCGCGGATCGAAATGCTCGAAGCGATCGACCTGTTTTTGTCGGAGTCGCTCGGTGGCTGAAATAGCGCGGCAAACACCTCGACATTCGCGCCTCGTCAGGCCAAGGGCATGACCCATGACTGACATTCCGGCGAAGGCCCCAGAAGACTGCGAAACCATGATCGACGTCCGCATTGGCGTCGATGCAACCGACCGTGCGCTGATGGAATTGCTCGATCAGCGGTTCGGCTACATGAGAGCCGCTGCGCGTATCAAAGGCACGCGCGATGCTGTCCGCGATGAAGAGCGTAAGGATTACGTGATCCGCGCCGCGGTGAAAGATGCCGAAACACGCGGCATTCCCGGTGATGTCGTTGCAGACATCTGGGAACGCCTGGTCGAAGGCTCGATCGCTTACGAGTTTGTCGAGTGGGACAGGATCAGGGACTGACCTGTCCCGCCCGGCATCGGGTGTGATAAATCGGGTGCGGCAATTCAAAAGCGCATAAATGAAAAGGGCGGCCCGATCGGACCGCCCTTTTTCTTTTCACAAACCCTGACGGATTAGCGCGAGTAGAACTCGACCACGAGGTTCGGTTCCATCGTCACCGGATAGGGGACTTCGTCGAGCTTCGGCACGCGGGTGAACTGCACCTTGTCGTTGCCGTCCGGAGCGACGTAGTCGGGAATTTCACGCTCGGGCAGGCTCTGGGCTTCGATCACGAGAGCCATTTCCTTGGCCTTCGAACCGAGGCTGATCACATCGCCGACGTCGCAACGACGCGATGCGACGTTGCACTTCACACCGTTGACGTAGATGTGGCCGTGCGAAACGATCTGACGCGCTGCGAAGATCGTCGGAGCGAACTTGGCGCGGTAAACGATCATGTCGAGACGACGCTCGAGCAGGCCGATGAGGTTCTGACCGGTGTCGCCCTTCATGCGGGTCGCGTCCTTGTAGGTCGAACGGAACTGCTTTTCGGTGACGTCGCCGTAATAGCCCTTGAGCTTCTGCTTGGCGCGCAGCTGCAGGCCGAAGTCGCTCATCTTGCTCTTGCGACGCTGACCGTGCTGGCCGGGGCCGTAAGAACGCTTGTTGACGGGGCTATTGGGGCGACCCCAGATGTTTTCACCCATCCGGCGGTCGAGTTTGTACTTGGCGCTCTTGCGCTTCGACATAAGTCTTTCCTTCAATTTGCTGGCTCGCCCTCATGGCAAGCGTTGAACCCGGCATCGCTCCACATGGGCAGTATCCCACGTGCGGCCACCGCTTCACCGGGGTGCGGAGCCAAATTGCGAAGGCGCGCGAATAACAGAAAAGCGACGCGCGTCAAGTTTCGACTGAAACGGGATTAGCGACGCTGGTTAAGCTGGCGCCAGCCTTCTTCGGTGCGGCACACGCGCGTCTTGCGGCGGCTCGACATGTCGAGACGAATCGAACGGCAGATCACCTCTTCCTCTTCGGCTTCCTGCGCTGCCGGCGCTTCGGGAGCGGGCGAGGTAATGGCGGGCACTTCGATCACTGCCGAATTGGTTTCTGCAGCAGTCTCGGCCTGTGCTTCAGCCTGCGTTTCCGTAGCGGCATCGTCGCTCTGCTGGACGGCTGCATTGCCGAGCGTCGGGGCAGCAAAAGCAAATGCGGCGGTCGCCGCAAGCAGCGGAAGAGAGAATTTCATCGGTTATCTCACTGATTTCTTGGAGAGGAAGTCGAAGAGGGCAAGGGCTAACCCGCACCGGCTACCGCGTCCACCGTCATACGATGAACGACATGAGAGCAGGGATCAGCGGTCAGCGGTCAGCGGTCAGCGGTCTCTGGGCTCGCGTTCGAGCGTGCTCAGAATGCCCCGCAGCGTGCGCACTTCGAGATGATTCCAGCCCGGCTTGGTCAGCACGCTGCGCAGGGTTCGTGCGGTCGCCTCGCGCCGGCTTTGGGGCAGGAAATAGCCGCGCGGATCGAGCAGCTTCTCGAAATGCCCGATCAGTCCCTCGAGGTCGTCCTGCGGGGCAGGGGGGAGCAGTTCCTCTTCCGCCGTGGGTTGCACGAGTTCGTCCGCGCCTTCGTCCAACTCGCGTCCAATTCGTGACCATTCATAAGCGGCCAGGATCACTGCCTGGGCGAGATTGAGCGAGCCGAATTCGGGGTTAATCGGGACTGTCAGGATGTGACGGGCCAGCGCGACATCCTCTGTCTCCAAACCCGATGCCTCGCGCCCGAACAGGATCGCGTGACGCCCCGGCTCGCTGTGCATGAGGCGCGCGGCTCCATCGGGGCCGACGACCGGCTTGGTCACTCCGCGTTTGCGCACCGTGGTGGCGTAGACATGCTCGCAATCGGCCACGGCTTCGGCGGTCGAGCCGTACACCTTGGCCCCGTTGAGCACGATATCCGCACCGGCCGCTGCCGGACCGGCGGAAGGGTTGGGCCAGCCATCGCGCGGATTGACCAGGCGCATCTCGGTCAGGCCGAAATTGAGCATGGCGCGCGCAGCCTTGCCGATATTTTCGCCCAGCTGCGGACGAACGAGGACGATGATGGGCTTGCTCACAGCGCTCAGTCCCGTCCGGCGTCCTGCACCGTACTTGCAAATTCTTCGAAATCGCGGGCTTCGGAGAAGTCGCGATAGACGCTGGCAAAGCGGATGTAGGCGACCGAATCGATCTGTTTGAGACCTTCCATCACCATCTCGCCGATGCGGGCGGAGGAAACTTCTGGTTCGCCCGCAGTTTCGACCTGCCTCTGGATTCCGGAGATCAGCTGGTCGATCCGTTCCTGCGATACGGCACGTTTGCGGCAGGCAAGCGCGAGCGAGTTTTCGAGCTTCGAGCGATCAAACGGTTCGCGGCGCTCCTCGCCTTTGGCGCCCGATTTGATGATGGTGACTTCGCGCAGTTGAACGCGCTCGAACGTGGTAAAACGCGCCCCGCACGACGAGCACTGACGCCGTCGCCTGATGGAGGTTGAATCCTCGGTAGGGCGCGAGTCCTTTACCTGCGTGTCATCATTGGCACAAAAAGGACATCGCATTCAGGGTGTTACTTCCTGATCGCGTGATGCAGCGCGAGGCCTGCACCGGCCACGAGACCAGCCGCAAGGCCGACACCGGGAAGCACAACGCCTGCAACCGCGCCAACAGCAGCGGCTTTCAGAACCGGCTTGGTCGATTCATGATCAAAGCCGTCCTTCACCATGCCGGCGATTTCGTCGCGCGTGTCCTGCACCCAGTCCTTGCCGGTTTCGGCGGACTGCTTTTTGCTCTGATCAGATTTGCTCTTGCTCACAACGACCTCATTCATGGGGATACACCGGATAGTTTGCACAAAGATCAGACACTTCGGCGCGGACATGCTCTTCGATCTGAGCATCGCCTTCGGGTCCGTTCTTGGAGAGACCGTCTACCACCTTGGCGATCAACTCGCCAATCTTTCTGAACTCGGTCGGACCGAATCCGCGGGTCGTGCCTGCAGGGGTGCCGAGGCGAACGCCGCTGGTCACAAAGGGTGAGCGGGTGTCGAACGGGATGCCGTTCTTGTTGCAGGTGAGCCAAGCCCGGTCGAGACCGGCTTCGGCAGCCTTGCCGGTGACGTCCTTGGCGGTGAGATCGACCAGCATCGAGTGGTTGTCGGTCCCGCCCGAGACGATGCGCAGACCGTTTTCCTCAAGGCTTGCCGCCAGCGCGCGAGCGTTTTCGACCACGCGGTGCGCGTAGGTCTTGAATTCGGGGCTGAGCGCCTCCTTGAACGCCACCGCCTTTGCGGCAACGACGTGCATCAGCGGGCCGCCCTGAAGGCCCGGGAAAACCGCCATGTTCAACGGCTTGGTAAACTTCTCGTCATTCCACAGGATCACGCCCGAGCGCGGACCGCGCAGCGATTTGTGCGTGGTGGTCGTGACGATATCGCACAGCGGGAAGGGCGAGGGGTGTGCGCCGCCAGCGACGAGGCCCGAAATGTGGCTCATGTCGCACAGCAGGATCGCGCCCACTTCATCGGCAATCGCACGGAAGGCTTCGAAGTCCCAGACACGCGAATAGGCCGTGCCGCCGCAGATGATCAGCTTGGGCTTGTGCTCGCGCGCGGTTGCGGCGACCGCTTCCATGTCGATCCGCTCGTCATCCTGACGCACGCCATAGCTGACGGGGTTGAACCACTTGCCGCTCATATTGACGGGAGAACCGTGGGTCAGGTGACCGCCGCTGTTGAGGTCGAGGCCCATGAAGGTGTCACCGGGCTGCAAGAGGCCGAGGAACACCGCCTGGTTCATCTGGCTGCCGCTATTGGGCTGAACATCGGCAAAATTGCATCCGAACAATTGTTTGGCGCGCTCAATTGCCAGAGTTTCTACCACGTCCGCATAGTCGCAGCCGCCATAATAGCGCTTGCCGGGATAGCCTTCGGCGTATTTGTTGGTGAAGACGCTGCCGGTTGCCTCGAGCACCGCCTTGGAAGCGATGTTTTCGGACGCGATCAGCTCGATCTTGTCCTGCTGGCGCTTCAGTTCATTAGCAATCGCTGCGGCGATTTCGGGGTCTGCCGTGGCGAGGTCGTCATGCCAGAAGCCGTCCATCGAACCGGCTACTTCGCTGGGATTGGTGCTCATTGGTGCGTCTCAATGTGGTCGGGGGAGGTGGGCGGATTGCCGAGCTTGGCAACGCGGCGTTGATGGCGACCATTGGGATCGCCCGCGTCGGCAAATTCGGTGCTGAGGAAGGTTGCGACACAGCTTTTCGCCATTTCGATGCCTGTCAGGCGGGCGCCGAGGGCGATGCAATTGGCGTTGTTGTGCTCGCGCGCAAGCGCTGCGGAAAGCGGTTCGGATACCAGCGCACAACGCACGGCCGGATGGCGGTTGACGCTGATCGAGATGCCGATGCCGCTACCGCACAGTGCGACGCCGAATTCGGCGGTGCCGTCGGCAACGACGCTCGCAAGTTTGTACCCGTAGTCGGGGTAGTCGACGCTCTCGCCCGCTGCGGGGCCGAGATCGGCGACTTCGTGGCCCTGTTCCATCAACCATTCGGCAAGCTCGGCCTTGAGGTCGGTGGCGGCGTGATCGGATGCAATGGCTATACGCATGCGCGCTCCATAGAGCGCACACTCGCGCGCCGCCACCCCGTATGAGGCGCTTTTCTACGTGTCCGAACAAGAAACAGCGCGAAAAATGAAGGCAGCGGGCGTGCGCTGGGGTCTTGTGCGAGCGCATCGCATGTTTCATCCTGCCGTTCTTCCCGCCAATCTGCTTTTTCAGGACCCCTTTCCCATGCGTGCTTTGCTTGCCTGTCTGTTTGTCATGTGCCTTGCTGCACCGGGCTGGAGCGTTGCACAGGCCGATCCGGGAACGCCGGTCGAGCGAGTTTCGCAACCCTCCGCGCTCGAGAACGGGTATGGCGCGGTGGTGATCTCGATCCGTAGTTCGCTATTTCTGAATGATCCGCTGCACGTCTATTTCCTGCGCGACGGCGGGAATGTCGAAAACGATGCGGACGTGGTGCGTTTCGAGCGCAAGCAGGGACTGTTCTCCTTCGGGAACGACACGACCAAATATAAGGTGCGCGCCTTTCAGCTGGCTCCGGGGACCTATCGCCTGGTCGGGCACGGCGTTGGCTGCCCGAAGGTTCCGGCTGTCAACGAACGGTGCCTGATCGAAGAGCCAGGCATTTTCGGTTCGCTCGAATATTCGCGTCCCGGTCGCGGCTATCCCGAAATTGCGCCGACATTCGAGGTGCGAAGCGGGGAAGTGACCTATGCAGGCGATTTCGCGCTGACCGATCGCAACACGATCGAATGGTCGCAAGTTCCGCCCGATGAATTGCGTCCGCTCGAACGTCGTTTTGCGAGACTGCCGCGTGCGCCCGAGCCGATCGTTCCGGGCGAATACCGCCTGCGCTACGGGCTTTATCCGCGCAGTTACGAGGATGATGCCGGTCGGCGGTACTAGCCGCCCCGCGAAGGGCGCTATTTGCCCTTCTTCGCCGTTTTCAACGTCTTGCTAACCCATTTCCAGATCGCGTCGATCTCCGCCGCGGCCTTGCCCGTCGGATCGATTTCAGCGGCTGTTTCGCCTTTCGCGCTGGAGCGGTGAAAGGCGGCCCGGTCGCCAAGGTCTATCGGGCAAATTTCCAGCCCCATATCGCTGGCGGTTTGCCGCGCTTCCTCGGCAAGCACGGTTGCCCCTGCAGGAACCGAGTTGAGCACCACAAAAGCGGGCTTTTTCGCAAAGCTGACGAGATCGGCAATCGGCTCCAGCGCTGCCAGATCGAAGGCGCGCGGCTTGGTCGGGATCAGCACCAGATCGGCGGCCTTGATCGCCTCTCGCGCGGCAGCGTCCGCGTGGGGCGGAGTGTCAATCACGATGAAGTCCACGCCCTGCTTGGCCGCGCTCGCAATAGTGCGTTCGAGCCGTGCGGGCGGGGCGGTGACCACCACCGGCAGGAAATCCCCGCGCCAATCGGACCACGCCGCCGCAGTCGCCTGCGGGTCGGTGTCGATCACGCAGCTTTCATGCTTCGCTTGCGCGGCGCGTGTGGCGAGATGGACGGCGAGGGTGGTTTTGCCCGAGCCGCCTTTCTGGCTGACGATGGCGATAACAGTGGGAGCGGACTTCGACATGCCGGATGCCTTCAGCAAAAGTTGTAACAATCCTTCTCCCGCTCACGGAAGTGCCACTTGCGCTCATCAGAGTCCAGAGCCGGGCCCAGAGCAAGGGCTAGGCGGCGATCTCGAAATCCTGAAGCGCCATCGCGAATTCCAGATTGTTGTGTGTCGTCTGATAGGCTGAAAGCGAAAGCCGCGCCTTGTGCAGTTCCATTCCCTTGTGAAGATAGCGAATATCGGCGGTTTTGAACGGCGCGTCGGTGAAACTCAGCATGTCCTGAACCACCGAACGATATTCCGGATCAACAATCGAAAGCACCGAGCTTCCCTGTATCTGCTCGGCACTGCTGTTGAGCAAGGCTTGCAGGCTGGCGCTCGATTTTACGAACTTGCCTTGTGGATCGAGGTTGCCGACCGCGACGCCTAGAAGACCGCGAATGGCGGTTTGCTTTGCTGCACTTGCCAGTTCGAGATCGCGTGCTTCTGTGCGGTCCGACACATCATGCGCGAAATAGGCCACACCATTGGGCCACGGTGTGATCAAATGACTGAAATAACGGTTCAGCCGGTGCGAAGACGGTAACTCGAACCGTTCGGGGGCGCCGCTTTCCAACACGCTTCTGATGCGGTGGAAAATATATTGATCGGTCGGCGTGATCATCAGGTTGGTAACCGAGGTCCCGATCAGCGGTTGTGCATCATAATCAAAGTAATCGCAAAAGGCCCGGTTTGCGCGCCTGATGTTGAGGTCCTTATCGAGCAGCAGGACATGGGTGTCGATCGATTCAAGAACCGTGTCGAGTTTGCTTTCGATCCGTTTGGCATCCACCCCGACGAGGTTCTGCATACGATCAAAATCGTCAATTCCCACAAGAACAAACTCATCGCGTCCGTGCGACGTGATGCGTAACGGGCCCAGGTCCAGTTTCTGTTTTACGCCCGGCAAGTCCCGGACAAGCTGCGTCGATGATACCGACTGTAGTGAAGCGTTGGTCATGATTCGTTGCGTCCCCCAAAACCGCTGCCACGCGAAGCTAACTCAAAAACCGTATTTTACGAAGAACCTTTTGAGGTGCGATTAATTTGCAATTCACCAAGAATCCCGAAACCCCTCGCAAAACGCCAGTTTCAGACCTGAATATGTATGTATTTCTGCTCGCGGAGTTCTACGTATTTTACGAATGACATCATATTCTACCGCTTTCGCATTCTTATGAGGTTGGCGCTGACGTGACCCCCTGATTTTCCTCCACGAGTGATTAGAGTCTGGCCTTGAAGGAAGGACAGACGATGAAGCGTACGAGGTTTTCAGAAGAGCAGATTA
>PALE01000055.1 GCA_002706445.1 Erythrobacteraceae bacterium
CCGTTCGCCCTGAGTGGGGCTGAGCCTGGCGAAGACCCGTATCGAAGGGCCCTTCGATACGCCATTTCGACAAGCTCAATGGCTACTCAGGACAAACGGTTCGAGCTAATCAGGACAGAGGCTAGCCGAAGTTGAGAGGGGCGAGCCACGCGCGCGGCCCGCGCGATCTCAACTCTCCCGACGCCGTCACCCTCGCGAAAGCGGGAGTCCAGCTACCCTTCACCGCCAGAGTTCGGAAAAGAAGAAGCGGGGTCCCCGCCTTCGCGGGGATGACGGGATGCACTGTTCAACCCGTCCTCACCGGATCACCGCAGCGGCGTTTGCCCGGCGTCCAGCTTGCGCCCGGCCAACTCCGACATCCGATCGATCTGCGCCCGGATTCGCACTTCATCCCCTTCGATCGGAGACACGACGACCGGCTTTGCCATGGGGTCGGTCGGGTGAATGCGGATCGCAGGGATGCCCTTTGAAGGGCGGGCACGTTTGAGGAAATATTCGATGGCGCGGACGTCCTCCCAAGCCATCGGTGCCCGGAAACTGGACGGGTGAAATCCGATCCCCGCATGGTTGGCGGTCAGCGCATGACCGCGATCTGCCACCATTCTCCAAACGCCGCGAAACGCCATGAGAGCGAAAGCAAACGCAAAGCTTGCCGATGGGACATGCGCGCCCAAAACCCGCCAGTGCTCGGTTGCCCGGAACAGGCTGCCACGCCGACTATGGAATTCTGAAAAGTCGGCGCCTACCGCGAACCAGACAAACATCGCCGCGCCAAACAGGCAAATGGCAGTAAGCGCGAAGGTCCGCGATTCCTGCCAGCGCAGAACGACGCGTTTTTCCCCACCGCCCTGCCCCGACACATCCTCAGATGTGGATGACGCGTCCATAGGCCGCCAGCACGCTTTCGTGCATCGATTCGCTGATCGTCGGGTGCGGGAAGATCGTCTGCATCAGCTCGGCCTCGGTCGTTTCCAGCGTCTTGCCGACGACATAGCCCTGAATCATTTCGGTCACTTCCGCGCCGACCATATGCGCGCCGAGCAGCTCGCCGGTCTTGGCGTCGAACACGGTCTTGGTGAAGCCTTCCGGCTCGCCCAACGCAATCGCCTTGCCGTTGCCGATGAAGGGGAACATGCCGACCTTCACTTCATATCCCGCTTCCTTGGCCTTGGCTTCGGTCATGCCGACGCTGGCGATTTGCGGGTGGCAATAGGTGCAGCCGGGAATGTTGTTGCGATCCAGGCCGTGCGGGTGAACGTCCTTGTTGCCCAGTTCCTTGGCGATCGATTCCGCCGCGGTCACGCCCTCATGGCTCGCCTTGTGCGCCAGCCAGGGGCCGGGCACGCAATCGCCGATCGCCCAGACGCCGGGCACGCCGGTGCGGCCATAATCGTCGATCTGGATGAAGCCGCGATCGGTCTTCACGCCCAGCTTTTCCAGCCCGATCTCCTCGGTATTCGGGACGATGCCGACCGCCGAGATGACATGGCTGAACTCGGCACTTTCCACCTTGCCGTCCTTGCCCTTGATCTTGGCGGTGACGCTCTTGGCAGTGACGTCGATGCTTTCGACGCCCGCGCCGGTTTTGATCGTCATGCCCTGTTTCTTGAGCTGCTTTTCGAGAAAGGCCGAAACCGCCTCATCCTCGACCGGGACGATCCGGTCGAGCATTTCGACGACGGTCACGTCGGCGCCCATATCGTTGTAGAAGCTGGCGAACTCGATGCCGATCGCGCCCGATCCCATGACCAGCAATTTGGTCGGCATCTCGGTCGGCGTCATCGCGTGGCGATAGGTCCAGATGCGCTTGCCGTCCGCCTTGGCAAAGGGCAGCTCGCGCGCCCGCGCGCCGGTGGCGATGATGATATGCTTGGCGCTGAGTTCGCTGGTCTTGCCATCGGCATCCTTGACCGACAGCTTGCCTTTGCCGGTCAGCGTGCCGGTGCCCATGTGCACGGCGATCTTGTTCTTCTTCATCAGGCCGGTGACGCCGCGGTTGAGCTGGCTCGCCACACCGCGCGAACGCTTCACCACGGCATCCAGATCGGCGGTGATCTTCTCCGCCGCCAGGCCGTAATCCTTGGCATGCTGCATGTAATGATAGATTTCGGCCGAACGCAGCAGCGCCTTGGTCGGGATGCACCCCCAGTTGAGGCAGATGCCGCCCAGCAGCTCGCGCTCGACGATCGCGGTCTTGAGGCCCAGCTGCGCAGCCCGGATCGCGGCGACATATCCGCCAGGTCCCGAACCCAGAACGATCACATCATAGGAATCAGCCAAGACACGCTCCATCGATATCCGTCGGATACAGCAAAGACCGCACGCTGCATCCAGAGTGCGGTCTCGCTAGGCCGGGTTGCCGCAGGATTCAACCGGGGGCGAACCATGCCGCCCGGTCAAATCGTCAGCAACCGCCGTTATTTTTGAACGCTGATCGTATAGGCGCCCGTTCCCGTTCCTTCGTAGGTGCCGAGGTGAATGACGTAATCGCCCGTCTCCTCGGGCGTGAAGGTCAACATTGCGTTGGTGCCGCCGCCGCTGTCGTCATCGCTCGCCACCGGATCGCCGAAACGGTCGTCGGCAGAAAAGAGCGACAGCACCACGTCGAAATCATCCGATTCCGCGCGAATCGAAACCGGCTTTCCCGCTTCCAGACGGATCAGGTAATCGGCAGACGCATCGTCCCCCGCGCTGTCGTCCAGCGCACCGTCGCGCACGGTCCAGACGACTGTCTCCGAACGACCGGTAAAGGGCTGGGGCGGCGTCGGCGGCGCAGCCGTCGCGATGCTCAGCGTATATTCGCCGAACTGATCGGGCTCATATCCGGCCACGCGCAAGCGATAGGGACCGGTTTTGGGCGCAGTGAAGGTAAGCACCGAGTCGGTGCCGTCGGGTCCATCGTCGTTGGTTCCGACCACTTCTTCGCTACGCGGCGCGAAAACCGTCAGGATCGTGTCGATGTCGCCGGATGTAGCGGAAACCCGATATCGGGTCCCTTCCTGCAGCACGACTTCCTTGTCGGTGAAATGGTGCCCGTCGGCATCGACCCAGCTTTCCTCGACAATCGTGCCGGTGTCGCTCCACAGGGGATCATCCTGCGCAAGCGCGGGCGCCGCGTGGAGCAGCGCCGCAGCCGCAGCCATCGAAACGGACGAATAGATCAAGGAACGCATTCGGATCTCCCCCAGACGGATTTCATGCACGCTTGTGTAGCGCCCGAACACCCGTGACGCCACCGACATGAACGCCGGTTGAAGAACTCCGTATGCGAAGCCGCTCAGCGCCTGCGCTCGAGCGCCCAGCCCCGTTCGTCCTTGACCATTGCCCGCCCGCAGCCCTTGCACCGGCTGCGCATAACCATGTTGTCCCGATGCGCACGGCGCGAATCGCGCCGGTGTTTTCCAAACAAACAGCTCAAACGTTGAACCAGATACATGGCCGTACTCCTGACGGCCTTCCAGGCCCCACCCCAATTGTTCTATACACGTTACAAGTTCAGCGCGCATGACCCTTGCAGGGCGCGGGAATAACGATCGTCGTATGAAATGAACGATCCGGCGCGCGATATCCGGCTACGACCGGCTCGCGGATTTTGCGGCATCGTTTATAGAGGCGCTCATGCTGGCAAACAGAGTTCTCTTCATCGATGCCGAAGCCATCGTGATCGACAAGCCGGCGGGCCTGCCGGTCGACACCCCGCGCGACGGTTCGCCCAGCGTCAACGGGCGGCTGGACGAGCTTGCCTTCGGCTTTCAGCGGCTGCCCGTCGCCGTGCATCGCCTCGATCGCGACACCAGCGGCTGCCTGCTGCTCGCGCGCAATCCCAAGGCGCTGAAACGCTTCGCCCAGGCGTTTGAGAATGGCGTTGTCACCAAACGCTATCTCGCCGTGCTCGACGGGGTGCCCGATGCCGACAGCGGCACGATCGACTTGCCGCTCGCCAAGGTGTCGAGCGCGGCGACCGGCTGGCGGATGCGCGGCGATCCGGCGGGAAAGCCCGCCCGCACCCGCTGGCGCCGGATCGATGCCGGCAATGGTCGCGCGCTGATCGCCTTCTTCCCCGAAACCGGGCGCACGCATCAGATCCGCGTGCATGCGGCGGAGGGGCTGGGCATCCCGATCATGGGCGATCCCGTCTATGGCGCAGGCGGCCCGTCGATGATGCTGCACGCGGCCAATCTCACCGTGCCGCGACCCGGCAAGGCCGACGTCAATGCCGGTGCGCCCCTGCCACCGCATTTCGCCGCATCGGGCTTTGCACCGTGACCGGCTACACCATCCCCGACGATGCGATTGTCGAGGAACGTTTCCTCGCCGCGAGCGGACCCGGCGGGCAGAATGTCAACAAGGTCGCGACGGCGGTGCAATTGCGCGTCGACGTCTTCCGTCTCGGCCTTCCGCCCTATGCCTATGCCCGGCTCAAGGAACTGGCGGGCAGCCGGATGACGTCAGGCGGCGAACTTGTCCTCACCGCGCGACGCTTTCGCACACAGGAAGCCAACCGGTCGGATGCGCGCGAACGGCTCGCCGATCTCGTCGCCAAAGCGCATCAGCGCGACGCGAGGCGCGTGAAGACCAAACCCTCGCGCGCGGCAAAGGCAAGGCGCGTCGACGCGAAGAAAAGCCGCAGCGCGGTGAAGGCCGGGCGCGGCAAGGTGCGCCTCGACTGACGCGCTTCAGTTGCCGCTGTTGCCGGTCGCGCGGCGCTGCTGAACCGGCCGGCTCGAATTCTGGCCCGAATTCTGATGCTGCGTCTGCCGCTCGGCATTTTGTCGCACGGCATCGGCACGCGCGGCATATTGCCGCAACACTTCGCGCGACGCCGCCACCGGCGTGCCGTTCGCGATCGACATTTCCAGATCGGTCGCGGTCGTCCCGCCCGAACAGACGAAATCCAGCACCCGCCCGATCGGCCGGTCATAGGGCACGTCCTGCCATCCGCTGGTGCCGGGCACCTGCGTTACCGTGCCGTCGGGCAGTTCGATGGAAATCCGGTCGAGTTCCCAGCGCCTGCCCCTGCAATCGAACTGGGCGCGGGCGTGGATCGCGTCGTTGAGCGTGATGAAATAGGTCCATGCCGTGCGCATATTTGCGTCAGGGCGCGCAATCGATTCGCGATCGACCCATTGCAGCATCAGCTGCTGGTCGTTGATCGAAGCCGTCACCACCTTCCATTCGGGTTCCGGCGGCGTCGGTCCGGTCGCCGCTGCGGAAAGCAGCGTCGCGGACATCAGCGCGAAAATCATGTGCCCTCTCCATCGCCCAAAGGGGCGCGATCGGGCCTGCATGCCGATTCGCACGTCGATACCCAAGCGCGATGCGTTCTGGCGACGCAAAGGCGGGACGGGCGGTGACGCGACAAAAGCTGGCACCGCGCCGCCGACGCACCTAAATGCCGCGTCATGTTCACGTTCGACATTGCCGGCGCCGATCGCGCCGAATTGTACCGCGATCTCGAATCCGCGCTCGATGGCCTTACCGCCAGCGAGACGGATGCGATCGCCAACATGGCCAATACGGCCGCGCTGCTGTGGCAGTTCCTGCCCGATCTCAACTGGGCGGGCTTTTATCGCAATGTCGGCGGCGAGCTGGTGCTCGGCCCGTTTCAGGGCAAGGCCGCGTGCATCCGCATCCCCTTTGGCCAGGGCGTGTGCGGCACCGCCGCGCAACTGGGCGAAACCCAGCTGGTGGCCGACGTCCATGCATTTCCCGGCCATATCGCCTGCGACGCGGAAAGCGCTTCGGAGCTCGTCGTCCCGATCCTCTATCAGGGCGAACTGCTCGGCGTGCTCGATCTCGACAGCCCCTCGCCCGGCCGTTTCGACGCAGGTGATGCGGCGGGATGCGAGGCGCTGATGCGGCTCCTGGCCCCGCGGATCGTCTGACTTCGGCCTGACCCGCATCGGGACTCGGCGCCGCCAATCCGGCATTGGGCGCGCCCGGCCTCTAATGGTAACGTTCCGTTAGCCATATCGGGCGGGGGTCCGGGCTGAGGAGCGTGAAGTGAAACGAGTTCTGGGTATCGCTGCATCCATATTTGCCGCCGGAGCGATGACGTCGCCCGCCGCTGCGCAGGATGTGGGTCAGCGCCGCGTCCTTACCGACGGACGCTGGAGCGCGGGCGCAGATCGTCCCGGCAGCGACTGGAACGCCAATGTCAACGGCCGTTGGCACGCCGGCTGGGAAGCGCCCGGCGGCTGGAACGGCTATCGCCCGCTGCATCGCGGCGCTTCGCTCCCGCCCTATTGGTTCGATACCCGCTTCCGCGTTCCCGATTACAATTACTGGCATCTCGCCGCGCCGGCGCAGGGCTATTTCTGGTTCCGCTATTATGACGATGCGGTGCTGGTCGATCGCGACGGCCGCATCTGGGACAGCGTCAGCGGCATTCCCTGGGGAGGCGCCAGCGCAAGCGCGAGCGCCTATGCCCAGTCGCAAAGCTATGCAGGCTATGCCGGCCAGCAACAGGGCGGCTATCGCTATTACGGCTCCTCCGGGGGGGGGAATGTGCCGCCGGCGGTCGCGCCGCCGGCGGTGCAGTACGGCTATCCCCAGCAACAGGGGTGCGGCTGCAACGGCTATTATGGCGGCGGCTATTATATGGCGCCGACCACGACCGTCGTCGTGGTTCAGGGCGGCGGTTCCAGCGTGACGACCACGACCACCACGACCACGGTCGAGGAACAGGTCTATGAGACGTCGGACACCTATTACACCACCGAAACCGTCCGCACGCCGTCGCGTCGCCGCATTCCCGAACAGCGGGGAAAACTTACGCGGCGCTGATCGCGCTAGCGGCCGGTGCGCGTGCCGAACGTCACCAGGCTTTCCGAACCATCCGGCGCCAACGCCGAAACGCCGATGAAATGATCGTCGACGACCACGCCTTCCAGCGTGGTCTCGGCTCCCGTGACATCGGTGCTCTCGGTCCATTCGGTCTGATCCGCCCGGCGCCAGTGGATGCGATATCCCGCCGCGCCCTCCACCGGTTCCCAGCGGACCTGCGTATCGGTCGCCAGCGCGCCTGATATCGCCACGCCGTGCGGTGCGTCCGGCGCATTGGCCAGCCGCCGCACCACGGCGATATTGAGCGCGGTCACCTTTGCCAGATACGCAAAGTCCATCCGGTCCGGCGTATCGCCAAAAGCCCGCCCGCCCTCGCGCCGCACATCCTGATGCTGCGCGTCATAGAGTTCGACGGCAGAGGTGAACCGGATCGCCGGATATCCCCGCGTCAGGAACGGGATGTGATCCCCCCCGCGCCCGAACCGGTCGGCCCTGCGAACCAGAAAGACGTCGATCCCGCCGCTCATTTCCTGCGCCACTGCGTCCACCGCCTTGGCAAGCGCGCGGCTCGGCCCGTCATCCTCGCCGCCCGCCGCACGCCGCGCCAGTTGCGCGTCGATATCCTCCGATGCGCGGATCCCTTCGGAAAACACCCGCACGCGATCGGCGATGACCCGCCCGTCCTGCCCGATCGTGTTGCCGACGATATCGTTGTTGAGCACGGCAAGGACGTTCCAGCCCTGCTGCTGCGCCGTTTCCGCCAGAAGCTCACCGCCCCACAGCCCCTGCTCCTCACCCGAAAGCAGCGCATAGACGATCGTCGCCCGGAACTTCTGCTGCGAAAGGATGCGTGCGGCTTCGATCACCAGCGCCACGCCCGAACCATCGTCATTCGCGCCCGGCGCATCGCTGGTGAAATCCATGACGTCGCTCGCGCGGCTGTCGATATGCGCGGTTAGGATGATGACGCGATGGCTGTCCTCGCCGGGCTGAAAGCCCAGTATATCGACCACCTGCACCCCGTCCGGCGCGCGCGGCCCATCGAACCCGCGCGCGATATTGGCGACGTCGATGCAATCGCACGCATCGCCGATCCGCGACAGCTCCGCCATTGCCCAGCGCCGTGCCGCGCCGATACCGCGCGTATCGCTTTGCGTATCCGACAGCGTGTGCCGCGTGCCGAACCCGACCAGCGTTTCGACATCGGCACGCATCCGCGCGGGATCGGGCGCTTCCTGCGCCATGGCGGCAAGCGGAAACAACAGGGCGGCAGCGAAAATCAGAATGCGCATGGCGAAGGATTGGCGCGAACCGCCCCGCGCCTCAAGCGGCTTCGTGCGAATCAGCTCAGCCGGTCGATCGCTTCCTTGTCGAGCCCGCCCGGAATGATGAACACCGGCACCGGCAGGCTGCCCGCGTCATTCCCCGAAAAATGCGCCACCATCGGCCCCGGTGCGCCGCTGGGTGCGGCGCCCAGCACCAATGCGGCGATATTGCTGTCGTCCGCGATCATCTTGCGGATGATCTTCGCGCCGTCGCCGCGCTGTACGGTGATCGCCGGTTTCAGCCCCGATTCGGCAAGCAAGGTGCCCGCCGCGCGCGTGACGAGCGCTTCGGCGCGGTGCAGCGCCTCGTCCTCGATCGTCGCCATCACTCCGCCCCACTGGACGAATTCCGGCTGCGGCACGAGCGCCAGAATTTCCACATTTCCGCCGGTCTTCACCGCACGGCGGGCGGCAAAGCGCAGGGCGATTTCCGCCTCCGGGCTTTCATCGATAACGACCAGATAGGTGCGCATGGATCGAATTCCTCTCCGGCGCCATTAGCACAATGGAGAAGCCACCGCGCAAGTCCGCTACGTAATTGCCGCAAAGGCCGGTCTTGACCGCGACCTTGGCGGCGGCGAGAGAGAGGACCGAACGCCCGAACCCCAATAACGGGAAACCTGATGTCGATCGAAATCAAAATGCCCGCCCTTTCCCCCACGATGGAAGAGGGCACTCTCGCCAAATGGCTGATCAAGGAAGGCGACACCGTCTCGTCCGGCGACCTGATGGCCGAGATCGAAACCGACAAGGCGACGATGGAATTCGAAGCCGTCGATGAAGGCGTCGTGGCGAAGATCCTTGTCGAAGCCGGCACCGACAATGTGAAGGTCGGCACCGTCATCGCGCTGCTCGCCGAAGAAGGCGAAGATGCGTCCGATGTCGAGGCACCCGCCAAGGCCGAACCCGCGCCTGCCCCCGCCGCAAAGGAAGAAAAGCCCGCCGAGCAAGCCAAGGCGGCTCCTGCCCCGGCTCCGGCTCCCGCTCCCGCTCCCGCAGCGAAGAGCGGCGACTCGGATCGCGTGAAGGCGAGCCCGCTCGCGCGCCGCATCGCCGCTGAAAAGGGCGTCGACGTCGCTTCGATCGCCGGCTCCGGCCCCAATGGCCGCGTCGTCAAGGCCGATGTCGAATCGGCCAAACCCGGTTCGGCACCGGCACAGGCTGCGGCTGCCCCGGCAGGCGCGCCCGCCGCCGCGCCGTCCGAAGTCGCGTTCGACGAGAGCATCCCGCACGAAGTCGAAAAGCTCTCGAACATCCGCAAGACGATCGCCCGCCGCCTTACCGAAGCGAAGCAGACGATCCCGCACATCTACCTCACGGTCGATATCGTGCTCGATCCGCTGCTCAAGCTGCGCGGTGAGCTCAACAAGGCGCTCGAACCACGCGGCGTGAAGCTGTCGGTCAACGACATGCTGATCAAGGCGCTGGGCATCGCGCTGGAAATGACGCCCAAATGCAACGTCACCTTCGCGGGCACCAATCTGATCAAATATCAGCGCGCTGATGTGTCGGTCGCGGTCTCGACGCCTGCGGGGCTGATCACGCCGATCATCAAGGATGCCGCGAACAAGGGGCTCGCTTCGATCTCGACCGAGATGAAGGAACTCGCCGGCCGCGCCAAGGAAGGCAAGCTGCAGCCGCACGAATATCAGGGCGGCACCGCCAGCATTTCCAACATGGGCATGTTCGGCATTTCGCAGTTCGATGCGGTGATCAATCCGCCCCAGGCGATGATCATGGCGATCAGCGCCGGCGAAAAACGCCCCTGGGTGGTCGATGATTCGCTCCAGATCCGCACGGTGATGAGCGCCACCGGCAGTTTCGACCATCGCGCCATCGACGGCGCCGACGGCGCCGAACTGATGAAGGCGTTCAAGCAACTGGTCGAATCGCCGATGGCCATGCTTGCCTGACATGACCGGCCTGCCGATCCGCACGATCATAGAGATATTGCACGTCGCCGCGGGGTTGATCGCGACGGTGGTGATCGCGTGGATCGCGGCCTGGTCCTACACGCCGGGCACGCGCGACATCTGGATGGTCGCATGGGTCGCGATGGCGGCGGTGGTGGCGATGGGTATCAACCCGCTCCGCCGCGCCTGGGCGGCCGATCTGGCAAAATTGCAGGCAACGGAACAGGCGGACTGACCGCCGGACGAGGGCGCTCCATCGATCGCGACTCGCTTTCGCGTTGGGCTTTTGCGTTGGGGCTGAGCCTGTCGAAGCCCCACCCGTCATTCGCGCCGCCTGCATAAGCAGCCCCGGCACCACGCCCCGCAACCCGTTCCGCCTCCCGAACGTTCGTTGCCCGTGAACCGCCTGAAACCCGACGAATCCGATGCCCGTTTCCTGCGCCGCGTGATTGCGCTGGCAGTGATCGTGGCCGTGGGCGCCGCGCTCTATCGCGCGCTCGACCTGTTGATCCTGGCGTTCGGATCGGTGCTCGGTGCGATCGTCATCCGCGAAGTCGCGGATTTCTGGCACAAGCGCGTCGGACTGCCGATACGCTGGGCCGTTGCGGCGGCGATGGCCAGCGTCCTTCTCGTCATCGCCTTCCTCGTCTGGCTCTTCACCGTCCAGTTCGGATCGCAGATCAACGATTTCGTCGCCAATCTCCCCGCGATCGTCGATCAGCTGCACGCGATGCTCGCCACATCGCCGGTAGGTCAGAAAATCTATGACGCAGTCGAAGCCGCCTTTGCCGGTTCGCGGGTGGCCCACGATCTCGGCGGGCTGGCGCAGGGATCGATCGAATTGCTGCTCAACATGATCCTGCTGCTGATCGGCGCGCTGTTCCTTGCCGGCGATCCCGGTGTCTATCGCCGCGGGCTGCTGCTGCTGATTCCGCCCGCCAGCCGCCCGCCCTTCGCCGACGCGCTGGACGATACCGGCGCGACGCTGTCGCTATGGCTGCGCGCGCAGATCATTCAGATGACGACGATGGGCCTGCTCGTCGCGCTCGGCCTGTGGGTCGCAGGCGTGCCTTCCTCCGCCGCGCTCGGCCTGCTCGCGGGATTGAGCGAGTTCATTCCCTATGTCGGGCCGACGGCCGCGATGGTGCCCGCGCTCGCGCTCGCGGCGACCGAAGGCCCCGGAACTTTGGTCGCCGCCTTCATCGCCTTCGCGCTGGTCCGGCTGGTCCAGACCAATTTCATCACCCCCTATGTCCAGCAGCGCGTAGTCGCCATTCCGCCCGCGATCACGCTCTTCGCGATCATCGGCATCGGCTATGTCTTCGGCATATTCGGGCTGTTCTTTTCGGCCGCGCTGCTGGTGGTGATCTTCACGCTGGTCCGCAGCCTCTATCTGCGCGACGTGCTGGGTGAGGACATCGCCCCGCCCGGCGGCGACAGCTGATTTCCGGCGCCCTAGGGTGCATTACGGAAGCGTAAATTTCCCGAATTAATAAATATGAACGAGCGCCGTAAAAGGGTGTGGTGAACGGCGCTGAAGGCCGCCCGACACGGCGCGACTCGCGGAGTCAGGCCGGTTAGGAAGAAATTAACCTTTTGCCTTCAGACATGCTTAGGTTAATGAATCACTCAGGACGCGTTGGTCATCAGGCGGCTGACGTACACAAACGGGGCAAAGGATTCTGGCGATGCGCGTACTGCTGATCGAAGACGAGCCGACCACGGCGAAGGCGATCGAGCTGATGCTCACCACCGAGGGTTTCAACGTCTATTCGACGGACCTGGGTGAGGAAGGCTTGGATCTGGGCAAGCTGTATGATTACGATATCATCCTGCTCGATCTCAATCTGCCGGACATGCACGGCTATGACGTGCTCAAGAAGCTGCGCGTCGCCCGCGTGCAGACCCCGGTGCTGATCCTTTCGGGCATCAGCGAAATGGATTCGAAGGTGCGCAGCTTCGGCTTCGGCGCCGACGATTATGTCACCAAGCCGTTCCACCGCGACGAACTGGTCGCCCGCATCCATGCGGTCGTGCGTCGTTCGAAGGGGCACAGCCAGTCGGTCATCCGCACCGGCAAGCTCGCCGTCAATCTCGACGCCAAGACGGTCGAGGTCGATGGCGCCCGCGTGCACCTGACCGGCAAGGAATATGCGATGCTCGAGCTGCTTTCGCTGCGCAAGGGCACGACGCTGACCAAGGAAATGTTCCTCAACCACCTCTATGGCGGGATGGACGAGCCGGAACTCAAGATCATCGACGTCTTCATCTGCAAGCTGCGCAAAAAGCTCAGCCACGCATGCGGCGGCGAAAACTACATCGAAACCGTCTGGGGCCGTGGCTATGTGCTGCGCGACCCGAACGAGGAAGCCGAAGCCGCGTAATTTTTTGCGCCTCAACGGCCAGTATCAACTTCAGCGAAGCGCCCGGGGTGGAAACGCCTCGGGCGTTTGTGTTTGGCTCAAGCTAATTTCAGCGCCGCTTCAAAATCCCGCCCCGTCGGTTCCTGGAACAGCTTGAGACCGAACTCGGGAACAATCGCCAGCAGGTGATCGAAGATATCGCCCTGGATGTTCTCGTATTCGTTCCAGCCGATGGTGTCGGTGAAGCAGTAGATCTCGATCGGCAGCCCCTGCGGCCCCGGCGGCATCTGCCGGACCAGCAGCGTAAAGCCCTCGCCAATGTGCGGATGCCATTCGATATAGGCCTGAATATAGGCGCGGAAAGTGCCGATATTGGTCAGGCGGCGCGCGTTGACCGGCGCGTCCTCGCCCTGCATCTCGCGCGCGTTCCACTCGGCTATCTCGGTGCGCTTGGCGGCGAGATAGTCCTTGAGCATCTTGAACTTCCCGAACTCTGCAACCTCCTCATCCGAAAGAAAGCGGATCGAATTCTGGTCGAGCACGATGCTGCGCTTGATTCGCCGCCCGCCGCTTTCGGCCATGCCGCGCCAGTTCTGATAGGCGTCCGAAACCAGCCGGTGCGTGGGAATGGTGGTGATCGTCTTGTCGAAGTTCTGCACCTTCACAGTGTGCAGCGAAATATCGACCACATCGCCGTCGGCTTCCATGCTCGGCATGGTGATCCAGTCGCCCACGCGCAGCATGTCATTGGTGGTCAGTTGAACGCTCGCGACGAGGCTGAGGATCGTGTCCTTGAACACCAGGAGCAAAACCGCCGTGATCGCGCCGAGGCCCGAGAGCAGCAGCAGCGGCGACTGGTCGATCAGCACCGAGATGAGAATGATCGCCGCGCCGCAGAGCACCACGATCTTGATCAGCTGGATAAACCCCTTGATTGGGCGATCATTCGAGCGCGGCTGGCGCTCGTACAATTCGTTGACATAAGTCAGCGCTGTGACGATCGCCATCGCGACCGAGATCACGATCAGCGCCTGCGCCAGGTTGCGAATGATGGTGTAGGCCTGCTCCGGCAGCGACGGCACCAACGCAATTCCGAAGGAAATCACCAGCAGCGGCGCGGCGGTCGCGAGCCATGCAGCAGACTTGTCGGACGTGTTGGTCGTCTGGTCGAGATAGGGCGCGGCCGCGCGCAGGATGATCCGCTTGAGTATGAAATTGACCGCGAGCGCGGCGAGCACGAGACCTGCAAGAGCAATAAGGGTCTGCGCCCAATCGGGCTGCTGGGCGTAAAGGCTGGCAAGAATATCCATGTCGCGGCGCGATATAGGGACCACAGCCTCTCTCTCAACCGCCAATCCTGTCAGATCCGGCTGGACAAGCCGCCCTCTGCCCGCCTAGCGCACCGCGCATGAGCGCATATAAAGAAGGCGATCCCACCACCCTCACCCGGCTGTATGGCCGCAGCGTCGGAAAGCCGCTGCGCGCCAAGCAACAGGCTTTGGTCGACAATCTCCTGCCGCAGATTTCCGTCCCCGAAGAAGGGCCGGTGACCGCGCAATCCCTGTTCGGCGAGGATTGCCCGCTGCATTTCGAGATCGGCTTTGGCGGCGGCGAGCATCTCGCCTACCGCGCCGACCTGCTGCCCAATCATGGCTTCATCGGGGCCGAGCCCTTCCTCAACGGGGTCGCGCAGGCGCTGACGCATATAGAGGAAGGCAAGCTCGCCAATGTCCGCTTGCACCATGGCGATGCCTTGCAGGTGCTCCAGCGCATTCCCGACGGCGCGCTGACGATGGCCTATCTGCTGCATCCCGACCCCTGGCCCAAGAACAAGCATGCCAAGCGCCGGATGATGAACGATGGTCCGGTCGCGCTGCTGGCCGACAAGATTAAACCGGGCGGCGAGTTCCGCTTCGGCACCGACCATCCGGTCTATGTCCGCCATGCGCTGATGGTGATGCAGAGGCACACGGACAAATTCGAATGGGTCGTCGAAGGCCCCGCCAACTGGCAGAACCGTCCGTCGGGCTGGTGCGAAACCCGCTATGAACACAAGGCGCGGACCGTGTTCGGGCATGAAGTCTGGTACTTCCGCTTCCGGCGTCTTTAAGCAGCAAAACCGCCGGGTGAGATATCGCCAGCACCCTCCCGGCGAAGGTCCGAAAACCGCGTTATGATATATCTCGATCCATCGCGGCTGATTAACGGCTCATCCTAAATAGCGGTAATATAAAGGTTTTCTGGTTGAATTATGTCAATTCGACCCCACCTCTTGTGTGTAACGACGCCAATTAAGAGGAGAAATCTTTATGACTATCCGCACCCTTTCTGACCTCTACACCGACCAGCTGCAGGACCTCTACAGCGCCAACAAGCAGGCGCTCGATGTCACCAAGCAAATGCAGCGTGAGGCTGCATCATCCGAACTCGGCGAGGCGCTGACCCAAGGCGTCGTGGGAATTTCGCAAGGCATGGAGAAGGTCAAGACCCTGATCCAGTCGCTGGACGCCGATCCCAATGGTGAACACTGCAAGGGCATGGAAGGTCTCGTTAAGGAGGCCAAGGCCCACGCTCTTAAGGCAGACATCGCCGACAGCGATGTGCGCGATGCTTCGATCATTGCGCAGTATCAACGCATGGCACACTACGCGATGGCGGGATATGGCACGGCGGCCGCCTTTGCGGAACGCCTCGGCCGGGAACGCGATGCCGAGACTCTACGCAGCTGTCTCGATGAAACGCGCAGCGGCGACCACCGCCTCACCGGCATTGCCGTGGGCACGGTGAACCGCGAAGCGCTCGCCGCGTAACAGCGACACCAAACAATTCACGAAGCGGGTAATACCGCTTTCCAACCTGGAGGGTCCGGCATTGCGCCGGGTCCTCTTTTTTGGATCAGCCGACGACGCCCGCAGCAGACAGAACCGCCAGCGTCAGCACATCGGGTGCAGCCGCGGTCATCGGGACGATCTGCACCGGCTTTTCCATACCGATCAGCATCGGCCCCACGGTGGTGTTCGCACCGAGTTCGCGAAGCAGCTTGGCAGAAAGGTTTGCCGATTGCAGACCCGGCATGATCAGCACATTGGCGGGCGCGCTCAGGCGGCTGAAGGGATAAAGCTCCATCACCTTGGGGTTAAGCGCGGCATCGGGCGCCATTTCACCTTCATATTCGAAGTCGGCCCCTTCGCGGTCGAGGATCGCCACCGCATCGCGGATATTGCCGAGCCACTGACCCGACGGATTGCCGAAGGTCGAATAGGACAGGAAGGCAACGCGCGGTTCATGCCCCATGCGCCGCGCCACCGCAGCCGTCTCGCGCGCGATATGCGCCAACTGTTCGGAAGTCGGACGCTCGTTGATCGTGGTATCGGCAAGGAAGGTGGTGTGGTTCTTGCCTACCATCATGTGAATACCGAAAGTCAGCGCATCGGGTTTGTGATCGAGCACGAGGTTCACCTCGCGCGCGGTCTGCGCGAAGGTGCGCGTGACGCCGGTGATCATCCCGTCGCCATGCCCCAGCGCGACCAGCAGCGAGGCAAAGACGTTGCGCTCCTGATTGACCATGCGCCGCACATCACGCTCGGTAAAGCCGCGACGCTGCAGGCGCTTGTAGAGATAGGAGACCATCTCGGGCACATGCTCGCTGTCCGCCGAGTTCTGGATTTCGAAGCTGCCGGGATCGGAAACCGAAAGCTGGTGCAGCTTGTCGAGCACCGCCTTGGTCCGTCCGACGAGGATCGGTGTGCCATAGCCGAAATCGCGGAACTGGATGGCTGCGCGCAGCACCACTTCCTCTTCGGCTTCGGCAAACACCATCCGCTTGGGATTGTTGCGCGCTTCGTTGTAAACGCCGGTGAGCACAGCCGTGGTCGGGTTGAGGCGCGATTTGAGATTGTGACGATACTCGTCGAAATCCTCGATCGGCTTTTGCGCAACGCCCGAATCCATCGCCGCCTTGGCGACGGCAGAGGACACGACCTCGATCAGACGCGGATCGAAGGGTGCGGGAATGATGTAGTCGGTGCCGAACTTCTGGTTCTTGCCATAAGCGGCCGAGACTTCTTCGGGCACTTGCTGGCGCGCCAGTTCGGCAATCGCCACCGCTGCGCCGACCTTCATCTCTTCGTTAATCGTCGTCGCCTGCACGTCGAGCGCGCCGCGGAAGATGAAGGGGAAGCCAAGGACGTTGTTGACCTGGTTGGGGAAGTCGCTGCGGCCCGTTGCGATGATCGCATCGGGGCGCACGGCCTTCGCCTCGTCCGGCATGATTTCGGGCGTCGGGTTCGCCATTGCAAAGATGATCGGCTTGTCCGCCATATCGGCGACCCATTCGGGCTTAAGCGCGCCTGCTGCGGAGAGACCAAGGAAAATATCCGCGCCCTTGAGCGCCTCTTCGAGCGTGGTCGCATCGGTGGCGACCGCATGCGCGCTCTTCCACTGGTCGATGCCTTCGCGGCCCGGAGTGATCGGGCCGGAGCGGTCGCACATGATGACGTTTTCGTGCGCCACGCCCATGGCTTTGATCAGCGCGGTACAGGCGATGGCTGCGGCACCGGCACCGTTCACGACGACTTTCACGTCTTCCATCTTGCGGCCCGTCAGGTGGCAGGCGTTCAGAAGACCCGCGGCGGTGATGATCGCGGTTCCGTGCTGGTCATCATGCATGATCGGAATGTTCATCTTCTCGCGCAGTGCGGCTTCGATGATGAAACATTCAGGGGCCTTGATATCCTCAAGGTTGATGCCACCAAAGCTCGGCTCCATCAGCGCGACCGCGTTGATGAAGGCTTCGGGATCTTCGGTGTTAAGCTCGATGTCGATCGAATCGACGTCGGCGAAGCGTTTGAACAGCACCGCCTTGCCTTCCATCACCGGCTTCGAGGCAAGCGCGCCCAGATTTCCGAGACCGAGGATCGCGGTACCGTTGGAGATCACCGCAACAAGGTTCGCCTTGGCGGTGTAACGGGCGGCCAGAGCGGGGTCGGCAGCGATCGCTTCCACCGGCACGGCTACGCCGGGCGAATAGGCAAGGCTGAGGTCGCGCTGCGACGTCATCGGCTTGGTCGCGACAATCTCGATTTTACCGGGACGGATCGTCTCGTGATAGAAAAGCGCTTCGCGGGCGGTAAAGCCGCCCTTCGGTTCGTCAGCCATTTGTATACCCCCTGAAGAATTCCACCAATTGCACCGTTCCCATTCGCTTAGCCCGCATATGTGTCAGATGATAGGGGTTAAGTCGGCTGCGCGCCTTCACGAATCATCCGTGCGCTGGCTAGTCGGTGGCTATGGCCGGTTCCTCTGCAAAGCCCACTCCGATGATGGAGCAATATCTCGCGCTCAAGCGCGAGGCCGGCGGGTCCTTGCTGTTTTATCGCATGGGCGATTTCTTCGAACTGTTCTTCGACGATGCCAAGACCGCCTCGAACATTCTCGACATCGCGCTGACTTCACGCGGCGAACATGATGGAGAGCCGGTGGCGATGTGCGGCGTGCCTGTTCACGCGGCGGAGGGCTATCTCGCAAGGCTGATCAAGGCCGGCCAGCGGGTCGCGATTGCCGAGCAGGTCGAAACTCCCGACGAAGCCAAGGCCCGCGCCAAGCGCGAGGGCAAGCCTTCGTCCAAGGTGCTGGTGGCGCGCGACATCGTGCGCTTCGTCACCGCCGGAACGCTGACCGAGGAGGCGCTGCTCGAACCGCGCCGTGCGAACCTGCTGGTCGCGCTCGCCGAAGTGCGCGGGACCGTTGGCCTTGCCAGCTGCGACATCTCGACCGGCGTAATGGTGCTCGAAGAATGTGCGCCCGCGCTGATGGGGGCGCAATTGGCGCGGCTCGGTGCGACCGAAGTGGTGGTGCCCGAGGATTGGGAGGACGCCCCCGAAGAGGCGAGCCTCCACCCGCGCAGCGCTTTTTCGAGCGATACGGGGGCCGAGCGGCTGCAAAAGCTGCACGGGGTCTCGACCCTCGACGGCTTCGGTGATTTCAGCCGCGCCATGCTGGCAGCAGCGGGCGGGCTGATCGCCTATCTGGAACATGTCGGGCGCGGCTCGCTGCCCTTGCTGCTGCCGCCAATCGTGCGCGCCGAAGCGGCTGGCATGGTGATGGACGAGGCCACACGCGGCAGCCTCGAAATCCTCGAAAGCTCCACCGGCAGCCGCGCAGGCAGCCTTGTCGCCGCGCTCGACCGCTGTTCGACCGGCGCCGGTTCGCGGCTGCTTGCCGAAGACCTGTCCGCGCCGCTGCTGTCGCAGGCGGATATCGAGAAGCGCCTTGCGCTGGTGCAGTTCTGGCATGCTCGCCCGATCGAGCGGGCATCTTTGCGCGACGTGCTGCGCGCCATTCCCGATATCGGCCGCGCGCTGGGGCGCGTAGTCGCAGGGCGCGGCAGCCCGCGCGACCTCGGCCAGATCCGCGATGGTCTGGACGAAGCAAGGCGGCTGCACGAATGGCTCGGCAGCGAGGCGGACCGCCCCGCCCTGCTCGATGACTTGCTCCCGAGTCTCGCAGGCCACGGCGCGCTGACCGACCTGTTGGCGCGCGCGCTGGTAGCCTCGCCGCCCACCGAACGCTCGAACGGCGGTTTTATCGCCGAGGGGTATGACGCGAGCCTCGACGAATTGCGCGAAGTCTCCGGTAATGCCCGCCGCGCCATTGCCGCGATGGAAGCGCGCTATCGCGACGAGACGGGGATTGCCGCGCTCAAGATCAAGCACAACGGCGTGCTGGGATATTTCATCGAAGTCCCCGCAAAGCATGGCGATGCGCTGATGGCGCCGGACAGCGGCTTCACCCATCGCCAGACCATGGCGGGCGCGGTGCGCTTCAACTCGCTTTCGCTCCACGAAGAAGCCTCACGCATTTCCGAAGCGGGCGGTCGCGCTCTGGCAGCCGAAGAAGCGCATTTCGAGGAATTGGTGAGCGAAGTCACCAAGGCCCGCGAAGCGATCGCGACGACCGCCGCCGCGCTCGCCCGGATCGATGTCAGCGCGGGCAATGCCGAGCGCGCCAGCGAAGGCGACTGGTGTCGCCCCGAAATTTCCGAGGATGCAGGACTCGCGATTTCGGGCGGGCGGCATCCGGTGGTCGAGGCGGCTCTCGCCAAAACAGGCGAGCGGTTTGTCGCCAATGATTGCTCGCTAGGAACCGGCGACCGTTTGTGGCTGATCGGCGGGCCGAACATGGGCGGTAAATCGACCTTCCTGCGCCAGAACGCGCTGATTGTGCTGATGGCGCAGGCAGGGTGCTTCGTGCCTGCCCAAACAGCCCGCATCGGCCTGGTCGATCGCCTGTTCAGCCGCGTGGGCGCGTCGGACAATCTGGCCCGCGGCCGTTCGACCTTCATGGTCGAAATGGTCGAAACCGCCGCCATTCTGGCGCAGGCGACCAGCCGCAGTTTCGTTATTCTGGACGAGGTCGGGCGCGGCACTTCGACCTATGACGGGCTGGCGCTCGCATGGGCGGTGGTCGAGGCGGTGCACTCACAGATCGAATGTCGCTGCCTGTTCGCAACGCATTATCACGAGCTTTCGCGGCTCGCCGAGACCTGCGCGCAGCTCTCGCTCCATCATGTCCGCGCGCGCGAATGGAAAGGCGATCTCGTGCTGCTGCACGAACTGGCAGAAGGCCCCGCTGACCGCTCCTACGGCCTCGCGGTGGCAAAACTCGCAGGCGTGCCCCCGCAAGTGGTCAAGCGCGCCAAACAGGTGCTCGACAAGCTGGAGCAGGCGCGCAACGAAACCGGAGGCCTCGCAGCAGGACTCGGCGAATTGCCGCTGTTCGCAGCCGCCGCCGCGCCCGAGCCAGAAAAGACGCCCGAACAATTGCTCGCCGGAAAGTTGCAGGCGACCGATCTCGACGCGCTCGCCCCGCGCGAGGCGCTCGAACTGCTGTATGAATTGAAGCGGTCGCTCGACTAGGTTTTTGCGGCCAGGTTCCACCAATCCTTAACTATGCTGTGCTTTTGTCCGGCATTATGTCGGACACATTCTTCAACAATCGCAACAAGGCACTCGCGCTCGCGGGTGTCGTCGTACTTTTCGCGCTCATCGCGGCAAATGCTCTCGGGAACGATTCAACCGACGCGGCTGATGAAGACCCGGAACTTGCGGTCGTCGAAGATCAGGCGCCCAAGCCCGCTCCTGCCGCAGCGCAGCCCGCGGCCGGTTGGGCCGATGCCGGCGATGCAAGCGGTTCCGACGATTGGGGGCAAACCGGGCCCGACGCCGATTGGAGCACGCGCAGCAGTTCAGGCAACAATTCCGAAATCGAAGTCGGAGATGTCGCTGCCGATCGCGATGGGGGAAGTTTTGCCGCCGGAACGCGTCGCTCCGGCAGCGACAGCGGCAATCCGCGCATCACGAGCGGCGCAGCCCCGAATGCACCCGATGTCAGAGCTCCGGGCAGCAGCAACGGCCGCAGCGGCGGTTCGCTGACCGTAGAATAGGCCGCGATTAACGCGTCGGAACCGGCGCCTCACCGGAATAATCGTAGAATCCGCGGCCCGTCTTGCGGCCCAGCCAGCCGGCTTCGACATATTTCACCAGCAGCGGCGCGGGGCGATACTTGCTGTCGCGGGTGGTCTTGTAGAGCACCTTGATGATGTCGAGGCAGGTGTCGAGCCCGACGAAATCAGCGAGCTGCAACGGCCCCATCGGGTGGTTGAGCCCCAGACGGCAGCCCTTGTCGATATCCTCGATCCCTGCGGTAGATTGACCCAGCACGAAGACGGCTTCGTTGATCATGGGCAAGAGGATGCGGTTGACGACAAAGCCGGGTTCGTCCTGCGACAGCACGACCTGCTTGCCCAGTCCTTCGGCAAAGGCGGTCACGCGGTCGGTGGTTTCCTGCGCGGTGGCGAGGCCGGGAATGACTTCGATCAGGCCCATCACGGGAACCGGGTTGAAGAAGTGCAGGCCGATAAAGCGCGCCGGATCGGGCGAATGGTTCGCCATGCGCGTGATCGGGATGGAGCTGGTGTTCGATGCCATCACCGCATCGGCGGCGAGTACCTTGCCGGCAGCTTCGAAGATCTTGTTCTTGATCTCCTCGCGCTCGGTCGCGGCTTCGATGATGAGGTCGGCTTCGGCCATAGGCGCGTAATCGCCGACGGGCGTAATACGGGCGAGCAACGCTTCGGCGTCGGCGGCTTCGATCTTGCCGCGACCGGCGAGCTTGACCAGCGCCTGTTCGACCTTGCCCTTGCCAGCCTCGGCGGTGGCGAGATCGATATCGGAAAGAATCACCTGCATGCCGTTCGCGGCGACCGTCTGTGCGATCCCCGTACCCATCTGGCCGGCTCCGATAACGGCGATTTTCCGCATGGCAACAATTCCCTTCGCAAGTGCAGCAATTGCCGCTCCCTAGCGAGGCTTGCCCGTCCTGACTAGCCCGTCCTTACTGGCGGTTTGCGCCCGGAACCCACTTAACATCGCTCGTTCCGCCGTCGTTGAGCACGCGGGCGAGCACGAAGAGCAGATCCGAAAGACGGTTGATATAAGCGAGCGCCGCCGGATTGACGGCGGTTTCGCCTGCAAGGGCCGTCATGGCGCGCTCGGCTGCACGGGCGGATGCACGCGCAACGTGGGTGCGCGCAGCAGCCTCGCAGCCGCCGGGAAGGACGAAACTCGTAAGCTGTTCGAGCCCCTCGTTCAGCGCGTCGATTTCGCTCTCGAGCCAGCTGTGCTGCGCGTCGACAATGCGCAAGACCATTTCGGACGGGGTAAAGTCGCCGTCTTCGGCAGGGGTGGCGAGATCGGCACCAAGATCGAACAAATCGTTCTGGATGCGCGTCAGAAGCGCGCGATGCGCCTCGGCCCCGATAGCGCAGATCGCGAGGCCGATTGCGCTGTTGGCCTCGTCCACAGCGCCAATCGCAGCGATGCGGGCGGAGTGTTTGGAACAGCGCGATCCATCGACGAGTCCGGTCGTCCCGTCATCGCCGGTGCGGGTGTAGATCTTGTTGAGCTTGACCATGGTGCGGATCGACCGACCGGCGGATCAGCTGCCGCCGCTTGCCAGCAGCGCGATCACAGCAACGACGGCGATCGCCGCGGCCTGATACTTGATGCGCGAAAACATCGCCCGGTTCTGCATCAGCTGCATTTCGGTGACGGTTTCCGCTTCGCCGCTTTCCAGATCGACTTTGGTGGTCTTGATGAAAGCGACAACGCCGCGCACCAGCGAGACCACAACCATGATGCACAGCACGATGAGGATCGGAATAAGGATGTAGTTCATGGCAGCTAAATGGGTGTTTTCGGTTCAACTTCCAAGGTCGAATTTGCGCGCGCGCATTTGATCGGCCAGCGCACGCCCGTCCTCGCCCACCTCGCGCCGCGCGGCAAGCGGCGGCGAACCGCGGCGTTTGGCGAGTTTTTCGCCATTATCATCAAGGATTAGCGCGTGATGATGCCATTGCGGAACGGGCAGTTCGAGCAGTTCCTGCAAGATGCGGTGGATGTGGGTCGTCTCGAGCAAATCCTCCCCGCGCGTCACCAAAGTCACTCCGTCGGCGGCATCGTCGAGCGTGACGGCAAGATTGTAGCTGGCGGGCAAATCCTTGCGCACGATAACCACATCGCCGAGCGCGCGCGGATCGGCGACGACGCTGCCGATATGCGCGTCGGTCCAGACCACCTCTCCCACCGTCGCCATCGCGCGGTCGATGTCGAGCCGTAGCGCCGCGCCTTCTCCCGCCTTTGCCTCGCATGTGGAACGGCAGGAGCCGGGGTATTCGACCCCGTCCGCATCCTTTCGCGGCGGGAGCGCGGCGATCTCGCGGCGGGTGCAATCGCACGGATAGAGAAAGCCGGCCTCGACAAGCTTGCGCGCCGCCGCTGCATAGCTGTCAAGCCGCGTCGATTGGGCGGGCACCTCATCCCACTCCAGCCCCAGCCATTCGAGATCGCGGCGGAATTCCTCGGCGAGTTCGGGATGCGAGCGCGGTCCGTCTATGTCCTCGATCCGCAAGAGGAATTGCCCGCCGGCCTCCCGCGCAAGATCATGCGCGACAATCGCCGAATAGGCATGCCCGAGGTGCAACTGGCCATTGGGGCTCGGTGCAAAGCGGGTGACGAGAGGCAGATCAGACATCCTCAGCCCATGCCACAGGACACAATCTTGCGCTATCCACAGCTTCTCAACAGTCTGTGCCTGTGGATAGACACAGTGTCACGGCTTTGACTCTTAAACTTGCCACGGCATGTTCGGATCAATCAGAGGGGGAACGCAAACGTGTTTCAAGCCGAACTGATCGAAAAGGCCGCGCGGTTCCGTTCCGCAGACGAAGATCCGACACGCAATCTGTCGGCATGCCCCGCGCTTGTGCTCAACGCGGACTACACGCCGCTGTCCTATTATCCGCTCAGCATCTGGCCGTGGCAGACCGCGATCAAGGCGGTGTTTCTCGACCGGGTCGATATCGTCGCCAGTTACGAACGCGAGGTGCATTCGCCCTCGCTCGATATGAAGATTCCTTCGGTGATCGCGCTGCGGCAATATGTGAAGGCCAGCGAATTTCCCGCTTTCACGCGTTTCAACGTGTTCCTGCGCGACCGGTTCCAGTGCCAATATTGCGGCAGTCACGAACATCTGACGTTCGACCACGTGATCCCGCGGCGCCTCGGCGGACGCACGACGTGGGAGAACATCATCACCGCCTGCGCGCCGTGCAATATGAAGAAGGGCGGCCGCACACCCTCACAGGCGCATATGCCTGTCCAGATGAAGCCGATCCGGCCCACCAGCTGGCAATTGCAGCAGCACGGCAAGCTGTTCCCGCCCAACTATCTCCACGAGACATGGCGAGACTGGCTGTACTGGGATATTGAACTCGAAGCCTGACGGCGCGGGCCTAGCCCTCGATCACCCGCGTTTCGGGGTGATGCTTGTCGAGGTGCTTTTTGATGATCTTGAGATTGCGCGAGTTCGAACGGAACACGAAGTCGGCCGCATCGCCGATCAGCGGAACGAAGCCCAACGCGGCATCAAAAGCCACATTCGCGCTCATGCGCGTTAGGTGCCATTTGGACATGCCGAGATTGCGCGCTTCCCACACGATATAAGCACCCAGACCCGCAGCGATGACATCGCCGAGTACAGGGACCAGGCCGAGCAGGGCATCAAGGCCGATGGGAATATTCACGCCCGGGATGCGCAGGCTGCGTTCGAGCAGCATTTCCATCGCTTCGACGCGGGCGCGGACCGAGGCCGGATCGCTGCCGGTCGGAACCGAAAGACCCATCGCCTGGGGGCGCTGCGCAGAGGGGCGCTGAGGATTGGTAGTCGGGGGCATCAACGTCTCCTTCCCCCATTATGTGGTGGGTTGGGACAGCGGGAACAAGGGGTGGAGCCCCCAGGGGTTCGCCTGATAACCGCTCACCGAACCCCGCACGAGTGACCAGCGCACCGGAACACCCAGCGGGATGAACACTTCCGCAGCGACCAGTTCGGCATGGGCCTGTGCCATCAACTCCTGTTTGGCAACCGGGTCGAGTTCGTCGAGCGACTGGCGCACCAAAGCATCCGCAGCTTCAGAACACAGCCCCACCTCGATCGCGCAATTCAGCTGGTTGAGATACCAGCGCGGCGAGGAATAACGCGCCAGCCGGTCACGCAACTCCAGCTCCGCGCCTTCGCCTATTCCTACCCGTTCTGCAGTGACACCGATTTCCCGCCATTGCTGCGCCAGCGCGGTGAACAACAGGTCGCTGCCCGGTCCCTGCGGCAGTCCCACGCGGACCGTCGCCGGTTCGTCGCGACCTGCCTGCCAGGCTGCAATCCGGCGTCGCGCAATCCCGCGGCGCTCTTCGAGGCTCAGCCCGTTCCAGCGGCTCGCCGGATATTTCTGCGGAGTGAAGATATCGGGCGGGACTATCCATGATGTCTCGCGCCAGCCGCCAAGGCCGAAGGGCTGGATCAGCTGGTTGCGGTCGAGCGCCATCGAAAGCGCCTCGCGCCGCGCCGGGTCGGCGAGCATGCCGCTGTCGCTGCGAAATGCGAAGCCGAACAACCCGAGCGCCGGATCGACGCGCACCGTCCCGCGCGAAAGCGGCCCCAGCTGCGCCATGGGGAAAGTGACGATGGTTCCGTTGAGCAGCAAGTCGACTTCGCCATCGGCAAAGGCATCCACTGCGGCCTGCCCCGACAGCGCGCGCACCGTCAGGCCGCGCGCGAGGTCTTCCCAATCCTCTCGCGCAGGCAGCCCGCGCGATTCGGGAGGCAGCGCGCTTAGCCGGGCAACCGGACTGTCTTCGTCGCGAGACATAATCATCGGCCCTGCCCCGCTGCCGCCCTTCGCCAGACCCAGTTCGGGCTGGGCGAGCAATTGCAGGAATTCCGGCATCGGGCTGGACAAACGCACTTCGACCACGCGGCCTGTCATCGCGCGCACTTCGGTCACTTTGGCGAGGTCGAGGCCGAGCGAGGTCCCTTCGACCTGCCGAATGGCATTGCGCAGCGCGGCCTGCGCATCCTCGGCGGTGATTTCCTCGCCATCGGGCCAGCTGGAGTCGCGCAGGCGAAAAATATAGCTCAGCCCGTCATCGGTGACGATCCAGCGCTCTGCGATAGCGGGAACGACCTGCCCTGCAGGATCGAGCGCGACAAGCCCTTCATGGGTGGCGGCCCGCATGTGCTGCCCGGCGCTCGAAAGCCGGACGCCCTGCTGGAACAGCGCTTCCTGCTGACCGAAAATGGCAACATTGACCGGGCCGCGATCCCCACCGGGGCCGCAGGCGGACAGCAGAACGCTCAGACAAAGGGCAAGAGAGATTCGCAACACATGGCCGGAATAGCAGCTTGAACGGCGAAGGTCAGCGCGAAGTCGCACCGATACGCCGGTGCGGAGAACTCAGACCTTGCGCAGCCCCGTCGGCTTGGGCGGAGGCGGCGGCGCTTTGTGAGCTCGCGACAAGCCGCCATAAGTCGTTTCGCTTTCGGCGTTGCTACCAGCCGGAGCGCGTGCACGCTGCGAATCGATCTCTTCATCGAACGCGATGCCGAAACGCTGGTCCTGAACCCAGGCAACGTTACCCATGATCTTACCGACGTTCCGCAGCTCGACCTCGACGCGATTGCCGCGCGCGACCAGCATCGGGCCTTCGCCCATCATGCCGCCGTCGGAAAGGTTGCGAACGCGCACGCGGTGCTGTTCGGATTGCCTCTCTACCCGCACATTGGCGAGGAGGAACAAGCTGTCACGCGATACACTTCTCGTGTCGAGCCCTGACATGCTGACGATTCTCCTAAACTCAATCTCTCACCATCAGCGAGAACGGCAGCCGTTCCGCCTGATGCATGCTTCCCGATAATGGATTGACGCTAGGTCAGACGCGGTAAACGAGCCGTAAACTTTGACCTATCCGGAGCCCGAAATCGCAAGCCGTCCCATAGTGGAACGGAATTCGGAACAGAGGTTTTCGGACCGGCGCGCGCCCGACCGCTTAGGTGTCGCGCGAGACTTTCTCGCGGCGCTCGTGCGCTTCCTGCGCCTCGACCGTCATGGTCGCAACCGGGCGGGCAATCAGCCGGCGCAGCCCGATCGGGTCGCCGGTGACTTCGCAATAACCGTATTCGCCCTGATCGATCCGGCGCAGTGCCGAGTCGATCTTCGACATAAGCTTGCGTTGGCGATCGCGGGTACGCAGTTCGATGCCCCAATCGGTCTCGCTCGAAGCGCGATCGTTGAGGTCCGCCTCGCGGATAGGACCGTCGGCGAGCGATTGCAGGGTCTGGCCGGCAGCGGTGTGGATCGAACGTTTCCATTCGATCAGCAGCATCTGGAAATACGCCAGCTGCTGCTCGTTCATATATTCCTCGTCATCGCTCGGAACATAGCCGGGCTCGAGCAAGCCTTTGGCTTTTTCCAGGATGTCGATTTCTTCTGAAGCCGAAGCAACCATGTGGTTCTCAAATCCCAAAAACTTCCCGCCGGATATATCTTTGGTTCCTGTGCGTGAATGTTTCTCTGGCCCGCTCGCCGCGAAGGCGAACCTCTCTCGGCGCGCGCTATACGGAAGCGCCCTAAGCCCCGCAAGCCAGTTTCACCGCTGGGTCCCCACAATAGCGGGCGACTGTGCCCGACGGGTTGCGAAGAGACCCCGCCACAGCGTCGATTGCGAGCCCGAAAGCGCAGCTGCTCCGCCAAAAAACTTCGCTGGCGTTAACCATTTGTTGACCACGATCTTGGAGGTCTGGTCCTGCACGGTCACCCGAAACCACATCGGGCCGAAAGAAAAATCGGAAAATGGCCGGGGGTAAACGGGGAAACGAACGATGAAACTCGAAGCGATCAACACAGGTGAAGCCAAACCGCTCGATAGCGGCGCAATCGATATCACCATTGCCGGCTATCTCGCCGATGCAGCTGCCGGCGATGTCGCCGCGCTGTTCAATCTCGGGGTCGCCTACTCGACCGGCTCGGGCACGGTGGAATGCGATCTCGTCGAAGCGCACAAATGGTTCAATCTTGCCGCCTCGCGCGGGCATGAAGATGCCGCCTGGTGCCGTGCCGATGTCTCGGACGAAATGACCGCCCGCGAAATCGCAGAAGCGCAACGCCGCGCGCGCCACTGGCTTTCCGAAGAACGACGCGCCGCTTGAAGAGCTTGGCCTAGTCGCTCTTTTTGAAGGGCGTCCTCTCGCCAAGGTGCAGTTGATCGACCGCCACGCCTTCGCGCTCGCGTTCGAGAAAATCGGCAACCGCTGCACGAAATCCGGGATCGGCGATCCAGTGCGCCGACCATGTTTGCACCGGCTCATACCCGCGGACCAGCTTGTGTCCGCCCTGCGCGCCCGCTTCGACCCGCGGCAGGCCCCGCTCGATAGCAATGTCGATCGCCTGATAATAGCACAGCTCGAAATGCAGGAAGCGCACATCGCGGGTGCATCCCCAATAACGCCCGTAGATCGCATCGCTGCCGATAAAATTGAGAGCGCCCGCAATCGGCTCTTCCCCGTCGAATGCCAGGATCAACACCATGCGATCCGCCATGCGTTCGCCCATCAGCGTGAACGCCTCGCGCGTCAGATACGGTGTGCCCCATTTGCGTGCCCCTGTGTCCTGATAGAACACCCAGAACGCATCCCAGTGGCGGGGCTTGATATCATCGCCTGAAAGCCGCTCGATCCGCAGACCATCCTGCGCCGCAGCGCGCTCTTTTCTCAGGTTCTTGCGCTTGCGCGAGGCGAGTTCGCCGAGGAAATCGTCGAATGTTTGGTAGTCACGATTGAGCCAGTGGAACTGGATATCGCTGCGCATCAGCCAACCGGCATCCTCGAACAGCGAAAGCTGATCGGGTTCGATAAAAGTGGCGTGCGCGCTCGACAGGCCGTTCTGCTCGCAAACGACTTCCGCACCTTTGAGCAGATAGGGAGCAAGCCGCTGATCTTTGAGCAAAAGACGCGGGCCGTTGGCTGGTGTGAAGGGCGCTGCGATCTGGAGCTTGGGATAATAGTTCCGCCCTGCCCGATGCAGCGCATCAGCCCAACTGTGATCGAACACATATTCGCCCTGACTATGCCCCTTGGCATAGCTCGGCATGGCAGCCTGCAACCGCCCTGCGGCATCGGACACGGTGATTGGAACAGGGTCCCAGCCGGTCCCCTCGCCGACGCTGCCGGAATCTTCGAGAGCGGTGAGAAATTCGTGACTTACGAAGGGGTTGCGGTCTCCTCCCAGAGCGTTCCACTCGGCCGCATCGAACTCGCCCACCGCCGGTGCCAGCCGGACCGTGAACTCGGCATTGTCAGCGCCTTCCGCCGTCACGCAAGCCCCTCACCCTCGGCGATCAGCGCATCGACTTCGCGCAAGGCAAGCTCGCGCAGTTCGGCGCTGCGGATCGTCCAGCTGAGCAGCGGCTTACCGCTCTCCCGCCACAGGCTCGTAAAGGCGCTGGGCAAGTCGCGTACGTCCATCGCAAGGAAATCGGGCGCAGCCGCCTCGATCGCTCCCGGAGCACGCCAGGCGCCCAGAAAGCCGATGTCGAGCGTATCGGTGCAGACCAGCCCGCGCACAATATCCGGCGCATTCACTGCAAACCACGCACAGGCGCGCGGATCGAAGCTCATCACCGCATAGTCGCCCGCATAGCCTTCCAGCATTTCGGCTGTGCAGGCGCAGGTCCGCTCGACGTCGTACTCGGGGCGGGACTTGATCTCGATCAGCAACGGGACCTTCCCCGCGACCTCTGCGAGCAGCTGCGACAGCCGCACGGGATGCTCGTCGGTTTCCTGCAGGTGAAGCTTTTCAAGCTCCTCGGCGGTGAACACCTCGGTCAGACCGGCGCCGTCGGTGAGACGGCCCAGATCCCAGTCGTGAAAAACCATCGGCTGCTTGTCGAGACTGCGCTGGATATCGCACTCCACACCCATGCCCGCCGCCACCGCAGCCTTAGCCGCCGCAAGCGAGTTTTCGGGCACGCCGGGCGAATGGAGCCCGCGGTGCGCATATTCCCATTTGGTCAGCCAGTCGGGGGCTTGGCGATTGCTCATGCCGAGACGGCGATGACAGCGTCCACCTCGACCGCGGCGCCGAGCGGCAGCACCGGCACGCCCACTGCGGCGCGGGCATGGCGGCCCTTGTCGCCAAACACTTCGAACATCAGATCGGACGCGCCGTTGGCGACCTTGGGCTGGTCGGTGAAATCGCCGGTCGAATTGATGAAAGCACCCAGCTTCACGACCCGCTCGACCTTTTCGAGCAGGTCTGCGGCTTTCAATTGCGCGAGGATCATCAGACCGCATGCGCGCGCGGCGTCCATGCCTGCATCGAGGTCGACGTCTTCGCCCAGACGGCCGGTGACGACCTTTCCGTCGACGAACGGCAATTGGCCCGAGACGTGGACAAAGCCGCCCTGCACCACCAGCGGCACATAGCTGGCAACAGGCGCGGCGGCGGCAGGCAGGGTGATACCCAGTTCTTCAAGGCGTGCTTCGATAGTCATCGGGGATTCCTTCTCACAAACGTTCCATCAGCCACGGCAGGGCTTTGTTCCATTGGTCGATCCGGGCATCTGCGTGCCCTTCCTTATGCGCGCAGGTGATCGATCCGGCGATCATCGGTTCGCCGCAGAAATGCAGGCGCACCACGTCAGGGGCGGTCTCTTTCACCGAGTGGTGATGCTGCGCCAGATCGTCGATGAAGAGTGCGCGGCTGGGCGAGAACTCTTCGAGGATCTTCTGCAAGGCCGGACCCTTGGGCCCCTGATTGGTGTAAACCTTCGCATTCAACCCGTGCGCGGCGAGTTGCTCTGCGCGCTGGTCGCGACGGAAATCGACGAGATTGGTCAGCACGACGACATCGGCATGTTCGGACAGCTCGTTGAGCGCGTCGACCGCCCCTGCGATCGGCAGCTGCCGGTCCATTTCGGTATCGAAGAAGCCGCCGAGCTTGCGCCATACGTCCTGGGGCGCGACGAGTTCGCCGGTTTCACGCCAGCGCATCGCCTCACCGAAATTATTGCCTTCAAGGTTGAAGTCGATGCCCTGCGATTCCTCGAGCCAATCCTTGAAGTGGGTCACCATGTGGAGGATCACTTCGTCACAATCACTGATTACTAGCGGGCGGCTCATGCGAGAAGTTCCTTGTGCGCGGCGACCAGTTCTTCGGGCGTGACGGCCAGCGCCTCTGCGGCGCGAAGAAGGTCGGGTTCGTGGTTGGCGAGAAATTCGAGGACCGCCGCGAGTATAGATGGGTCATCCAATCCTGCGCGCAAGCCATCGGGGTCGAGCCCCGTCAGCGCGAGAAAGCGTTCCGCGCGGTCAGCGTCCTGCAAGACCCAGCCAAGCACAGCCAGGGCCAGCGTGGCGGCGCGGGTCCGCGCCTTGGCGGATTCATGTGGCAGATCGGAGGAGACGGGGATTGTGATGACCTCTCGGCATGGTTAGGCTGATTGTTAAATCACACAGCGGGGCGTCATGTGACAAAGCGTATAATGGTTGTCGAGGATAACGACCTCAACCGCAAATTGTTCTGCGACGTGCTGAAGGCCAATGGGTTCGAAGTTGCGCCGGTGGCCGACGGCGAAGTGGTGCTCGAAACGGCGCGGCAGGAATCGCCCGACCTCATTATCATGGACATCCAGCTGCCCGGAATTTCCGGCATCGATCTGATTACCGCTGCAAAGCAGGACGCCAAGCTGCGAGACATTCCGGTTCTGGCAGTCACCGCTTTCGCAGCGAAGGGTGACGAAGACCGCATCCGCTCGGCAGGGGCAGCCGCCTACCTCGCAAAGCCGGTGTCGATCATCCCTTTCATGAACGCTGTCAAAGGGTTGCTACCCGAAGCTTAGCACTTCGTATTTGAACCCCATCTCGATCACGAAGTTGATCATGGTGAAGATCAGCCCGGTGGTGAAGATCCGGTAGGCAAGGCCGAGGAACCGGTATTTCTTGTTCTGCAGCACTTGCCCGTTCTGGTAGATATCATGCAGCATCATGCGGAAAACGGTTTCGTCGCTGCGCAAATCCTCGATCAGCATATCGGTCCACTCGTCCTCGCTCATTTCGGTGTAGTGACCGAAAAACAGGAGGTTGGGCGTGATCTTCTTGGGGTTCACCTTCTTGGTCGAAGGCAGCACGGCGACCACCGCGCAGAGCGAACTGAGGAATGCAAAAGCCGCGAGGATTGTCAGCGACCACGGCATCTGTCCCGAGGTCGCCTGACTGACCGAGATCGAGAACACGACAAAGGTCGCACCCATCAGGATCGAGGCCTTCTGGTCGGCCATGCGCGAGAGGGTGAGCCCCTGGATCTGTGCGTTGCGCACAAGGTGAATCGCGGACCCGGTCGCGTAGTCCTTGTAGACAACCGGGTTCTTGTCGCGAGGCTCTTTCAGCGCGCCTCCACTGGTCGCGCTCTGGCCTCCATGCGCCGCTGGCTCCATCGTATTCATAACCCCCGTCAATTGCACCACAGGTTGAAACCACTCAAACTGACAGCCAACAAGTCGCTTGACAAGCAGGGGCAAGAGCCGCTTTTCCGCCGCATTCGCGTGGCACGCGCTACGCCTGATTAAATTGAACTGGAATTTGCCGCATGGACCGCGCCGAAGTCGACCAAAAAATCCGCAGCCTGATCGAACCCTTCAACAAGAAGGGCGTCGAAATCAGCGACAGCACGACCTTCGCCAATGACCTGGAATTCGACAGTCTCACGGTGATGGATTTCGTCGCCGAGATCGAAGACACATTCGACATCATCATCAGCATGAACCAGCAGGCCGAAATCGAAACCTACGGCCAGCTCGTCGATGCCGTGCACAAGCTGCAGGCCGGCTCGTGAGCGAAGGTATCAACCAGCCGGACCAGCCGGTCGAACCCGAGGGCGGGGCCAAGGACCTGTTCTCGAAATTCGATCCGATCATCCAGACGCGCGAAGCCCTGCTCGCCAGCGGGGTCGAAGACCCGTTCAATCTGGTGATGGAGAAAGTGCTCTCGCCGACCCGCGCGATTTGCAACGGACGCGATACGATCCTGCTCGGCACCTACAATTACATGGGTATGACCTTCGATCCCGACGTGCTGGAAGCGGGCAAGGAAGCGCTCGAAAACTTCGGGTCGGGCACCACCGGCAGCCGCGTTCTCAATGGGACGTATCAAGGTCACAAGGAGTGCGAGGACGCGCTCAAAGAATTTTACGACATGGACCACGCGATGGTCTTCTCGACCGGCTACCAGGCCAACCTCGGGATCATTTCCACCATCGCGGGCAAGGGCGATTACATCGTCCTCGACATCGACAGCCATGCCTCGATCTATGACGGCTGCGCGATGGGGCGTGCCGAGATCGTGCCGTTCAAGCACAATGACATCGAAGCGATGGAAAAGCGCCTCAAGCGCATTCCCGAGGGCGCCGGCATTCTGGTGGTGCTCGAAGGCGTTTATTCGATGCTGGGCGATATTGCCCCGCTCAAGGAAATGGTCGCGGTCGCCAAGAAATACGGCGCGATGGTGCTGGTCGATGAAGCGCACTCGATGGGCTTTATCGGGGAGCACGGACGCGGCGTGGTCGAAGCGCAGGGCGTGATTGACGACGTTGATTTCATCATCGGCACTTTCTCGAAGAGCGTCGGGACCGTCGGCGGCTTCTGCGTCTCCAACCATCCCAAGTTCGAAATCATGCGGCTCGTGTGCCGTCCCTATGTCTTCACCGCCAGCCTTCCGCCCAGCGTGGTGGCAACTGCGGCGACTTCGATCCGCAAGCTGATGCACGGCGCGAATAAGCGCGCGCATCTGTGGGAGAATTCGAAGCGTCTGCACAGCGGCCTTACCGCGATGGGCTTCCAGCTCGGCACCACCGAGCCGCAGAGCGCGATTGTCGCGGTAATCATGCCCGATCTCGAACGGGGTGCCGCTATGTGGGAAGCGCTGCTCAAGGAAGGGCTCTACGTGAACCTTGCGCGCCCGCCTGCAACGCCTGCCAATATGACGCTGCTGCGCTGCTCGCTTTGCGCCGAACATTCCGCAGAAGAGGTCGAGACGATCCTCGGCATGTTCGAACGCGCGGGCAAAGCCGTCGGGATTATCTGAGCTCGTGAGTGAGCCGATTCTTGTCAGCCGGGAGGGCGCGGTCGAGACGGTCACGCTCAACCGGCCGGACAAGTTCAACGCGATGGACGAAGCGCTGATCTTCGCGCTGCAGGACTATTTTCGCGGGCTTCACGACCGGCTCGATATTCGCATCGTGATCCTGAAAGGCGCAGGAAAGCACTTCTGCGCCGGGCTCGATCTGGGCGGCTGGTCGCGCGACGAGAATGCGGGTGCTATCCATCACACCTGGCGCACCCAGCGCAGCATTGCGACCGTGATGCAGCTGATGCGCTCCTGTCCGCAGCCGATCATCGCGCTTGCGCAAGGCGCGGCCTGCGGCGGCGGGCTTTCGCTGTTGCTGTCGAGCGACATACGCTTTTGCGCGCCCGACTTCCGCATGAATGCGGCCTATATCAAGATCGGTCTGGGTGGTTGCGATATGGGGTCGAGTTATTTCCTACCGCGCCTCGTGGGCTCTTCGCTCGCGAGCGAGATGATCCTCACCGGGCGCTTCATCGCAGCAGATCGCGCGCTATCATCCGGCTTTGTCAGCGGTGTTGTGGAGCCAGAGGCGCTGGACGAGGCAGCACAGGAGATTGTCGCCGATATGCTGCTGACCGCACCGATGGGCCTGCGGCTCAGCAAGGATGCGCTCAACCGCAATATTGACGCGCCAGGGTTCGAGGCAGCGCTCGCGATCGAGGATCGCCAGCAGGTGATGCTCGCCCAGACGGCCGACGCCGCCGAAGCGCAGCGCGCATTTCTCGAAAAGCGGCCGCCGCAGTTCGGCGACCGTTAGGTCGGGTGGGAAGGGCCGCCGGGCTTCTCCACTCCCGACAACCCCTCACTTTCAGGCAGCCTCTCCTGCTGCCGGTTCAATCACGTCCTTTTGTTCGGGGAACACAGGCCACATCAGCTGCTGGCCGAGGCTGGCAGGCGCAAGGTTCTCCACCCCGTAACTGGTCGGATACTGGCGGGTGATCTTGGCCGTGCCAAACAGCACGTCCCAGAAGAACAGCAGATTTCCGAAGTTCCCCTTGTAGTTCACAGCCGGATCGTCGGCGTGGCGTCCGTGGTGCGCATGGTGCGTCGCCGGGGTCGAGATAGTGCGCTCCACCAGCCACATGACGGGCGAAAGCCACTTGATGCGGTAGAGCGGGCGGTCCCATGCCACAACGCTGTGCGCGCCGATGATCACCGCCATTTTGACCACCAGATAGCCTGCATAGACCCAGCCTAGACCGAGATAGATGAGCGCGCCCGAAAGCCACAGGCCCGGCATCATCGCGTAGTAGAACAGGTTGTTGCGATAAACGAGGCGCACCGACATGTAGCGCGCGTTATGGTGTGCGCGGTGCAGGTTGTAGAGCCACGAAAAACTGTGGCTTGCGCGGTGCCACCAATATTGCGTCATATCGTCGAGCACGAGGAACAGCGCGATCGCGGCAAGCACCGGTATGTCGGTCAGCGCGCCCGCCCATTGCGGGGCGACCAGAGCCATCAGGCCTGCCGACAGGAACAGGATCATCGGCTGGGTGAAGATTGTCAGCGCCGCCATGCTGACGATCTCCACAATCCCGTCGTCACGGGTCTGCTCGGATTTCGAGAACAATTGCGTTCGCCAGAGTTCGAGCAAGCCGAAACCGGCAAAGATTGCCAGAATGACGATGGAATAAGTCTGCATGGTCCCTCTCCTTTGACGGGAGTGGGCTTAGGGCCTATCCGCGATGCAGAATGTCAGATATTTTACAATCTGGACAAAGGTCCCTTGCGGCGCCGCCGCTGTTCTCGGCTCTGCCGTCCGAGGTGCAGGAGCAGCTCAGGCAAGGCGGGGTGCCACGCCGCTTCGAGCAGGGCCAGATGATCCACCAGCGCGGTGAGGATCCAGATGGGTTCTGGTTGATCGAAAGCGGTTCGGTCGCGGTCGGACAATATCTGGCAAGCGGCGATTTTCGAGGCGTCGCGCTTCTCGGCAGGGGCGATAGCTGGGGCGAACTCGCGCTGTTCGCCGCCCGCCCGCGCGTTGTCGACGCGGTTGCGAGAACCGCTTGCGAACTGCGATACATTCGCGCCAGCCACTTCGAGGCAGCACTGCGAGCCGATCCGGCCTCGATGCGAAGCATGCTCGGTGCGATCTCGCGGCAATTGCACGAAACGCTCGAGGTTGTCGCAGCGATCCGTCGCGGTTCCGCCAATGCCCGCATCGCGGGCCTGTTGGTGACCTTGTGCGACAGCGCCGATGGCGAAAAACGCATCGCGATCACACAGCACGAACTGGGCGAATTGCTCGGGCTCACACGCGCTTCTGTCAATGCGGCGCTGCGGGCTTTCGAGGCAGGCGGGTTGGTGAAGCGGTCATATGGAGCGGTTGAAATCAGGGACCGCGAAGGCTTGGCACTGAAAGCGCATGCCTGAATACCATTTTGGTTCATTAACCCGAATAGACGAACCAAATTGAGCGCGGTCTGTTATCCGCCCGAGGCCCGCACATCAGTCGCCAGGTCGCATGCATGGGTTGCTCCTGCGCTGTCATCGCTGCCCGCCAACTGCGTAAAGGCGATGAAACCGCCGACGACCAGCACGACAAAGGCAGTCGTCACCCATCCCAGGTATTTGTCGATAACCCGCTTGATCGGTGCACCGAAGACCTGAAACAGCACGCCCACCACCATGAAGATCAACGCCCGTCCTGCGAGTGCTGCAATGGTGAAGGTGAGGAGATTCATCTCGATAAAGCCTGCGGTAATCGTCATCAGCTTGAACGGAACCGGGGTTCCGGCAGCGAAGAACACTGCCAGCGCGCCCTGTTCGCGGATGTAGCAGGCCGCGACGGGGAAACTTTCGCTGAGACCCAGGGCGCCGATCATCCACGCGCCCACGGCTTCGTAAAGGAAGTAGCCGATCGCATATCCGAACAGGCCGCCGATCACCGATGCCACGGTCGCCACCGCCGCAAAACGGATCGCCTTCTTCGGTTCTGCAAGGCACATCAGGCCGAGCAGCGGGTGCGGCGGGATCGGGAAGAAGCTCGATTCGATGAAGCAGAAAAAGGCGAGCCACCACACCGCCTTGGGGTGCGCGGCTTTCGCCATAGTCCAGTCGTAAAGTCCGCGTAGCCAGGTCACGTGATAGAGCCCTCGATCCCGAGTGTTGCGGGGCATTACGGCACCACAGTAGCCCTTGCAAGCAATGGCACGCGACCCGGTCTCGTATAACCTTATTGGTTATTTTTCTTGACATCGTGACGCTCTTTGGTTAGAGGAAGGCAACATCGAGAAATTGTGATTCGGGCGGCCTTCCCATTGGAAGTGTCGCCCTTTCTTTTGCCCATCTACGGAGCCCGCCTATGGCCACGAGCCGCACACGCACGAAAGTAAAGCGCCAGCTCAAGGCGGGTGAGAAGGCTGGACTGAACCGCCACTGGCGCGGACTGTTCCTCGATTTGCTCGCCGAGACATCAAACGTCTCCGAAAGCGCGCGCAAAGCCGGGATCAATTCGAGCCGGGCGTACAAGGTCCGCCGCGAGGAACCCGAGTTTGCCAAAGCCTGGCTGGCCGCGCTGTACGAAGGCTACATCCACCTTGAAATGGAAGTGGTCCGCCGCTTGCGCGAAGGCGATATGGAAGCAGGCACTTCGGGCAAATACGATTTCGCCAATGCGATCCGCCTGCTCGCCGCCCACCGCGACAGCGCAGCGCAGGCGCAGGCTCAACAGCGCAACGTCAGCGCTGCCGAAGTGCGCGCCTCGATCGACCGCAAGGTCGAAGCCATCCGCGCACAGGTGCTCCGCGAAAGGCAACGCAGCGGACAATCGAAGTGAAGCAAAGCTTCGATTGGCTCCTCCACGAAGAGCCTGAGGTGCAGGAAAGGTTTGTCAGGTCACTCAACCAGATCGAGCGCGACGAATATGCCTATCATTGGTCGCTGCAGGCCCGCAAAGCGCAGCTGCCGCCGCCCGGTTCGTGGCGCAACTGGCTCATCATGGCCGGACGCGGCTTTGGCAAGACCCGCGCCGGTGCAGAATGGGTTCGCATGGTGGCCGAAAACAACGCCAATGCGCGCATCGCGCTCGTCACCGCATCGCTCGGCGAAGCGCGTGCAGTGATGGTAGAGGGGGAGAGCGGATTGCTTGCCTGCTCCCCGCCTGAGGAACGCCCTGTGTTCGAGGCCTCCTTGCGGCGTGTGCGCTACCCCAACGGGGCGACCGCGCAGCTCTATTCGGCGGCCGAACCCGAAACTTTGCGCGGGCCGCAGCACAGTCACGCATGGTGCGACGAGATCGGCAAATGGCCGCTTTCGCACAACCGCGCGACGCGGACTTGGGACAATCTTTTGATGGGCCTGCGATTGGGCGACGATCCGCGCATCGCGGTGACCACAACCCCGCGCGCCGTGCCGCTGGTGCAGCGCCTGCTCGATGCAAGCACAGCGTGCGGTACCGTCGTCACCCACGGGTCGACACACGATAATGCGGCGAACCTGCCGGAGAAGTTTCTAGAAGCCATCGAAGCGGAATTTGCAGGCACACAGCTCGCCCGGCAGGAAATCGCCGGCGAGATGATCGCCGATATCGAAGGCGCCTTGTGGACCAGAGCCATGCTTGAGGCAGCCCGCGAACGGCAACCGCAAGCCGCGCACACGAGGGTCGTAGTCGCAGTCGATCCGCCTGCCTCCGCGAACGGCGATGAGTGCGGCATCGTGGTCGCCGCTCTTTGCGACGACGGTGTGGCGCGGCTGCTGGCCGATTGTTCGCTCGGCGGAGCGCAGCCCGACCAATGGGCCAAGGCTGTCGCTTCGGCTGCCGAACAATGGGAAGCCGACCGCGTCGTCGCCGAAGCCAATCAGGGCGGGGCGATGGTGGCGAGCGTTTTGCGCGCCGCCGACAACCGCCTGCCGATCAAGCTGGTCCATGCCTCCAGAGGCAAGGTCGCGCGCGCCGAACCGGTCGCTGCGCTCTACGCCGCAGGGCGGGTGCGGCATTGCGGCCTGTTCGCGCAGCTCGAAGACCAGCTGTGCGGATTGTTGGTGGGCGGTGAATACGCTGGCCCCGGACGGTCCCCCGACCGCGCCGATGCGCTGGTCTGGGCACTGACCGAACTGATGCTTGGCCGCACCGCCAATCCGAGCGTGCGCTCGATCTGACGCGATCAAACCAAAGGAATTACGATGACATTCCTCGACACCCTGTTCTCCGCCTTCAAGGGCGGGGGCAGCCAGCCTGTGCCGCTTTCGCCCGCAACAATGCATGGCTGGATGCCCGCCTTTGCCGACGCGGGCGGCGGGCGACCCTACCAATATGAACGCGCCGTGCGCGAAGGGTTCCTCTCGAACCCCATCGCACAACGCGCGGTGCGGATCGTCGCCGAGGGCGTGGGGCAGGTTCCCATCGCACCGAGTGATGACGCGCTCATTGCGCTGGTGCGGGCGACAAGCGCAGGACAGCCGCTGCTCGAAACGCTCGCCGCGCATCTGCTCCTTCACGGCAATGGCTATGTCCAGATCGCCAAGGATGCGAACGGGAAACCTGTCGAACTGTTCGCGCTTCGCCCGGACCGGATCAAGGTTGTGGCGGACAGCACCGGCTGGCCCTGCGCGTTCGAATATTCGGTGATCGGCGAGACCGTTACCATCCCGGTCGAAGACGAGGACGGCTGGCCCAACATCATCCACATCAGGACCATGCACCCGCTCGACGATCACCTTGGCGCGAGCGCGCTGGCTGCGGCGCACCAAGCCGTCGCGATCCACAATGCCGCATGCGAATGGAACCGCTCGCTGCTCGAAAACGCCGCACGCCCGTCGGGCGCATTGGTCTATGAGACAGGCGATGGCGCGGGGCTGACCCACGACCAGTTCGAACGGCTCAAATGCGAGCTCGAAGCAGCGTTTTCGGGCTCCGCCAATGCGGGGCGCCCGATGTTGCTCGACGGAGGGCTCAAGTGGCAAAGCATGGCGATGTCGCCCGCCGACATGGATTTTGCGACGCTCAAGAGCGCTGCTGCGCGCGAAATTGCGCTCGCTTTCGGTGTTCCGCCGATGCTGCTCGGCCTGCCGGGTGACAACACCTATTCGAACTACCGAGAGGCCAATCGCGCGCTGTGGCGGCTCACCTTGCTGCCGCTCGCGCAGAAGCTGTTTGCCGCAATCAGCGAAGGCCTCGTCCCGTGGTTTGCGCAAGCCAATCTCGCGGTCGATCTCGACCAGATCACCGCGCTTTCCGAAGATCGTGAACGGCTGTGGAAGCAGGTCTCCGACGCCGAATTCCTGAGCCGCAAAGAAAAACGCCAATTGCTGGGCTTTCCGGCAGAGGAGGACAGCCAATGAACCCTGATGAAACACTGGCACGGCTGATGGTGCAGGCCCGCGAGGAAGGCGCCGACCTCGTCACCTTGCGCGCGATTGTCGAGGAAAGCAGCGAGCTTGCCGCCGAACGCGTGCTCGACCGGCTTGGCCTTGCCGATCCGGGCGCAGAGGACGATCTCGACGAATTGCGCGAACTGCTGCGCGCCTGGCGCGATGCCAAGGCGAGCGCGTGGAAAGCCTTCATCGAATGGACCGTGCGGGCGTTGCTGGCCGTGCTGCTAATCGGGATCGCGGTGCGGCTTGGCGTATGGAAGCTGATGTGATCCGCTTTGCAGGATACGCCGGGCTGTTCGACATTCCCGACGCCGACCGCGATACCATTCGCAAAGGCGCTTTTGCCGAAACGCTTGCCCGTCGCCAGACCCCGCTGCCGCTGCTCTGGCAACACCGCCCCGATCGGCAAATCGGCACAATCGAGAGCATTGCCGAGGACGAACGCGGCCTGCGGGTGGTGGCGCATCTCTCCAGCACCAGCAGCCGCGCCGCCGCTATGCTGCGCGCCGGACAGGTCAACGGCCTGAGCTTCGGCTACCGCGCCCGCGAAGCGCAACATTCCGAGGCCGGGCGCGAATTGATCGGCATCGACCTGTTCGAAGTCAGCCTCGTCACCCACCCGCTCCAACATGGCGCGCGTGTGCATTTGATCGCCTGATTTTTCGCAAGACCTTCCCCCACGGGCCGCCATTCGGGGCGGCCTTTTTCATGCCCAACAGAAAGGCCCTCTACCCCATGGATACCCCTACCCCCGCCGAAATTCCCGCAGATGCAATGGAGCAGAGCTTCGACATCGTCGCGCGTCAGGACCAGGCCGAGGCCGATATCGCCACGCTGCGCACCGACGTCGACGAGGTGAAAGCCCGGCTCGACAAGGTTTCGCGCGCCGCCTCGCGCCCCGCAATCGGCGGCGCTCCGGCAAAGAGCGAAGAGGTCAAAGGCTTCGTCGATGGCTATCTGCGCCGTGGCCGCGAAACCGAAGTGAAGTCGATCAACGCCGCCAATCCGGCAGATGGCGGCTTTGCGGTTCCCAAGGCAATCGACGCGATCATCGCCCGCGAGCTGACCGAGATCAGCCCGATCCGCTCCATCGCGCAGGTCGTGCAGACCGGGACCGCCGGATATCGCAAGCTCGTCACCACTCGCGGTATTGCCTCGGGCTGGGTCAGCGAAGTCGATCCGCGCCCGATCACCGACACGCCCAGCTTTGTCGAAATCGCCCCGCCTTCGGGCGATCTCTACGCCAATCCGGCGGCGAGCCAGGCAATGCTCGACGATGTGGCCTTTGACCTCGAAAGCTGGCTGGCCAACGAAATCGCAATCGAATTCGCCCGCGCCGAAGGCATGGCCTTCGTCAACGGCACCGGGACCAACCAGCCGCGCGGCTTCCTGCAGGCCGGAACCAGCACTGCCGAAGACGGCGTGCGCACTTTCGGTACGCTGCAATATATCGGATCGGGCGACGCTGCCGGTTTCGATGCCGCTCCCGAAGCCAAGATGATCGATCTCATCCACTCGCTCAAATCCGGCCATCGGCAGGGTGCGAGCTTCGTGATGAATTCGGCAACTCTGGCAACCGTGCGCAAGCTCAAGACCGCCGACGGCGCGTTCCTGTGGCAGCCGGGCATGGTCGAAGGGCAGCCCGACCGCCTGCTCGGCTATCCGGTGATCGAAGCCGAGGACATGCCCGATGTGGCAGCGGGTGAATTCCCGATTGCCTTCGGCAACTTCCGCCACGGCTATCTGATCGCCGAACACAGCGCGACCAAGATCCTGCGCGATCCGTTCTCGAACAAGCCCTTCGTCCACTTCTACGCCACCAAGCGCGTGGGCGGGCAGGTGCTCGATTCGAACGCGATCAAGCTGCTCAAGATCGAGGCCTGATAGCCCTCCCTCCGGCAAGGTAGAGCCCCCTTCCTCCCTTGCCGGACACTCGCACCCGCGCCGCCGCGATAGCGCAGTCGCATCGCTGCTGCGGCGCGGGTGCACCCTTTTTGACCTTTGACAATGGGAGACCCCCGATGCGGCGCACAATCGTTGAGCCGGCCGACGTAAGCGGAGCCGCGCTTGCCGAGCTCAAGAGCTGGCTGGGGATTACCCGGCCCAATGAAGACGAGCTGCTCGTCGATCTGCTTCAAGCGAGCCTCGCCATGTGCGAGGCCTTCATCGGTCAGGTGCCCTTGTGGCAGTTGCTCGAGGAGCGGCTTCCCGTGCAGCCCGGACGCTACCCGCTGGTCACGCGCCCCATCGCCACCTCGATCGTGACGGCGGAACTCGTGACGCAGGACGGTTCGCGCACGGCGATCGACCCGGCCGATTTCGAGCTGGAACTGGAAAGCAATGGCGGTGCGAATTTCCGGCTCGACCGCGCGCTCGACGGACAAGGTGTCGCGGTGCGCGTGCGGGCAGGCATTGCGGGGACATGGGACGATGTTCCGGCCGCGCTCAAGCAGGGGCTCATCCGGCTCGCCGCCTATTTCTACCGCGACCGGGACCGGACGGGCGGGACCAAATCCGACCTTGCACCTCCGGCGAGCGTTGCCGCGCTGTGGCGACCATGGCGGACGGTGCGGCTGACGTGATCTCGGCAACCTCGGACAGCGAAACCACGATCCAGCGCCTGCGCGCAAGCGCCGCGCGTCTGGCTGCAGCGCACGGCGAAGCCCTAGCCCGCACGCGCCAATCCGCACGGATCAACTGGCACTCGGCGCGCGCGCTTTGGCCTGACCTTGAATGGGATTGAGACGATGGAAAATTATCTCCGCGCCGAGCTGATCGACTGGCTCCGCACCGACCCGGCACTGGCGACACTGAACGCGGTCGAAGAAGAATCGCCCGTTTCCGCAAGCGCGCCGTGGCTCGGCATCGCTGCCAGCGCATCGACCGACTGGGGCACGAAGGACCGCCCGGGCCGCGAGGTGCGTATCGCGCTCGAACTCGAAAGCCGCGCCGACGAACCGGACGCGGACGGGCCGTTAGTGAGCGCAATCGAGCAGCGCGTGCTCGATCTGCCGCCATTTCAGAGTGGCTTCGAAATCGCCTCGATCCGTTTCCTGCGCGCCCGCAGCGAGGAGCGCGCGGGCAATCTTCGCGGCGCACTGCTCGAATTCCGCTTCCGCATTTTCGCCCCGCAAAACTGACAAACCCACAATCGGAGACACGCTATGCCCGCACAAAATGGGTCCGCTTTCCTGCTCAAGATCGGCGACGGCGGTGCCCCGCCCGCCTACGATACGGTTGCCGGTCTCAGGACCACGCAGCTTTCGATCAACGGTGACCCTGTCGCCATCACGCATAAACAGTCGGGCGGCTGGCGGGACCTGCTTTCGGGTGCGGGAACGCGCTCGGTATCGGTCAGCGCCGCTGGAATTTTCCTCGGCAGCGCGGCGGAGAGCGCGGTGCGCGCCCACGCCCTCGCCGGAACGCTCGACGACTATGAATTGTCCTTTGAAGATGGCGAAAAACTGCGCGGGCGCTTCCTCGTGCAGCGGCTCGACTATGCCGGCGATTTCAACGGCGAGCGCAATTACACGCTGCAGCTCGAAAGCTCCGGCCCGGTCCTGCCCGCATGACGCGGAGCGCAAACGCGATGCGCGGCGAGGCGGAGTTCGGCATTGACGGGCAGACCTGCTTGCTGCGCCCCAGCTTCGAAAATCTCGTCGCCGCCGAAGAAGAGATCGGATCGCTGTTCGCTTTGGTCGAACGTGCCTCCGAAGGGGCGATCACGGTCAGCGAAATCACTGCGCTGCTTTGGCACTGTATCGAACCCGGCCCGCGCCCCTCGCGTGAAGACGTCGGCAAAGCCGTCCTTGAGTGCGGGCTGGTCGAAGCGATCAAGCCGGTGCGGACCATCCTTGCCCAGGTGCTGCAAGGCCAGACGTGAGCAAGGAGGCAAAGCCCTCTTTCGGAGCGGGCATCGCGGTGTGGTGCAGCTTGGCCTCGAGGATGCTGGGCTGGCGCCCGGCAGAGCTCTGGCAGGCAACGCCAGCCGAACTGATCGCAGCGATCCGCGATCCGGCCGACCCCGGAAAGACCTCTGCCCCCAGTCGGGACCTGATCGCCCAGATGTTGGAGCGCGACAAATATGGATGACAATTTCGAACAGCTCGTAATCGATGTGCGGGCGACAACCGACGGTTTCACCGCCGATTTGGAGAGCATGCGCGGCGCGCTCGATACTTCGTTGATCGACGGCTTCGATCGCGCGGGCGCAGTGCTTGAACGCGGGCTCGCCTCGGCCTTGCGGCGCGGTGCACTGGGCTTCGACGATCTCAAACGGGTGGCCTTCCGCGCGCTTGATGCCATCGCGGCTCGCGCCTTGAATTCCGGTTTCTCGGAACTTCTGGGCGGAGGAGGGTCGGGCGGCCTGCTCGGCCAGGCCTTCGGCGCGCTGCTCGGCCTGCCCGGGCGCGCAACGGGTGGGCCAGTCTCACCGGGGCGCGGATATCTGGTGGGCGAGCGCGGTCCCGAACTCTTCGTGCCGACCAGCGCCGGTCAAATCACACCGAATGCCGGACCGAACGTATCGGGACGAGACGTGCGCGTTTCGATCCAGCTCGCCGCGCCGCGCGGAACGTCTGCGCCGACCGCCATGCAGCGATCCTCGCGCCAGGTCGCCAGCGCGGTCCGCCGTGCACTCCAGCAAAGCTGAGGACACACCGAACATGGCCTATTACCTCGCCAGCGAACGCCGCGGGCAACAGACCAGCTTTATCCAGCGCTTCGATCCGCGCTTCTGGACGGTCAATTTTCCGCGTCCGGCGATGGCCTCAGTCATCACCAAGAGCGCCAATTCGATCCAGATCGATGTCGAGTTGCACCATGAAGGGGAACTGGTCGGTCTGATATGGGACAGCGTGGACAGCCTCGACCACCCGCTGCTCGCCTATGAAACCAACCGCGATTACTCGAACACCACGCTGAGCTTTCGCTGGCAATCGCAAGGGGTTGTGGCGCTTGATGCGATCAACGGACCGACGCTGACGATCGAAGGCCGCGATGCGAGCGGAAACGCACAAACGTGGTTTGTGAGGCTGTGGAACTATGCCACCGGCTCTCCCACAGATGCCTTTATCGAACTGCCCTTTTCGGCGCTCGAAAGCGGCTTCACTCTGCCGGGCACACCGGTGCATCCTGCTGACATCGACCGCATGTTCATCTCGCTGGTCGCCCCCGGGTTCGTACCGGGAAGCACCGCGCCGCTCGCACAGCGCTTCAACGGTCAGGTCACGATGTCCAACATCCTTGCCGACGGGCGCAATGGGATGCTCGAAATCGGCGATGTGCGTCTACCCGTCCACGGCGAGCGTCTCGCAACCGCCTATGATGACGGCTACAACCAGACCCCTGCACGTCTGCTGCGAAGCATTGTCGGGCTCGGCTATCGTGAGGATATCGTCCACTACGTCGGCATGAGCCACTTCATGCGGCTCTCGTTGCAGAATGGCGCGCTGTTGGCGGTGCAGGCGGGCGAACTGTGCCGGCCGGCCATCGAATGGCACGACAATCTCTTCGCACTTGCCGCCGCCAACGATCTCGAAGTGATTGCCTCGATCTCCTACGAATTGTTCGACGCCTATTGCCCCGAAAGCTGGAAGCAGCGCACCGTCAGCGGTGCGCAGGCGCTTACAGGCTGGGTTCCGCCATCGACGCTGCTGTCGCCTGCGAACACTGACGCCATGGCGTGGCTGAGCAACTGCGCGTCTGCCTTCGTCGGCTTGCTCGAAGGCGCGGGACAGCCGGTGCGTATGCAAATCGGCGAGCCCTGGTGGTGGACCACCGCGCAAGGCGAAATTTGTCTCTATGACGAAGCCGCAATCTCTGCCTTCGGCGGTGCACCGCCCGAAATTGCCGACATGCGCCAGCCGCTTTCGTCCGAAGAAATCGCCTTGCTCGATGAAGCGGGGGCACTGTTGGCGCAATCGACCGCAAACCTCACCGCCGACATCCGTGCCGCAGCCGTCACCACCGCCGAGGTCTTGCTGCTCGCCTTCACGCCGACGGTGCTCGATCCGCAGATGCCCGAGCTCTACCGCGCGAACCTGCCGATAGGTTGGGCACACCCGGCTTTCGACCGGCTCCAGCTCGAAGATTATGACTGGCTGACAGGCGGAGCCGAGGCGCTGCGACGGGCCGCCTACGCATTCGTCGATGCGCGCCTGCAATATCCGCTCGCATCGCAAGACTATCTTGCAGGCTTCGTGCTCGATCCTGCCGATGCCGAACTGTTCTGGGCCCGCATCGATGCGGGCATCGACGAAGCCATCTCGCGCTCCGTGCCGCGCCGCTATGTCTGGGCGCTGCCGCAGGTCAATCGCGATGGCTACACGCGCCTTCCAACAACGATAGAGGATCCCATGGAAGCCTTCGACGACGTCCTTTATCCCTTCCCGCTCGGTCGCAGCACCGCCGTGGCACCCGAATTCTCGACTTCGATTTCCGTCACCGCTTCGGGGCACGAGCAGCGCAACGCGCTGTGGTCCGATGCGCGTGTCCATTTCGATGTCGGACCCGGCATCCGTTCCGAAGGCGAGCTTTCGCAGCTGATCGCTTTTTTCCGCGCAAGACGCGGCGCGGCCAAGGGCTTTCGCATCAGCGACCCGTTTGATCATAGCTCCAACGGCATGACAGGCAGTCCGACCATGCTCGACCAGATTCTGGCAACCGGCGACGGCCTGACCGCAGATTTCCGGCTGATCAAAACCTACGGTTCCTCAAGCGATCCTCAGGTCCGCGTCATCACGCGTCCGCGCGCCGAAACATTGCTCGTCAGTGTCGACGGCGCGCCGAGCTTCGACTGGACCCTGGGAGAGAAGGGCCTGCTGTCATTCTCGGTGGCACCGCCAGTTGGCGCAGAAGTTCGGGCCGGGTTCCTGTTCGATGTCCCGGTGCGCTTTGCCGAAGACCGCATCGACATCTCTTGCGTCAACTTCGAGGCGGGTGAAGCGCCAAGCATACCGCTGATCGAACTGCGCGAGGAAGTGTGATGCGGGTGTTTTTCGACCGCGAGCTCGATGCGGCAGCGACATTCTGGCGCGTGTTCCGCACAGACGGGATCGCGCTGGGCTTCACAAGCCATGATCGCGATCTGGCCTTCGGCGGTATCAATCACCGTGCCGCGCCCGGAATGGCGCCCGCAGCAATCCGGATGACATCCGACCTCAGCGAAGACAGCGCCGGGGTGGAAGGCGCACTCAGCCACGGCTCCATTCGGGAAGACGATCTGGCAGCCAGCCTATTCGACGGCGCCGCGATCGAGATCGGTGTCGTCGATTGGGAGACGCTGGAACACCAGGTGCTTTATTCGGGCACTCTGGGACAGATCGAAGACAACGGCCTCAACTTCACCGGGGAACTCTCCTCCGCCAAACAAGTGCTTGAGCAAGACCTCGTACCGCGCACGAGCCCTACGTGCCGCGCAAACTTCTGCGGTAGAGGCTGCGGACTGTCGGCCATCGCTGTCACCAGCAGAGTGACGCTCGCCGCGATCGATTTGGAACTCAACCGCGTCCAGTTTGCGGGCGTTCAGCCGGACGATTTCGTGGACGGCCAATTGCGATTTCTCGACGGTCCGCAGACCGGCATCCCGTTCGGCATTCTGGACTCGGCAGGCAGTTGGCTTGTCCTCGACCGTCCACTGATCGAAGGAATTGAGGCCGGCGTACCCGCCGAGCTCCGCATGGGCTGCGACCACACGCTAGGCACCTGTGCGTCCAGGTTCGACAACGCGGTCAATTTCCGCGGAGAGCCCTTTTTGCCCGGCAATGACCTGTTGGCCCGATACGGGCAGGGCGCTTCGTGACGGGGGATTGCGGTAGCACTCGGTGCCTTGCGGAAGCAGCCGCTCACTTCATCGGAACCCCTTTCCGGCTGCATGGTCGCGATCCACGCACAGGGCTTGATTGCGTTGGATTGGTGCACGCGAGTCTGGTGAAAACAGGACGACGGTCCACCCCTCCCGAGGGGTATCGATTGCGCAACACCGATCCATCGAGGTGGTTCGATTTTGCCGAATATTCAGGGCTTTGCCGCGTGTCGGGGCCCGTGGTGCGCGGCGATGTTCTCCTCATCAAAGCCGCGCCGGGACAGCAACATCTGCTCATCGCCGAGCACCCGGTGACCGCCATTCACGCCCATGCAGGCCTGCGCCGCGTGGTCCGCGAAACAATTGTCTTTCCGAACATGCCCATCGCCCATTGGCGACTTCAACCCTGACCCCAACGGGAGAGCCTGATGGCAACTTTAGTCCTCACCACCATAGGCACTGCCGTCGGCGGTCCGATCGGCGGGGCAATTGGTGCCCTCATCGGTCAACAAGTCGACCAGGCGATCTTTCGACCAGGCGGTCGCGAAGGTCCTCGCCTGAAAGAACTCACCGTCACGACTTCCAGCTACGGCCAGCCGATACCGCGCAATTTCGGCAGGATGCGGGTGGCGGGAACGGTTATCTGGTCAACCGAGCTCATCGAAAGCAAGAACAGGGAAGGCGGCGGAAAAGGGCGTCCGTCCACGACGACATATTCCTATTCGGCGTCCTTCGCGGTGGCCCTTTCCAGCACGCCGCTCGATCGGATCGGGCGGATATGGGCTGACGGCAATCTCTTGCGAGGTGCAAACGGCGACCTCAAAGTCGAAGGGGCGATGCGGTTCTATCCGGGAACGGGCGATCACGCGGTCGATCCCCTGATTGCTGCGGATCGCTCTGGCCCCACCCCAGCCTTTCGAGACTGCGCCTACGTAGTTTTCGAGAACCTTCAGCTGGGCGATTTCGGCAACCGCATTCCCGCACTGAATTTCGAAGTGTTTGCGCAGGAAGACGCAAGCGTATCGTTAGGCCAGCTCGTACCGGCGGCCGCCGCTTCGGCTGGCGATCTGCAACTCCAGAACGCGCGCGGCTTTTCGGACGAAGGCGGCGCGATCGGATCGTCGCTGGGCGCAATCGACCGGGTCTTCCCGATCAAATGCATTGCCACCTCCCGTGGTCTTGAAATTGCGCCCTACACCGCTTCCATCGCGCCCATAAAAACCTTGCCGCCGCAGCTTTCGACGAGAGGTTCAGACAACGTCGAAGAGCGCCATAAACGGAGAGGGAGCGGGCTCGGAACCGAGCCGCTCGCGCTGCGATATTATGACGAACAGCGCGACTACCAGCCCGGCGTGCAACGCGCTTTGGGCCAGCGTCCCGAGGGGCGCGAAGCGATGGTGGATTTACCTGCTACCATGACCGCGCAGGGCGCGCGTCAGCTCGCAAATTCGAACGCTCACCGTGCGCGATGGAAAGGCGAGCAGGTGGTCTGGCGTGTGGGAGAACTGGATCCGCAAATCGGTGCCGGAAGCGTTGTCAGACTTCCAGGAACCAATGGGCGATGGCTCGTCAAAAGCTGGGAATGGTTCGATCAGGGAATAGAGCTGGGGCTTGAGCGCCTTGCTCCCGAACTGGGCGCGGTGGCGGCTACGGATTCCGGGACGGCGAATGCTCCAGACGATCTCGAGGCGACGCCTACCTTGCTTGAATTCACGGAACTTCCCGCTGAAGATTCGGTCAATCCGAATGCGGCCACGCTGTTTGCTGCAGCAACTTCCGAAGGCGCCGGATGGCGCGGCGCCGCACTTTTCGTCGAGCGCGCCGGGTCTCTGTCCAGTATCGGCTCGACCAGGGCTGCGCGCGCGGTTGCAGGGCACCTGGCAGAGCCTTTGGCTGGTGCATCCTCACTGTTGCTGCAACCCGATGCGAGGCTTGAGATCGATCTTCCGGCCGACGACCTTGCCTTCGCGAGCACCGATGTCACCGGCCTCGCAATGGGCGCCAACAGGCTGCTCTTGGGCGGTGAGGTGCTTCAATTCATGAAGGCCAGTGCGGACGGCCCGAGACGATGGACCCTGAGCGGTCTGTTGCGAGGCAGGGCAGGCACCGAAGATGCCGCCTCGATAGGTCATTCCGCAGGAGAGGCCGCTGTGCTGCTTGATGAGCGGCTCACCGCCATCGATCCGGCTCAAGTTCCTCCCGCGCAAGGCACACGTCTTGCTGCGATTGGCCGAGGCGACCCCGATGCCGTGTTTGCCAGCCTGCGCAACATCGGCCTCTCGCGGCGTCCACTGATGCCAGTCGCACCGCGCCTCAGCATAGACGTCGACGACACGTGGGAATTGTGTTGGACCCGCAGAGCACGCGGCCAATGGCTTTGGCCCGAAGCAAGCGAGGTTCCTCTTGTCGAGGAACGACAAAGCTACACGGTCGGTTACGGACCGTGCGAAATGCCGTTTGCGACCTGGTCGCTCGACAGCCCCCGATTCCTCCTATCGTTGCCTGAAAGGGCAGCTCTGCTCACCGAATTCGGGCCGTCATCGCTTTGGGTGCGGCAGATCGGGACTTTCGGGCAATCCACCCCCCTGTTTCTCAGGTCAATCAGCTGAAGATTGGAGATTTTGAATGGCAGATCCGATTGCATTCCCATCAACCACGCCGAACTATTCGCTCCCCTTGCTGTTCACCGGCCAGGCCCAAAAGGAATTTTCACTTAATCAGTCACTTACGCTGATCGATGCTCTGTTGACGCCAAGCGTGAATGCGTCGACCGACACCCCTCCACCGACGGCGAACGAGGGAGAAAGTTTCCGCGTTTCTGCTCCCGCGACAGGTGATTGGACCAACCACGAAGACGAAATCGCCATTCGGATCGGCGGAGCCTGGCAATTCGTACAACCGGTGACGGGTATGACGCTCTACGATCAGGCAGACGCGGCCTACTGGCACTACAATTCCACGTGGAAGAGTGCGGCCGAACCGGCAGCTCCAACCGGCGGAAGTGTCGTCGATATCGAAGCGCGAACGGCCCTGGCGGAATTGATTCAAGCTCTTCGAAATCTTGGCATTTTTGCCGGCCAATCTTGATCCGTTAGCTGACATCGCGGTCCAAACCGGCGTCATATCGGGTGCCAAAGCCGGGTTTTTTGCAGAAGGACCGCTTAAACGCGGCATTCTTGCAACAGTTCGGGACATTGATTGCTTGCTACTCAACTGTGGAGAAGTTAGAGACGAATAGCGCCTCATATTAATAAGAAGGGGAATTTTAGAATGCGTAAAATCGTCATCGGCTTGGCGATGGCTTCGACCGCACTCACCGCGCCCGCCATGGCCCGCGAAGGCCAATGGTACATTGAGGGCGATGCCGGTGTGATGCTCGTTGAAGACGTCACTTTGGATGTGAACGGTGTCACTGGTGACGCCGTCGCTGATCACGACACTGGAGCGGACTTCGGCGGCATCGTCGGCTACGACTTCGGTGCGTTCCGTCTCGAAGCAGAAGCTGCCTACAAGGAAGCTGAACTGGACGAAGTTGCTGCGGGCACGCAGGGCCTCGCCCTCAACCCGCTGAACGGATCTTTCACCACCTTCAACGACGTGCGCGATGCAGCCGGTGAAGTTGACGCTCTCAGCTTCATGGTGAACGGCCTTTTCGACTTCGGTAAGGACGACGGCATTCAGGGCTTCGCAGGCGCCGGTATCGGTGTTGCACGCGTTTCGCTCGACGGCCGCGTCAACTCGAACGGCCCGGGCGTCTGGGACGATTCGGATACCGGCCTCGCATGGCAGCTGCTTGCTGGTGTGCGCGCTCCGCTGAGCGACAGCTGGGACGTCGGCCTGAAGTATCGCTACTTCAACGCTGAGAAGGTGAGCCTCATCGACCCGCTCGGTCGTCCGCTCGAAGGTGATGTGAACTCGCACTCGATCCTGGGTACGTTCACCTACAACTTCGGTGGTGAAGCTCCGCCGCCGCCCCCGCCGCCGCCGCCGCCTCCGCCGCCGCCGCCTCCCCCGCCTCCGCCGCCGCCGCCTCCGCCGCCGCCGCCGCCGCCGTGCAACACTGGCCCGTACATCGTCTTCTTCGACTTCGATGAATCGGTCATCACGAGCGACGCTGCGACGATCCTGGACAACGCGGTTACGGCTTACGCGAACTGCGGTACTGCAGCAGTCATGCTCGCAGGTCACACCGACCGTGCAGGCAGCGTGACCTACAACATGGGTCTCGCAGAACGTCGTAACGCTTCGGTCCGTTCGTACCTGACCGGCCGCGGCATTCCTGACGGCCGCATCAGCAGCGAAGCGTTCGGCGAATCGCAGCCGCGCGTTCCGACCGCAGACGGTGTTCGCGAACTGCAGAACCGTCGCGTCGAAGTGACCTACGGCCCGGGTTCGGGCATGTAAGTTCTCGCTTCAGCGAAACAAAAAAAGAGGGGCCGGAGAAATCCGGTCCCTTTTTTTGTGCCTAGTGTGGTGGGCGATTCTCTTAGGGGAGTGTGTCAGACACAGCGGTGTACCAGCTATGGTACTGAGCAGAGCCAACCCTCGATCTGGAGGAGCGACGGGGCAAAACCGAGCGCAAGGCAAGGGTTGAGCGACGCTCCAAACAGCTTGCAATTCATCAAGCAGAAATGACGCAGGGTCTGGATACGCTTGGCACAGCAAGCGTATCCAGACCCTGACGCTAATGCGATATTATTAGATCTTCGGCTCTCCGGCCGCTTCTGCGCGCTCTACCACGGTGCTGTTTGCCTTCGGCACCAGCTTGATCGCGGCGATCAATAGAGCCAGCCCGATCGGCGTAATCCAAAGCGTCGAAAGTACGCCGACACTCAAATTCCCGTCGTTCTGGGCCGAGACATAGCCGGCCATATACGGGCCCAAAGCGAGGCCAACCAGCGTTGTCGCCAGGAAGAAGGTTGCCGTTGCCGTGCCGCGCATTCTCGGCAGAACAAGAGCCTGGCTGGTCGCCGCAGCGGCTCCCAAGGCTGAAGCCGCCAGCGCGCCCACCACCACGTTGAGAATGCAGAAAAGCACAAAACTGTCGGTCGTATACTGCACCACGGCAAAGGGGATCGGGCTCAGCAAGCCGAACAGCACCACCCAGATGCGGCCCGACTGGTACCGTGCGAACAGCGCGTCTGCCATCCGCCCCCCCAGGATCACGCCGAGGAAGCCACCAACCGCGCCGCCGCCGCCAAGCCAAAACCCAAGTGAGCCCTTCGACAACTCGAAGATGCGTTCGGCATAGGGTGCTCCCCAATATGATGCCGAATAAGCCATGAAGGCGACGGTGCCGTAACCCAGAATCGTACAGAGGAAGGCAGGCGAACCCCAGGTCAATGCGAAAGTCGGATAGTCACGCGCGCGCAGAGCGCTGGCCCAGCAGAACACCGAGTAATAGCCGATCGCCAGCAGCAACCATTGGTCGGTAATCTCGGGGAGTTGAACGCCAAGAGCCCCGCCGAGACTGGCGATGATCACGCCCTGGCCGGAATCCAAACCGACCGTGACCAAGTTCGCAAGAACCAGTGCAAGAATGAAAACGACAACATTGATCGCGAGTGCCCCCATTCCGCGAGCAGCTGCGCCAAAGAAGGTGAAGCCCGGTATCACGGTATAGAGTTCACGAACAAAGCCACTGAACGGACGCGGATCCTCGGAGGTAGTTAGACCATCGATGGCTCCACGAACAGGCTCACGCAGCGAGAGCACCCAGATCGCAAGCAACAATCCTGGAACGCCAACTGCGATGAATGCAGCCTGCCAGCCGGCGAGGCCCAATGGCCCGCCTTCCGGGAATGCCTGGTTCCAATTGTCGACGATAACCCCGCCGATAGCGAGCGAGATGCCTCCGCCGATATAGATCCCCGAACTATAGATCGCGAGGGCAGTTGCCCTGATGCGAGCTGGAAACCAGTCAGAGATGAGCGAGTAGGCTGAAGGACTCGCAGTTGCCTCCCCGACGCCAACGCCGATGCGTGCGACCGTCAATGTCCCGGCATCGCGGGCAAATCCGGAAAACGCCGTCATCGCAGACCACAAAGATAGACCGAGAGTCATCAAACGCACGCGCTTCCAGCTATCCGCCAGCTTCCCGAGCGGAATGCCGAAAAGCGCATAGAAAATCGCGAATGCCGTTCCGTAGAGGAAGCCCAGATAGGCATCGTCAACGCCAAGGTCCTGTTTGATATCGTTCGCCAGAATCGAAAGGATTTGGCGATCAATAAAATTCAGCGTGTAAACCAGCACCAATACGCTCAGCGCGTACCAGCTGTATGTGGGCACAGATTGGTTGGCGTGATCAGCCGGCTCCGGCTGCACTACGACGTCATCACTCAAAGGATGCTCTCCCACTCTCTCTCATTGGGAAGGCGCGGCTGAAATGAGCCGCATCAATCGGAATACGCAGTGCTATCCGCAATTCCGGCTTCGGCAAAACCCTTTTTGCGTAATCTGCAAGAGTCGCAGGTTCCACAAGCCAAGCCCTCCGGGGTCGGATCGTAGCAGGACCAACTCCACGACGGATTGAGGTCCAATCGCGCGCACTCCCGAGCGATATCCGCTTTGGTCAAATGCTGCAACGGTGCGTGGATCGTAAACGGTTTTCCCTCGACCCCCGCCTTCGTTCCAAGCCGCGCAGTCTCTGCGAAACTGGCGATGAATTCTGGTCGGCAATCGGGATAGCCCGAATAGTCGAGGGCGTTCACACCAATGAAAACGTCACGCGCTCCGGCCGCCTCTGCGCATGCCGTTGTCAGCGCCAAAAACACCAGGTTGCGCGCCGGGACATAGGTGACCGGAATGTCGTCTCCAACGCCGCTTTTGGGGACGTCGATTTCGTCGGTAAGAGCCGATCCCCCAAATGCACGCAGGTCGAGCGCAATTTCGGTCTGGCTCGCCAGTCCCAGCTTATCTGCGATCGAACGGGCAGAGGCGAGTTCCAATCGGTGCCGCTGGCCGTAATCGATGGTCAATGCATGAACAGCGAAACCATCCTCCAGTGCACGCGCAGCCGTAACCATGGAATCGAGCCCTCCTGACAGGAGGACAACAGCTTTAGGACGTTCCGAATTTGGGAGAGGGTCATTCATCCTCTCGGACTTAGCGGGAAGCCCTCGATTGGCAACCTTTGGAAAGACCAGCCCGTCGGTTCAGCAGCTGCCTGTTCGCCGCGCTTCGGCTGCGAACTGGAACGGGAGGCCGGAGGCAATACCCTGGCTTTCGATCTGCACCAGAGCGCCGTTTTCCTTGCGAATATTGGTGCGGCCATAGCCGTTGCCGGGGCAGGTGTACTGAACCGTGACCTTGTTGGCACCGTCTTCAACGACGAAGCGACTACAGCCCGCCTCATTGTGACGAAGCTGGATCAGTTCCTGCCCGGTCTTTACGCAGATCTTGCGATCTTGCGATCCATCGCGGTGCTTGATCGTCCATTCCCCTTTGGCGAGACCGCCGAGCATAGCGAGACTGTCCGTCTGCGCGGCTGCCGGTAGAGTCAATCCCAGGGCAATCATGCCGAGGGCCGACAGGATGCCGACGGGTGATATGAGTGCTCGCGTAATCATGTTCGTTTCCTCAACCGGAACCTCGAAAAATACTTGGCGAAATTAGCACTCGCCCGATGAGCCGTTGCTGAATAGCGGCAGAACGTTATATTTCGAGTTCGAATGACTTTGCGCAAAAGGCGCAGTCGACGACGATAACCCCGTCATCGTTCCGCATTTCTTCGCGTTGATCGACAGGGAAACGCGCAATGACGGAACGATAATACTCTTCACTGCAGCGGCATCCGCGACGAAGCTCAGCTCCCGGCTGGATCAGGATTTGATCCTCCTCATGAAAGAGCCGCCAGGCGATTCCCTCCAGCGATAACGTCGGGTCGAGCAATTCGTCGTGGCTGATCGTGCCCGTCATGGTCGCAACATGCTCCCAGTCGGGATGGTCCATGCGCACATGAAGGCGCTCGCGGCCTTCTTCACCATCCGCCAGGTGCTGGATCAGAAGTCCCGCAGCCACCCTTCCATCGCTGGCCGCGCGGCTGGCGATCCTGATCATTGTGGGAACCTGCTCAGACTGGCTGAAATAGGTTTCGCAAGCTTCGCCAAGCGTATCGCCTTCCAGTGGCACGATGCCTTGATATCGTTGACCTTTCCCGGTTTCGAAGGTGATCGCGAGATAGCCCTGGCCGAAAAGCGCAGACAAGGATGGGTTCGCCCCGAGTTTTGACAGCGCCTCGGGATCGAAATCGGCATAGCCGCGCAATTCCCCACCACGGAAATCGCAGATCAGCAGCGACACGACACCTTCCTGCGTCTGCGCCTGCATTGTCAGCTGCGCATCATCGCCTTCTGCTTTGAGCAGTCCCCCCATAAGCGCCGCGAGCACCAGCGCCTCGCTCAACAAGTGCGTCACCGGCGGAGGATAATCGTGCGCGGACAGAACGTCGTCGATCACGCGATCGAGGCGGACGACGCGCGCACGCGCGCTTCGCGTGGGGAGAGTGAAGCCGAGCAGTTTGTCGGCGAAGGTTTCGGTCTGGCTATCCATATTCGATCATATGGTGGGTGAGGCCCGTGTGTTTAAGACCCCGAAACCTCGCACCTTCCTGCTGAGGGGTCACCCCAGAAGGCCAAAGCTCCACAAGAGCACAGACTTCTGCGCGTGAATGCGGTTCTCGGCTTCGTCGAAGACGACCGATTGGTGGCCTTCGAAGATATCTTCGGTCACTTCCTCTCCGACATGCGCCGGAAGGCAATGCAGAAAGACCGCGTCCGGCTTCGCTTTGGCCATCAGCGCCAGGTTGACCTGAAACGGCTCCATCGCAGCGCGTTTTTCGGCGGCGTCTTCCTGTCCCATGGAAATCCACGTGTCGGTCACGAGCACGTCGGCTCCTTGAGCGGCTGAAGACGCATCATTGGTGAGAGTCACCTCGGCGCCACCTGCACGGGCCATGTCGATGAATTCCGCCTCGGGTTCGAAGCCTTGAGGGGTCGCAACGCGCACGTTGAACTTCATCAAACCGGCCGCTTCGAGCACCGAATGAAGCACATTGTTGCCGTCACCGAACCACGCGACTTCGAGGCCCGGGAGCGGCTTCTTGTGCTCGATCACCGTCAGGAGATCGGCAACGATCTGGCACGGATGCGAGCGATCGGTCAGGCCATTGATCACGGGAACCGTCGCGTGACGCGCCATTTCCTCGATCTTCGCATGATCATCGGTCCGCAACATGATGGCATCGACCATGCGACTGAGGACGCGCGCCGTGTCGGCGATCGACTCGCCCCGACCAAGCTGGCTCGAGCCCGCATCGAGGATGAGGACCGAACCTCCCAACTGCCGCATGGCGATATCGAAGCTGACGCGCGTGCGGGTCGAGTTTTTCTCGAACACCAGCGCCAACACCCGCCCTTCAAGCGGGCGGTCGGTATCGGCGCTGCCCTTTGCCCATGTCTTGCGCGCCGCCTTGCGGTCGAGCGCATCGGCAATCATCGCAGCAATGCCGTCGGCTCCGGCATCGCTCAAATCGAGGAAGTGCCGGAATTGTTCGGTCCCTGCCATCACGCGTCCTCTGGAATGGTAAAGCTCGCAGCACCTGCCGAAAGCTTGTCGAAGAACTCGTCGATCTCGGCATCGCCGACAACAAGCGGAGGCAGGACGCGCAGCGTCTGATCGCCGGCAGCCACAGTCAGCAGCTGATGGTTGTCACGCAGGTGCACGAAGAAGGGGCGGCTTTCGACCTTCATCTTGACCCCCAGCATCAGGCCCTGTCCGCGGACGAGTTCGAAGAGTTCGGGATAATTCCCGATGAACTGTTCGAGACGCGTGCGGATCCGCTCGCCCTTTTCGGTGACTTCGGCGAGAAATTCCGGATTGGCGACGGCATCCATGACCGCGCTGCCGGCGGCCATGGCGAGCGGGTTGCCGCCATAGGTCGAACCGTGCGTTCCGAAAGTCATCCCGCGCGCCGCTTTCTCGGTCGCCAGCACTGCGCCCAGCGGGAAACCTCCCCCCAGACCCTTTGCGGTCGCCAGAATATCGGGTTTGATGCCGTAGTGTTCGTAGGCGTAGAATTTGCCCGTTCGCGCCACGCCGCATTGAACCTCGTCGAGCACGAGCATCAGATCATGCTCGTCGGCAAGATCGCGCAGGCCCTGCATGAAGGCCTGCGAAGCCGGGCGGATGCCGCCCTCGCCCTGGATCGGCTCAACCAGAAAACCTGCGGTCTTAGGCCCCATCAGCGCCTTGGCCGATTCCAGATCGTCGAATTCGGCATATTTGAAGCCGGCGAGCAGCGGCGAGAAGCCGTGGTGCATCTTGGTCTGGTTCGAAGCGCTGATCGTCGCCATCGTGCGGCCGTGGAAGGCATTCGAGAAGGTGATCAGCTCGAATCGTTCCGAATCACCTTCGTCACCGGCGTTCTGGTGATAGGCGCGCGCGGCCTTGATCGCGCCTTCCACTGCTTCGGCGCCCGAATTGGTGAAGAACACGGTGTCGGCAAAGGTCGCATCGACCAGTTGCTGGGCAAGTTTTTCACCCTGCGGACTGCCGTAGAGATTCGAGACGTGCATCAGCTCTGCAGCCTGTTTCTGGATCGCCGAGATCAAGCCCTCATGCGAATGGCCCAGCAGGTTCACAGCGATCCCGCTCGCAAAATCGAGATAGCGCGTGCCGTCTTCGTCGATCAGATGGCAGTGTTCGCCTCGCACGGGCCGAACACCACAGCGCGGATAGACAGGCATGAGTGGCGAAATCGACATAGTGGAAATCCTGAAATGAAGTGCAAAACAAAAACAAATGGCGGCTCAATCACGAGCCGCCATTCGGTTTGAAATAGGGCCGCTCGCAAGCTTGGTCAAACGGCCGGATATGATGCGCGGGATTACTCCTGAACCGGCACCAGATTGACCGCAGAATGCTTGCCTCGTCGATCGACTTCGAGGTCGAACTCGAAACGTTCGCCTTCGTTGATCGAGGACAGGCCCGAGCGTTCAACCGCGCTAATGTGTACGAATGCGTCCGGCTGGCCATCGTCACGCACGAGGAAGCCGAAGCCCTTCATTGCATTGAAGAATTTCACCGTTCCGGTAGCCTTTTCGCCGGTAAGCTCGCGCTTGGGCGGGCCGCCGGCCTGCGGCGCAGCGATTACGTCGCCGACAACCTGAAGGTCCTGCGCGGAGATCTTGCCACCGCGGTCGACCAGGTTGAATTCGAGTTCCTGACCTTCGGCCAGGCCTTCAAGACCCGCACGCTCAACCGCGCTGATATGAACGAAGACGTCTTCGCCGCCAGTTTCCTGCTGGATGAAGCCAAAGCCCTTTTGGCCGTTGAAGAACTTTACGACGCCCTTGCCGGTGCCGACGACCTGAGCGGGCATGCGGTTGAAACCGCCGCCACCGCCACCGCCGGGACGACCACCGCCGCCTCCGCCGCGCGGGCCGCCGCCGAAGCCGCCACCGCCGTGCCGGTCGCCGCCGCCGTAGCCGCCGCCACCGTGCCGGTCACCACCACCGAAGCGATCGCCGCCACGGTCGTTGCCATAGTCCGAAGGGGGCGGGAATCCGTCACCGCCGCCAAATGGATCAAAATTGTCTTCGCCGAAACCGTCCCGCTTGTCCCGTCCGCGGCGACGTCCCCTGTCGTATCCCATAACTCAGTACGTACCCTAAATGGCTGCCCGATTTCCAAACGCCGGCACGGTGGACAACGAGCCATAACCAGCAACAAAAAAGAATCCGCTCTTCCGGGATTCTCATTCCAAGGCGAATACATAGCGCACAAAGGGCCGCTATGCGAATGATTTAACCTACAAAGCGCTTATCGCGCAAAAATGTGACATTTTGGATAGTCGAAACGTCCCATCTCCACCTTGTAACCCGGCGACCATAGCGCCATTTACTGAGCGAGACGGCACCAATCCGGGAGTAACGCAGATGGCCGATTTCCGTACCCTCAACGACACGATCATGGCTAGCCCGCAGATCGGATTCGACGAAATCGGGGAAGCCAAGGCGGCTGGTGTGACCCTCGTAATCAACAATCGTCCCGACGGCGAAGATCCCGACGCTCCGCAAGGCGATGTGATCGAAGCTGCTGCGAAAGAGGCCGGGCTTGATTATTGCGCGATCCCGATCGGCCGCTCCGGCTTTAGCGAGCCGCAGGTCGACGAGATGATCAAGGCGCTCGACGGCGCCGAAGGCCGCGTGCTCGCCTATTGCCGCACGGGCACGCGCTCGACGCTGCTCTGGGCGCTGGCGCAGGCAAAGCTCGGCAAAAACCCCGATGAGATCGCGCAAGCCGCACAAGCGGCGGGCTATGATGTCAGCCCGGTTCGCCCGATGCTCGATATGTTTGCCGCGCGCTGATTCGCGCTCCGCTTACGAGCGGATAGTCTCGGTTACTGGCGGTAATCGAGCGGCGGGTCACGATCGCCCAGCAGGGAGCGATAGACGTAATCGGGTCCGCGGGCCGCGTCGAATTCCGCCCGTGCCTGCGCCCGCAGCTCGGGGTTGGTGTAGAGCTCGACCGCCATCAGCGTCATCGCCTTGGCTGCGACCTGCGCGCCCTTGTGGCCGATCGAGTGACCGCTTGCCGCCACCGCCTGCCAGCTGTGTGCGCTCGTTCCCGGAACCCAGGTCGCTGTGCGCACGCCGACAGTCGGCGTGGCCCATGACACATCCCCGACATCGGTCGAGCCATAGCCGAGACTGCGCGTATAGGGCTCGATCTTCGCCGCATTTTCGAGCGGCTGGGCAGCATCGCCCAGAGACGCCGACAGTTCCTCGGCCCAGGCTCGCTCTTCCTCGGTGTATTCGACCCCGCCAACCATTTCGAGCTTGGCCTGCATCACTCTTTGCAAAGCGTCATTAACCAGCAGCGGGTTGTTGCCGTGGATGATCTCCCACTCCACCTGCGTGCCCGTGCCCATCGCCGCACCGCGCGCGGCATTTTCGAGACGGTCCCAGATTTCCTCGACGCCCTTGGGATCGGGGTGGCGCACGTAGTAGAACACTTCGGCGAAGTCGGGCACGACATTGGGCGCCTCGCCTCCGCTGGTGATGACATAGTGCATGCGCGCCTGCTGGGGCATGTGCTCGTGCATCATGTTCGCCATCATGTTCATCGCCTCGACACCGTCGAGCGCGCTGCGCCCGCGCTCGGGTGCACCGGCTGCGTGAGCAGAGATGCCGGTGAAGCGGAACTTGGCCGAACGGTTGGCAAGGCTGGTGCGAGCCGCAGCGCTGTTTTCGTCATCGGCATGCCAGTGGATCGCGATATCGACATCGTTGAACAGCCCGGCGCGCGTCATATAGACCTTGCCCGAGCCGCCCTCTTCGGCAGGCGTGCCGTAGAGACGGATGCGCCCGGGCGTGCCGGTTTCCTCAAGCCAGTTCTTGACCGCAATCGCGGCCGTCAGCGAGCCTGCGCCGAACAGATTGTGTCCGCAGGCATGGCCTGCGCCCTTGCCATCGACAGGATCGCGGGTCGCGAGCCCTGACTGGTTGATGCCGGGCAGCGCGTCCATTTCGGCGAGGATGGCGATCACCGGACCGCCCTCACCCCATTCCGCCATGAAAGCGGTGGGGATATCGGCAATTCCCTGCTCCAGCCGGAAACCTTCGGCTTCAAGCTCTGCCTGCATCAGGCCCGAAGACCGCGTTTCGAGATAGCCGAGCTCAGCAAATTCCCACAATTGCTGCGCGACCCGCTCGGTGCGGTCTGCCTCGGCTTCGACCACGGCGATGGGGTCGGGGGCGGAATGATTGTCTGCGGTCAGTGGCGCGCTTGCCAGAAGCACAGCGCCTGTGGCGGCAGCGGCAAGCATTTTGCGGGTCAATGTCATGGGTGTCTCCTTGACACCTGCTTGCCGCAAATCGCGAGCCGTGCCAATCCTCCCCGCGCATGGATGCCCAAGCTCTCTTTCTTCAAACCGGCGGCTCGCTGATCGCCATTCTCGCGCTGTATTTCGTGGCGCGCGCGCTCAAGGTGGGCGGCAAGCCGCGACTGGCTGACGAGGCGCAAGTGCAGGCCTGCGCGGGCGAGGTGGAAGAGGGGTTTGACGCGCAGCGTGTGTCGATTGCCCGCGACGGCACGGCGGCGCTGGCACGCGATGCCGATGGCCGGATCATGGTCATCAAGCGCCACGGCAATCGTTTTGCCGGACGCGTTCTCACCCGCAGCGCCGCAGTGCGCGAGGAGGTCGACGGGCTTGTCGTCGATACCGCAGAAGCGCGCTTCGGAGCGGTGCGACTGTCCATCGACGATCCGGCATATTGGGCCGACGCGATCAACAGGCTATAGTCGCAATCATGCCCGATTTTTCACCCACCGTTTATGCCGTGCCGCTTTTCGTCATCGCCGTGCTGGCGGAAATGGTCTGGTCGCGCCTGAAACGGCCCGAAGCCTATGAGCCGATGGATACGCTGGTGAGCCTCGCCTTCGGGCTGGGCTCGACCGTTGCGGGGGCCCTGTTCGGTGGCTTTGCGGCATACCTCTTCATCGAAGCCTATGAGTATCGGCTGTTCGATTTTGGAGCCGAGTGGTGGGCCGTGTGGTGGGCGTGGCCGGTCGCTTTCGTGCTCGACGATCTCAAATATTACTGGGTCCACCGCGCCGGACACCGCATCCGCTGGATGTGGGCAGCACATGTGAACCACCATTCCTCGCAGCACTACAATCTCTCGACTGCGCTGCGCCAGACGTGGACCGGTTCCTTCACTTTCGGACTGTTGTTTGCCGTGCCGCTCGTCCTGCTCGGTTTCCATCCGGCGATGCTGGCAATCGTCGCGGGCTTCAACCTGATCTACCAGTTCTGGATCCACACCGAAGCGATCGACCGCATGCCGCGCTGGTTCGAAGCGGTGATGAACACGCCGAGCCACCACCGCGTCCACCACGCCACCAATCCGCGCTATCTCGACCGCAATTATGCAGGCGTCTTCATCATCTGGGACAGACTGTTCGGCACATTCGAGGCCGAGCGTGACGACGAGAAAATCCGTTATGGTATCGTCAAGCAATTGGGCAGCTTCAACCTGCTGTGGTCGGTGTTCCATGAATGGATCGGCATGATCGGCGACATCTGGCGAGCGCCGTGGAAGCACAAGCTGTCCTATCTCCTGCGCGAGCCCGGCTGGAGCCATGACGGCAGCCGCGAAACCTCCGACATGATCCGGCAACGCTGGCAGGAACGCACCGGCGGGGATGCAATTTCGGTTGCTCCCAGAAACCCGATTGAAAGCCCCGGCCAAGCTGCCTAGTCTCTCTGCCAAAGGGAGAGACCATGGAGAGCTTTGATTATATCGTCATCGGTGGTGGCAGCGGCGGCAGCGCGGTTGCCGGACGTTTGGCCGTCGACGGAACACGCCGCGTTTGCTTGCTTGAGGCGGGCGGACGCAACGACAATGTCTTGATCAAGACTCCGGGCTTCATGCCCTTCATCCGCAATTCGTCGAATTACAAATACGAAACCGTGCCGCAAAAGGGACTTAACGGGCGCGTGGGCTATCAACCGCGCGGCCGCGGCCTCGGCGGGTCCTCGGCAATCAACGCGATGGTCTATATTCGCGGCAATGCATGGGATTACGACAATTGGGCGGCGATGGGCTGCACAGGTTGGGCCTATGACGACGTGCTGCCCTATTTCCGCAAGGCCGAGGCGAACGAGCGTGGGGCAGACGACTATCACGGCGAAGGCGGGCCGCTGTTCGTTTCGAACCAGGTCTCTCCCAATCCCGCCAGCGAGGCTTTCGTCGAGGCCGCAGCCGAACTCCAGCTGCGCCGCAACGACGACTTTAACGGTGAGCGGCAGGACGGCTTTGGCCTCTACCAGGTAACCCAGCGCGACGGTGAGCGCTGGTCTGCGGCGCGCGCCTATGTCGAACCCATCCGCGAGCAGGGCAATTTCGCCATCCGCACCAACACGCTGGTCGAAAAGCTGGTCGTCGAACAGGGGCGGGTTACCGGGGTCATGGTGCGCACAGGGCGCAACCGTTCGGAAATGATCTATGCCCGGCGCGGCGTAATCCTGTCCGCCGGTGCGTTCAATTCCCCGCAGATCCTGATGCTGTCCGGCATCGGCCCTGCCGAACATCTCAAGCAGAACGGCATCGAGGTCGTGCTCGACAAACCCGCCGTCGGTTCCGATTTGCAGGATCACATCGATTACGTCTCCGGCTGGGAAACGCAGAGCGATGTGCCGATGGGCGGGACGCTCAAGGGCACGCTCAAGATGGCGGGCGCGATCTTCCAGCACCGGCGTGAGCGCAAGGGTGCGATGACAACCTGTTTCGCCGAAGGCGGGGGCTTCTGGACGGTGACCGACGGCGCGCCTGCACCCGATGTGCAGTGGCACTTTGTGCCCGCCGTGCTTGAGGATCACGGACGAGAGCGTGTGAATGCGCATGGCTTCTCGCTCCATGCCTGCGTGCTGCGGCCCGAGAGTCGCGGCACGGTGCGGCTCGGCTCGGGCGATGCGGCTGCCGCTCCGGTGATCGATCCCAACTTCCTCGACGATGAGCGCGATATGGCGGTCATGCGCGCAGGCGTGCGCCTGTCTCACCGGATTGCCGATGCGCCCGCTCTGCAGGCTTTCGGTCCCACCGATCGTCACCCGATCGATCTCGACGACGATGCCGCGCTCGACGAGCTGATCCGCAACCGCGCCGACACGGTCTATCACCCAGTCGGCACCTGCCGGATGGGATCGGACGAGGCATCGGTGGTGGACCCGCAATTGAAGGTGCGCGGGCTCGATGGCCTGTGGATCGCCGATGCAAGCGTGATGCCCAAGATCGTCAGCGGCAACACCAATGCGCCGAGCATCATGATCGGCGAACGCTGCGCGGACTTTATCAAGGCCAGCGAGAAGTAAGCCACACCCGGCTGCGAAGAACTTTCCTACTCGGCTGCTTACCGGCATGGGTGTGTGGGGGGAAGGTTCTTTGAAAGCGTGGTTTTCGCGGGAATTCCGGCAGAAGTGTCAACTTCGCCTTTTTGCCGATTACCTGAACTGTTTCAGTGCAATGCACCGCGAAAACACGGCTGACAGCGTGTCGGCTTTGTCAACTTCCTTCGCAGGTGCAGCATCAAGCGTTCCGATCTGGCTCCCGCTGCAACGGCGCGTGGCGTAGCGAAGGAGCATCGCCGGGGACGCACGCCCGGGTCGGCCTCATGAAACACAAAAAAGAGGCCGGAACGGTCACACCGCTCCGGCCTTCGTAAGTTTGTTCGTTCGCAGGAGGAACGTCTTTTGGCGGGGAGAGGGGAGAAGAGAGAGAGCCTCCCCCCACCAAACTGTGTGCGCTCTTAGGTTCGAGCGAATTCGGGATAGGCTTCCACGCCGATCTCAACGTGGTCCATACCGGCCATCTCTTCTTCTTCCGTCGGACGCAGGCCGATGGTGTACTTGAGAGCGAACCAGACGGCAGCTGATGCGATGCTGACCCAGGCCATCGTGAGCAATACGCCGACCAGCTGGCCGAGGAAGGTTGCATCGCCAGCCCAGGCAACGATCAGCGTGCCCCAGATACCGGCCATCAGGTGGACCGGAATGGCGCCGACAACATCGTCGATCTTGAACTTGTCGAGCATCGGGACAGCGAACACGACGATCACGCCGCCAACGCCGCCGATCACGATCGACTGGCCAACGGTGGGAGCAAGCGGTTCAGCGGTGATCGCAACAAGGCCGGCCAGTGCGCCGTTGAGCGCCATGGTAACGTCAGCCTTCTTGTACATGACCTGCGTCAGGATGATCGCGACAACCACGCCGGCACAGGCGGCCATGTTGGTGTTGACGAAGATCTTCGACACGTCCGACACGTCACCCACAGTGCCCATGGCAAGCTGCGATGCGCCGTTGAAGCCGAACCAGCCGAGCCACAGGATGAAAGTACCCAGCGTTGCGAGCGGGATGTTTGAACCCGGGAAGACGTTGACCTTGCCGTCGGCGCCATAGCGGCCCGAACGTGCACCAAGGATCAGCGCGCCAACCAGAGCAGCCCAGCCACCGGTCGAATGAACGAGGGTCGAACCAGCGAAGTCGCTAAAGCCCCATTCGGTGTCGAGGTAGCCGCCACCCCATTCCCAGCTCACGACAACCGGATAGATCACGGCGGTCAGAACGGTCACGAAGATGAAGAACGGAACGATCTTGATACGTTCAGCCAGCGTCCCCGAAACGATCGAGGCGGTGGTGGCACAGAACACCATCTGGAAGAACCAGTCGGATGCTACCGAATAGCCGGTATCAAGGTCAGCCGCGCCAACGTCCTGCATCGGGTAGATCGTACCCGCCATGCCGAACAGCGCCGAAGACGCTTCGCCGCCAAACGGATAGGCGATGTTGTAGCCGATGACCCAGAACATCAAACCGGCAATCGAATAAAGGCCGATGTTCTTGAGACACTGGGTCGAGGTGTTCTTGGCGCGGACGAGGCCTGCTTCGAGCATCGCAAAGCCCGCAGCCATCCACATCACCAGGAAGCCGCCGATGAGAAACAGCAGCGTGTTGAAGATGTAGGCGGTGCCGTCGGAAACGACGCCGGTTGCCGGCTCGGCAACTTCGGCTGCAGCTTCGACAACTTCCACGACTTCCGGAGTCGCGGCGAGGGCCGGATGCGCAATCGCCGCCGTGCCGATGGCAAAGGCGGCAAGTGTCAGAATTCTCTTATTCATGGAACTTGTCCCCTTTAGAGTGCGGTTTCGCCGGCTTCACCGGTGCGAATGCGCGTCGCCGAAGCGAGGTCGAGCACGAAAATCTTTCCGTCCCCGATGGCTTCGGTGTTGGCAGTCTGCTGGATCGTCTCGACCACCTGCGCAGCGATGTCGTCGCTGGCGGCGATTTCGAGTTTCACCTTGGGCAGCATGTTGGTGGAATATTCGGCCCCGCGATAAATCTCGGTCTGGCCCTTTTGGCGACCGAAGCCTTTGACTTCGGAAACAGTCATCCCGGCGACCCCGATGGAGCCCAGCGCTTCGCGGACCTCATCGAGCTTGAATGGTTTTATGATGGCGATGATGAACTTCATCCGTGCCCCCTTTGGCTATGCCGGCTCATCCGGCTTCGGTCAGGGGAGCAAGGAGCGTGCCATTTTTCTGAAACGGCTTTGTCACACAGGATTCAGGCACATTCTTCGCACCTGCACAAAAAGACGTGCCTATTTTTTAATCTTTTGGTTACAATTTGAGCAGGTAGCTACGTTTATATCCGTATCAAGCGCGCAGATTGTTATCTTCTGACACCGGAATCTACTCGCCCGCAATATAACGCGTGGAGGCGCGGGTAGGCAGGCCATCGATGCTGGTCGTGCGCGAAGCCGTCTTGGCTTCCCATTCAGCCGGATCGCTGTTGCCATGGTGCTTTTTGAGAGTCTCCCGCTCGGCCTCGAAGCTCATGAAGGGCACGCCATAACCGCAAGAAGTCTGCACGCTTTCGACCGTGATATCGAAGATCTGCCGCGTGCCGGGCATCATTGTGAAGTGCGCGGCAAGTCCGTCCCATTCCGCATCCTGCGGCAGCACCGGCTTCGCACGGCCATATATTCGCAGAATCAGCGCAGGCTGTTCGAAATTGCAGAACATGATCGTGATGCGGCCGTAGTCGGGCTGATCGGCGGTCACATGGGCATGGGTCTCGTTGCCCGAACCGCCCAGATCAAGGTAGGCGACCCGCGTCGGCGACAGGACGCGAAAGGCGTCATAGCCCTTGGGGCTGAGGTTGATACGGCCATCGCTCGCTGCGGTCGCAACGAAGAACACCGGTTGCTTCCCGATCATGGCGACATGTTTGTCGCCCAGCGCATCGAAAAACTCGGCCATATCGCGCCTCTCCTAGTCTTTGAGGAAATCCTTCAGCACGGTGATGAAGCGGTCGAACTGGTCATGATGGAGCCAGTGCCCGGCCTTTTCGAACTCGATCACCTCGGCAGTGCTGAAATGCTCGATCCGCCCGTCCTTTTCGGGATTCGATGCCCAGCTATCCGCGCCGTAAAGCAGCAAGGTCGGGCATGAGATCGCCTTCCATATCTCGGCGACGAATTCGTCGGCGACATCTTCGACCTGCCACACGTTGAGATGCGGGTCGAACTTCCAGCTGTAAGTGCCGTCCTCGTTGCGGGTCACACCGTGGACGGTCAGATGGCGCGCCTGCTCGCGGGTGAGATAGGCGTTTTCTTCGATCATTCGTTCGAATGCGGATTCGATGCTGTCATACCGGCGCGGGATGCGCCCCGCCGCCTTGCGCTTCTTTTCGATCCATTCGCGCATGCGCTTAGGGAACGGGGTAGCGCGCTGCTCGGCGCGCACCTTGGGGCTTGGGCCGAGCCCCTCGATAGCGACCAGCTTGGTCACCATGTCGGGGAACATGCCCGTATAGCGTAGCGAGACATTGCCGCCCATCGAGTGGCTGACGATGGTCACCGGCCCGCGCCCGAGCTGATGGATCAGCTGCGCAAGGTCATAGACCATGTCGTTGACGTTATAATTGCCGTCCGACACCCAGTCGCTGTCGCCATGACCGCGGTGGTCCATCGCGACGACATGATAGTCCCGCGACAGGATTTCCGCCGTCCAGTCCCAGCTGCGCGCATGGTCGCGTCCGCCGTGAACCAGCACCAGCGGCGGCTTCTCGCGGTCAGCCTCGGTCTGCGCCCAGTCGAAGTAATTGAGCTTGAGACGCTGTGAAATGAAGGTCTGCGAAGTGGGGCCTGATACGGTCATGCCCACGCTTTGCCGCGTAGTTGCGCGCCCTGCAAGCGCCAGCGTGACCTATCTTTCCTTGGTCGCGCTAAAGGTAAGATCGGGGTTCTTCTCGACCTGATAGTTCACGTCCCACGGGCTCTTTGCCATGAAGACGAGGTCGCCATCGCGGTCCCGCGCCAGATTGGCGCGGTTGAAGCTTTCGAAGTCGGCAAGCGCCTTGGCATCCCCCTTGACCCACCGCGCGGTGGCAAAGGGCGAGGCTTCAAGGCCGGCTTCGACCTTGTATTCCGCCGACAGCCGCGAAACGAGCACGTCGAGCTGGAGCTGGCCGACCACACCGACAATGTGCTGCGCGCCGATCTCGGGATAAAAGACCTGGATCACGCCTTCTTCGGACAGATCGTCGAGCGCCTTGCGCAATTGCTTGGTCTTGGTCGGGTCCTTGAGCTGCACGCGGCGCAGGATTTCAGGCGCAAAGTTCGGCAGGCCGGTAAAGCGGATCTGGTCCTTCTCGGACAGGGTATCGCCCACGCGCAAGGTGCCGTGATTGGGAATACCAATGATGTCACCCGCCTCGGCGGTATCGGCAATCTCGCGGTCTTGCGCGAAGAACAGGATCGGCGAGTGGACCGCAATCGGCTTGCCCAAGCCGCTCGGCGTCAGCTTCATGCCGCGTTTGAACGTGCCCGACACCTGCCGCATGAAGGCGATGCGGTCGCGGTGGTTGGGGTCCATATTGGCCTGAACCTTGAAGATGAAGCCGGTCACTTCATCGCGATCCGGGCTGATCTGTTCCTCGCCCGCAGGCTGCGGACGCGGCGGCGGAGCCCAGCGGTCGAGCGCTGCAATCAGTTCCTCGACCCCGAAATTCTTGAGCGCGGAGCCGAAGAAGACCGGCGTGAGGTCGCCGTTGCGATAGGCTTCGAGGTCAAACTCGGGATAGCCTTCGCGCACCAGTTCGATCTCTTCGGCCAGATCGCCGGTAAGTTCGCCCAGCGGTTCACGCGTACCGCGATATTCCTTGGACGGGCCTTCGGGCTTGGCAACGGTGTCGTCGGAGAAGTCGAGCACGCCGGTGAACAGCCCGCCCATGCCCAGCGGCGCGCTTTGCGGGCTGACGTCGAGGGCGAGCGCATCGGCGACTTCATCGAGAATCTCAAACAGCGAGCGTCCCTCGCGATCGACCTTGTTAACGAAGGTGATGATCGGCACATTGCGCAGGCGACAGACCTCGAAAAGCTTCTTGGTCTGGCTTTCGATGCCTTTGGCGACGTCGATCACCATCACCGCGCTGTCGACTGCCGTCAGCGTGCGGTAGGTGTCTTCGGAGAAGTCTTCGTGGCCCGGTGTATCGAGAAGGTTGAAGATCGTCCCGTCCTTCTCGAACGTCATCACCGAGGACGTGACCGAGATACCGCGCTGCTGCTCGATCTTCATCCAGTCCGAACGAGCACGCCGCGCCTGCCCTCGCGCCTTGACCTCACCCGCCAGGTGGATCGCGCCGCCTTGCAGCAGCAGCTTTTCGGTGAGCGTGGTCTTACCCGCGTCAGGGTGCGAGATGATCGCGAAAGTGCGGCGGTTTGAAGTCATAAAGGTGATTAGTCGCGCGCGACGCGGAAGCCGGCGAAGTCCTGATTGACCGGCATCGGTTCGAGCCGGTTGATGTTAAGGTGCGGGGGCAATTCGGCGACCCATTTGATCATCATGGCGATGTCCTCACCCGTCATCGGGTTTGCGCCGCGATAGAGGTCGTCCGAAGCCTCTTGGCTGCCGGTGCGCACGAGAGTGAACTCGGTTTCGACCATGCCCGGCTCGATGCTGGTCACGCGAACGCCAGTGCCATGCAGGTCTGCGCGTAGAGCCAGCGTAAAGTGGTTCGCGAAAGCCTTGGATCCGGCATAAACATTACCGCCCGGATAGATGTAATTGCCCGCGACCGAACCGATGGCGATGATCGCGCCCTTGCGCTCGATCAGGCCGGGCAGCAGCTTGCGGGTCAGCTTGACCATGGCCGTCACATTGGTGTCGATCATGGTCTGCCAGTCGTCGAGGCTCGCTTTCTGCGCAGGCGCAAGACCCTGTGCGAGCCCGGCGTTGTTCACCAGCAGATCAATCGCGGCGAAGTCTTCGGGCAGGCCCGCAATCGCGGCATCCATTGCCGCTTCGTCGCGCACGTCGAACACCGCGGGACAGACCTTGTCCGCGCCCAGTTCCGCGACCAGCGCATCGAGCCGTTCCTTGCGGCGACCCGTCGCGACGCAGCGCCAGCCGCCTGCGACCAGCGCGCGCACCGTGGCTTCGCCGATCCCTGCCGTGGCTCCGGTTACAAATGCCGTCTTCATCCGCGCAACTCCGCTCCCAGTTTTGCCGCTCCTGCCACGACCTTCTCGGCAATCGCCTTGAGGTCGGCGTCCTTGTAGCTCTTGTCCTGCGGCTGCAGCGTCACCTCGATGGCGATCGACTTCTTGCCTTCGGGCACACCCTGGCCGGTGAACACGTCGAACACGCGCGCGGCGGTGATGTTCGCCTTGTCCGATCCGCGCACCGCTTTGAGCAGGTCCTCTGCCGCAAGCTCTGCAGGGACGAGGAAAGCGAAATCGCGCGTCACCGCTTGCAGCGCGGGCGGCGTGAAGCCAGGGCGTGCGAAGCTGACCGGGCCCTTGCCGGCCTTCTTCGCGGGGATTGCATCAAGGAACAGCTCTACCGCTGCAACCGGCCCGTCCATGTCAAACGCCTTGAGCGTTGCCGGATGCACCATGCCGAAGCGTGCGAGCACATTCTTGGGCCCGAGCCGCAGGGTGGCCGATTGGCCCGGGTGGAACTGCGGTCCCGCCTCGCCCATCACCATCAGGTTCGCAACCGGAGCACCTGCCGCTTCGAGCAGGGTGAGCGCCGCAGCCTTTGCGTCATAGGCGTCGAACGCCTGCGCCTTGCCCGATGCCCAGCCGCGCGGGGTCTTCTCGCCTGCGAGCACAGCGCCCAATGTCGGGCGCTCGTCGCTCATGCCACCCGGCCCACGGAAATAGCGCCGTCCCAGTTCGAACAGCCGGGTCGCGCCCGCGCCGCGATCCGCGCTGCGCTTGGCCGCGATCAGCAGGCCCGGAATGAGCGAGGGGCGCATGGCCTTCATGTCTTCGCTGATCGGATTGTCGAGCACCCACAGATCGTCGGTGGCCGTGAAATGCTCGGCGGCATCTACGGGCAGGAACGACCAGGTGATCGCCTCATCCAGGCCGCTGCCTGCCGCTGCACGGCGCAGTTTGCGCTCCATGAGCTGCTGCGGAGTCGCCGTCGGGCGCGCAACGCCTTCGACACGCGGCAGAGCAACGCTTTCAACCTTGTCGAGCCCGTGGATACGCACGACTTCCTCGACCAGATCGGCGGGGCCTTCGATGTCGTGGCGACGCAGCGGGCAAGTCACGTTTCCGTTCTTTGGCCAATCACCCGAAACGGTGAAGCCGAGGCTTTCGAGGATACGCTTCTGTTCGTCGGCAGGCACTTCCACGCCGCCCAGACGCGCGGTCAGAGCGGTGTCGAAGGCGACGATTTTGGCTTCGCTCGGCGGCGAACCGGCGCGCGTCATCTCGCTCGCACTGCCGCCTGCCAGTTCGACGATGAGGCCGGTAAGCAGATCGAGGCCATCTTCGAGGAAGGCCGGATCAACCCCGCGTTCGAAGCGTGTGCGCGCATCCGAAGCAAGGCCCAGCTTGCGCCCGGTCACACCGATGCGCGCCGGATTGAAATAGGCGATTTCGAGCAGCACGTCGGTCGTTTCAGGCTGCACGCCCGAATTCTCGCCGCCCATAATACCGGCAACGTCGTGCACTTCATTGTCGTCGGCGATCACCACCATGCTCTCGTCGAGCGTGTAGGTTTTTTCGTTGAGCGCCAGCACCTGCTCGCCATCCTTCGCGCGCCGCGCAACAACCGCGCCCGAAAGCTTCGCTAGGTCATAGACATGCGCCGGACGGCCAAAAGCCAGCATCAGATAGTTGGTGAGATCGACCAGCAGCGAGATCGGCCGCTGGCCCGCGCTCGTGAGCCGCTGTTGCAGCCAGTCGGGCGAAGGACCGTTCTTCACGCCCTTCACCACGCGGCCATAGAAGGCCGGGCAGCCTTCGGCATCGTCGGTGCGGATTTCGACCGGGCAAGCGCCGCTTGCGCTGAATTGCGGCATCGCAATCGGCTTCAGCGTCCCAAGCCCCGCGGCCGCGAGGTCACGCGCAACGCCATAGACGCCCATGCAATCGGGGCGGTTCGGCGTGATGGCCACGTCGATCACCGGCGATGCGCCGTGATAATCGGCAAAGCTCGAACCAACCGGCGCATCATCGGGCAGTTCGATGATCCCGTCGTGATCCTCGCCCAGCTCCAGCTCGCGCACCGAGCACATCATGCCGTTTGATTCGACGCCGCGGATCGCGCTCTTGCGCAGTTCCATCCCGTTCGAGGGGACAACCGCACCCGGCAGGCCGAGTACGCCCTTCATCCCTGCCCGCGCATTGGGCGCGCCGCAGACGACTTGCAGCGGATCGCCTTCTCCGGTGTCGACGGTGAGCACCTGCAGCTTGTCGGCATCGGGGTGCGGCGCGGCGGTAAGCACCTTGGCAACGCGGAAGCCGGCAAGGCTGGTCGCAGGGTCTTCCACCCCTTCGACTTCCAGCCCGATGGCATTCAGCGTGTCGAGAATCTCTTGCAGGCTCGCCCCGGTTTCGAGGTGATCCTTGAGCCAGGTCAGCGAAAACTTCATGGCCGCACTCCTACGCCGCCCGAAAGCGTCGGTTGATCAAAGGGTGAGAAGCCATAGTGCTGCAGCCAGCGCGGATCGCCGTCGAAGAAGGCGCGCAAATCATTCATCCCGTATTTGAGCATGGCAATGCGGTCGATCCCCAGACCGAAAGCAAAGCCCTGATATTCGTCCGGATCGACGCCCGCCATTTCGAGCACGCGGCGATTCACCATCCCGCTGCCGCCCAGTTCCATCCAGTCGTGCCCTTCGGCATCGCCGTGCCCGCCAACTACGCGGCGGTCGCCTTCATTGGAATAGCCCACATCGACCTCGACCGAAGGCTCGGTGAAGGGGAAGTAGGAGGGGCGCAGGCGCAGGACGATATCCTCGCGCTCGAAGAACGCCTTGAAGAAGGTTTCGAGCGTCCACTTGAGGTGGCCGAGGTGGATGTCGCGGTCCACGACCAGACCTTCGACCTGATGGAACATCGGAGTGTGAGTCGCATCGCTGTCGCTGCGATAGACGCGGCCCGGCGCAATGATGCGGATCGGCGCGCCCTGATCTTTCATCGAGCGGATCTGCACCGGCGAGGTGTGCGTGCGCAGCAGCATTTCCCCGCCGTCAGCGGACTTGTCAGGGAAATAGAACGTATCGTGCATCGCGCGTGCCGGATGGCTCTCGTCCATGTTGAGCGCGGTGAAATTGTGCCAGTCGTCCTCGATCTCAGGCCCGGTGGCGACTGCGAAGCCGAGATCGGCGAAGATCTCCGCCAATTCATCCATCACCTGGCTGACGGGGTGGATCGATCCTTTCGCCGCAGCGGGCGGCGGCAGGGTGAGGTCGATCGTCTCGCTTGCGAGCTGCGCTTCGAGCGCGGCGGTCTCGAGCGCCGTCTTGCGCGCATCGAGCGCATCGGCGACTTCGGCGCGCACGGCCTGAATGGCGGGAGCGGCATCCTTGCGCTCGTCGGGGCTCATCTGGCCCAGCGTCTTGAGCGCGAGGCTAACCCAGCCCTTCTTGCCGAGCGCGCCGACGCGCTGTTCCTCGAGCGCATCGAGCGTGGTCGCGGCGGCAATCGCGGCGAGTGTTGTCTGTTTCTGGTCGGTCAATTCGGTCATTGTCAGGGCCTGCTTGGGTGAGCGGGTCCGCTAGCGTCTATTGGCGCTACATGCAAAGCGGGAATCGGGTGAAGTCAGCCGTCGGTGGCCGACGGATCATGCAACGCCTGCATCGCCTCACCCGCAATCGCCATCCGCGCGCGCGCCGCAGCGACCAGAAACGGCTTGTCGAGCTTGGCATAGGCGCTCGGACTCATACCCATGAACCGCTTGAAATCACGCACGAAATGCGCCTGGTCGTGATATTGGTAGTCGAGCGTCGAAAGCCATTTGAGCGACGGATCGAGCATGAATTGGGCAAGGCTGCGCAGAAAGCGCTGGCGCCGCAGCAGCAGTTTGGGCGTAAAACCGAAGGCACGCTTGGTCAGCCGTTCGAGCGAACGCACATTCATGCCGACACGTTCCGCAAGCACTCCGACGCTGGCAATCTCCGGATTGACCAGCGCGGCGTTGATGCGGGTGATCGCGTCGGCCTGCGGACATTCGGCGGGCATCATCGCCGCCATGTGCGCCTCGATGATCGCGAGTTCCTCGGCAAAGCCACCGCCGGTTCGGGCAAGCGCCTCTGCAAGCGGCGCGAAGGCGGCAAAGGCCGGGTGAACGAGGCCGTCGACCACGCGATCGGCATGATCGCTCGCCGGTGCGTCGATCAGACAAGCCCAGCCGAGCGGCAGGAGGCCGATACCCCAATTCCGTCCCGAGCTGAGGCGGAAACGGGTCGCAAAGCTGGTTGGCCCGGTTGCGGACAGCGCCGGAATCTCTGCTACCGGGCCGCCGCCTATGGCGTATTCTCCCTTGCCGGTTCCGAGAAAGCGCAGGTTTCCCCATTCGGGATGGAGGTAATCCTCGAGCACCGGCTCGGCGGCCGATGTGGTGACTTCGGTGCAGTAATAGGTGGTGACATAGGGGCTCAACTCCGCGCTTGGCAGCGCGAAGCGGATCGTGATCGCATTGCCCGAAACCGCGTGCATCTATGCGTTGTGAACCCTGTATGTGTGGCCCCCTGCACGGGACCGCGCCGGAAACCCTGCACAATCCGCAATTTCATCGCAAGTTTTATGCGAAAGCGCGAAGACTAGCTCTCGTCAGCACCTGTATCGCGCGAAGGCAGATCGAGCGTTTGCGCGGGGCTACCCCAGATGCGCGCACGGGCTTCCATGAAGGAGGCGAGGATGGGGTGCTCGAGCGCGGCATATTTGCTCGGCGTCATCGTCATGAACTCGCTGAACTCGCGGGTGAATTGCGCCTGGTCGTGATACTCGCCGTCCATCGCCTCGGTCCAGCGCCCCTCGCCGCCGCGCGCCTGATGGAGCATGAAGCTCGACAGGCTGCGCATGAAGCGCTGGCGGCGCAGCAGCAGTTTGGGCGCAAAACCGAAGTAGCGGTGGCAGACCCGCTCCAATGTGCGAATGCTCATCCCGCAGGCATCGGCAAGCTCGCTCACGGCGAGATGCTCGCCGCTAACCAGCGCGGCGTGGACGCGTTTGATCTTGGGCTCGTCGCGATTGGGGCGCATCAGGCGCTCCATCGTTTCGTAAATGACTCCGAGTTGCTCTTCGGGCTCGACGGTGGGATCGCACAGCACGTCGGACAAGCATTCGAATTTGGCGAAAGCGGGATGCTGCGCTCCGTCGAGCATCGCATTGGCGAACTCGACCGCCTCCACTTCGAGGAACCGCGCCCAGCCCAGCGGAAGCAAGCCGATCCCCCACATCCGCGAGGTTCCCAGTTGAAAGCGGCACGGACGCGAACTGGGGCCGGTTGCGGTGAAGCGCACGTCGGACAGCTCGTGTCCTTCGAGCCATGATGCCGGCAGCTCCCCCCCGAAGAAGCGCAGGTTCGCCCATTCGGGCTGGAGGTAATCCTCGACCACGCCGCCATCGGCAACGTCGAGTTCGAGGTGGTAGAAGGTGGTGAAGCATCCCTCGAATTGCTCGGGAGGCGCCATGAAGCGCGCCTGCACCGCGTGCCGCGGCCCCGGCAAGCCGATCGCTTTGGCGGCGTCATAGCCGTGCAGTTCCCGCTCCATACCCATGGCGCGAATGTGCCGGAATTGTCGCATCGATACAAGGCAATTGGCGAGTTCCTACAAGCCGCTGCCTGCGCACGATCAACGGTTCGCATGAGCCAAACAAGAGGGGCCCCGGTGCATGATGCGCACCGGAGCCCCTGCTTGTGTTCGCTTGTAACCCGTTCGTCCCGTGGAGGAAGTTCGGGTTTCCTTGCGGGATCGGCTTAGGCCGGCAGAGCTGCCTTGGCCTGTGCAATCACCGTCTTGAACGCTGCTTCTTCGTTCATCGCAAGGTCGGCCATGACCTTGCGGTCCAGCTCGATCCCGGCCAGCTTCGCGCCGTGCATGAACTGCGAGTAGGTCAGGCCTTCAGCGCGGACAGCCGCGTTGATGCGCTGGATCCAAAGAGCGCGGAAGTTGCGCTTCTTGATCTTGCGATCGCGGTAGGCGTACTGGCCTGCCTTTTCGACCGCCTGACGGGCGATACGGATAGTGTTCTTGCGGCGACCGCGATAGCCCTTGGCCTGGTCCAAAATCCGCTTGTGCTTGGCGCGCGTGGTAACGCCGCGTTTAATGCGAGGCATGTGTGTGTCTCCTTAGATCGCGATCAATCGAGCCCGTAAGGGGCCCATTTCTTGATCGTCTTGGTGTCGGCATCGGAGATCACGGTGGTGCCGCGATTCTGGCGGATGTACTTCGCGTTGTGGCTGATCAGGCGGTGGCGCTTGCCGGCCACACCGTGCTTGATCTTGCCGGTTGCGGTGATCTTGAAGCGCTTCTTCACACCGCTCTTGGTCTTAAGCTTGGGCATTTTTGTCTCCTTTGTTCAGGGACACATTGGACCAGCCCTGGCAGCCCTTGTCGCCAGGCCGGACTCGCAATCTGTGTCTTTGAAGGAGGCGCACATAGCGGTTTTGCCCATATATGCAAGTGATTCGGGCAAGCAGTGGCAGGGTGCGAAACCCTACAGGATGGAACAGGTGGAACACTCCCCTGGGGCAGAAATTCGCGCAGGGTAATCGGGCTGTTCAAAGCGAGACGACGGGAAAGAGCGGCACGGACCCTAATGCCCGGCGAAGGAGTAGGAAAACGCTATGCGCCCGACCACGGTTTGCGCCCCGTCTCTTTCAGCCATTCGGCAAAATTCCCGCTCGCGATCAGTTCTGCGCCTTCGGGCAGCTCGGCGGTCCAGAGATAGGCGTCGGCCTGCGTCTCGCCATAACCGTCCCAGCCATCGACCGGAATAGCCGTGCGCGCATAGTCTTCGCCCTCGAAGTCATCGACCGCGGCGAGATCGACCGTGCCCGCCTCGTGCAGAGAGCCGTGGACGATGCTCGCAAAGCGCGCCTGCGTCGGGATCAGCGCCGGATACCAGCCTGTTTCGCTCTGGCTGTCACCGGCAGGAATGCCGTAAAGCGCGCCCATGGTGGTGGCAGGCGCACCGAGGCCCATTCCTGCAAGAAACGGCCAGTCGCCACCATCGGGGCCGAGTCCATCTTGCAAGATGCCATAGAGAAAAAGGTGGGTCGGGCGCGTCATCACTTCATCCATTCAACGGCACGGTCATGCCGCAGGGAAACTCGCCCGCGTGCGGTTAGCGAGAGCAACCAGCGAAAGCATGACGGGCACTTCCACCAGCACGCCCACCACCGTTGCCAGCGCGGCGCCGCTCCCCAGACCGAACAGTCCGATAGCCACCGCCACCGCCAGTTCGAAGAAATTGGACGTGCCGATCAGAGCGCAGGGTGCGGCGACCGCATGCGGCACTTTCCATGCCTTCGCCCAACCATAGGCGATCAGGAAAATGCCATAGCTCTGGACGATGATCGGCGCGGCGATCAGCGCGATCAGCAGCGGGCGCGCCACGATAGTCTCCGCCTGAAAACCGAACAGCAGCAGCACCGTCAGCAGCAGGCCGATGATCGACAGTGGCTTCATTCGGCCGGTGAAAGCCGAAACCGCCGCCTCATCACCGCCATGCGTCGCCAGCAAACGGCGGCGGACCAGCGCGCCAGCTGCAAGCGGCACGACGACGTAGAGCGCGACCGACAGCAGCAGCGTCTCCCACGGCACGGAGATATCGGTCACGCCCAGCAGCACGGCGACAATGGGCGCAAAGGCAACGATCATGATGAGGTCGTTCACGGCGACCTGCACCAGAGTATAGGCCGGATCGCCCTTGGTCAGCTGCGACCAGACGAACACCATCGCGGTGCACGGCGCAGCGCCCAGCAGGATGAGACCGGCGATATATTGCTGCGCATCGGCGGGTGCGATCAGATCGGCAAAGACGATTTCGAAGAACAGCACGCCGAGCGCGGCCATGCTGAACGGCTTGATCAGCCAGTTCACCACCAGCGTGATGACGATCCCCTTGGGCTTGTCCCCCACGCGCCGCACCGCGCCGAAGTCGACAGCGACCATCATCGGGAAGATCATCGCCCAGATCAGCACCGCGACGACCAGATTGACCGAGGCGTATTCGATTCCAGCGAGCGAAGCGAACAGGTCGGGCGCGAGATTGCCAAGCGCAATCCCTGCGACAATCGCGCCGCCGACCCAGACCGACAGCCATTTCTCGAACAGGCCGAGACCGGCGGCGCGGGCGTCGAGCGTTTGCGAGGCTGCGGTCATGGTGTGTCTGCTTCGTCCTAATCTTCGTAGATCATTTTGACGGTCATCCCGCCGTCGATATTGAGGTGCTGGCCGGTGACGAAGCCTGCACCGCACAGATATTCCACCGCTTGCGCGATGTCCTGCGGCACACCTACGTGCCCGGCGGGGTGCTGTGCCTTGTCCTTTTCGCGGTGGTTGATCTCCTCGCGCTCGCTTTCTTTCTGCCAGTCGCGGGTTTCGATCCAGCCGGGACGCAGCGCGTTCACGCGAATGTCCGGCCCCAGCGAAACCGCCATGGAATGGGTCAGCGCATCGAGCCCGCCCTTGCTTGCTGCATAGGCGTAGGTGTCGGGCTCGCTCATCACGGCGCGGGTGGAGGAGATGTTGACGATGCTCGCCGCCTCGCCGCTGAGCGCGTGGCGGCGACGCAGCAGCGGCAACGCCTCGCGCGAACACAGAAAGGCAGCGGTGAGGCTCGCATCGATCCAGCCTTGCCAATCGGCAAGCTTCAGGTCTTCGAGCGGTCCGCAATAGGGGTCTGCAATCGCGGCGTTGTTGACCAGCGCGGTGAGCGGATCGTCGCCCAGCCAGCTTGCAATTTTGTCGAAGGCGTCCCGCACCGCAGCCTCTTCGCCCGCGTCGCAGGTGAGCGTCAGCAACAGGTCGCCGGGTATCGCGGCAGCAAGTTCCTCCAATGCCTCTGAATCGAGGTCGAGCGCTGCAACCCGCCAGCCGAGACCTGCAAAGTGGAGCGCGATTGCGCGCCCGATCCCTTGCGCTGCGCCGGTGATCGCAATGGCTTGCTGCACCGCCGTCACCCCATAGCCTCGAGCACATCATCGAGCCGTGCCGGATCGCCGAGTGCGATGATCGTGCCGTCGCTATCGGCGTCGAGCGGGTTGCCCTGCCAGTCGCTGACCGTGCCGCCCGCACCTTCGACCACCGGCACCAGCGCAGCGTAGTCGTATATCTCCAGACCTTGCTCGCACACGATATCGAGATGTCCGCCAGCGAGCAGACCGTAATTGTAGCAATCGCCGCCATAGACGATCGTGCCCTGCCGCTCGTTCCCGCCGACGGTCTGCGCAAGCTGCATATAGGCCTCGGCAGAGGCGCTATCGAAATAATGCGGGCTGCTGGTCGCAAGCACCGCTTCGTCGAGCGATTTGCAGGAGCGGGTGCGCACCGGCTTGCCGTTGAAAGTCGTGCCTTCGCCAATCCGGCCCGCCCAGCGCTCGCCTGCAATCGGCTGGTCGATAATGCCCAGCACCGGCCAGCCGTCCTGCATCAGCGCGATCAGCGTGCCGAAGATCGGGCGCCCTGCCATGAAGCTGATCGTGCCATCGACCGGATCGAGCACCCATTGGCGGCCCGCACCTTCGCGCGACTTGCCGTATTCCTCACCGATGATGCCGTCGTCGGGCCGCTCGGATTCGAGGATTGCGCGCATTGCGGCCTCGGCAGCACGGTCGGCCTCGGTCACGGGCGAACGGTCGGCCTTGCGCTCCTGCTCCCAAGTGCCGCGAAACAGCGGGCGGATCGCGGCTCCGGCGGCGTCGGCGAGGCGGTTGGCAAGCGCGAGATCGGCTGGTGTCATTGTTAGGGACCTTTGGAGGGAAAATGTTTCAGGATGACGGATAGGTGCAAGTCCTGAGCGTTCCAAGCTGCTATAAACACCATAGTTTGGAAATCACTATGTCCGGTCGCCTAGGGACATCATAAAAAGCGCACTGACCCGTCGCAGGGTCGGCCATGCGTAGAAAACAGGGGTCAGATGACGCGTCCGGGTGACGGTCTCAAACACGAATTGACTACCAACCCGCAGCTGCGTTCCGCGCTGGGGCACACCCGCAATGGCGAGCCGCTTTCGAACAATCGTGCGCCTGCACCAGACCTCTCGCCATGGGTCGCGCGGGTCTATGCGACATCGGTCGAGGTCGAGGACGAAAGCTGCATCGACTGCGGCATGATCGCCGATACGCCGGTGGTGCGGCTGCTGTTCAAGGGCGATTGGTATGCGAACGCGCGCGACGGGCGGCGCAGCTATGGGCCCAGCGCGCTTCTGTTCGGCCCGCAGACAAAGCGCATGGAAGTGGGCGTGCGCGGTAGCTTTGCAACCGCAAGCGTGGCTTTGAAGCCAGGTGCGGTGCATGCGCTTAAAGGCCCGAAGGTCGCCGATATTCTCGACCGCGTCCTGCTTTACGACGATATCTACGCGCATGACGATTGGGGGGCGAGCGAGCAGTTGCTGCGCTGGTTCGATCCGGCAGGTTCGCCCGAGCACTGGCTGAGAATCATCGAGAATCTGATGCGCCAGCTGATCGAACGGACCGGAGCGCAGCCGCCCGATCCGGTGATCGAGGCATTCGACCGTGCGGTGTTCGCCGATTCGAACCTCTCGATCGGGGACTTCGTGCGCGATCACGACATCGAGCGCAGGCGATTCGAGCGGCTGATCAAGCGCGCCTATGGCGAAAGCGCGACACAGGTGCTCAGGCGCGCGCGCGCGCTCGACATTGCGGCGCATCTGCGCGGTGTGGCCGATGATGCCGAGGCGGAGGAAGCCGCGCTCAAATTCTTCGACCAGTCGCACATGATCCGCGAATTCAAGGCGTTCTTCGACATGACGCCCCGCCAGTTCGCGATCACGCCGCAGCCCTTCATGACGCTGACGCTCGAAGCGCGTCAGTCGCGCAGGCTCGAAGTGCTGGGCCGCGCCATGCCGGGCGAAGTGCCGCCCTGGCGCGAGGCCGATTAGTCGAACAGGCTTGAAACGCTGCTTTCATCGGCGATGCGGCGGATTGCCTCGCCCACCAGCGGAGCCATCGTCAGGATGCGGATCTTGTCCGAAGCCTCGGCTGCGTCGGTGGCGCGGATCGAATCCGAGATCACCAGTTCCTTCAGCTTAGACCCGTCGATACGCGCCACAGCACCGCCCGACAGGACGCCGTGCGTGATATAGGCGGCGACCGATTTCGCGCCGTTTTCGAGCAGCGCTTCGGCTGCATTGCACAGCGTGCCGCCCGAATCGACGATGTCGTCGATCAGGATGCAGTGGCGTCCGGCGACGTCACCGATGATGTTCATCACTTCCGATTCGCCCGGACGGTCGCGGCGCTTGTCGACGATGGCGAGCGGAGCGTTGTCGAGCCGCTTGGCCAGCGCACGCGCGCGCACCACGCCGCCGACGTCGGGCGAGACGACCATCAGGTCCTGATCGCCGTAACGCGCCTGAATGTCGGCCGCCATGACGGGGGCTGCATAGAGGTTGTCGGTCGGAATATCGAAGAAGCCCTGGATCTGACCGGCGTGGAGATCGACTGCGAGCACACGGTCGGCGCCTGCCTCGGTGATGAGGTTGGCGACCAGCTTGGCCGAGATCGGCGTGCGCGGGCCGGGTTTACGATCCTGACGGGCGTATCCGAAATACGGCACCACCGCAGTGATCCGCTTGGCCGAAGCGCGCTTGAGCGCGTCGATGCAGATCAGCAGTTCCATCAGATTGTCGTTGGCCGGAAACCCCGTCGGCTGGACAAGGAACACGTCCTCGCCGCGCACGTTCTCGTGGATTTCGACGAAGACTTCTTCATCGGCAAAACGGCGCACGCTGGCGTCGGTAAGCGGGATTTCGAGATAGGCCGCAATGGCCCGGGCGAGCGGCAGGTTCGAATTGCCCGACATGATCTTCATGGATGCGAATCCCCGAACGGCAGATGATGCCCCCCGCCTAGCGACCCGTCATCGAAACGCAACACGCGAAAGCGCGGTTGTCGTCAGGTCACTTGCGATAATGCGCGATGATCACGGCGAGGTCGGCGGGAAGCGGCATCGGCTTGATCGGGCTGACATTGGCGCCGCCGGTATTGCCGACAGGAATCCAGCCGAACGCGGTCTTGGTCGCCGCCGCCACGATCCGCAGCACCTGCCCTGCCACTTCGCGTGGGTTCCACTGCGCCATACCCCAGCGCAACATCGCGGCATGAACGCGCACATGATCGCGAGTCGAATACTGGCTCAGAATATGCGCCCGTTCGAGATGCGCGAAGGCGACCGAAGGATCTGCGGCCCCGTCTGCCAGTTCAAGTTCTGCGGAAACGTGATCGGAAAGGACGGTCATTGTATTGCTCCAGTTACACCTCTTCAGGTCGCCCAACGCCAAAACGTCAATCGGAGAGACTCTCAAAGCTACTCGCCGTATATCTCAACACCGCAGGCTTCTCTTGCGGGTCACCATTCGGCAGCGCACTCCCGAAAGAAGCGAAGAAGCAGTCGTGAACACCCATGCTCTCATCGAACCAGCAGTGGATCATGATCCCGTATTCGGGAGCCGGATTGCCGTCCTCGTCAACCCATGGAATGCAAACGCTGGTCCCCGGAGGGATAAACCTGTCACCCTTTCGATCTGACTGACGCTCGCTCATCGCGTTAGCCTATCCTCGATGCGGCGCGATGCGGTGTTCGCCGCGGATCCAGCGCACGGTGCCTGACGACGCGCGCATCACCACGCTTTCGGTGGTCATGATCGTCGCGCCGGTCGATTTGCGGCGCTTCTTCACGCCTTCGAGCAGCGAACCGTCGGTAACACCGGTGGCGGCGAAAATGCAGTCGCTCTTGGCGAGCTCTTCCAGCTTGTAGATCTTGTCGAGGTCCTCGATGCCCCATTTGCGGGCGCGGGCCTTTTCGTCCTCGTTGCGGAACACCAGCCGCCCGTTGAACTGGCCTCCAACACAGCGCAGCGCGGCGGCTGCGAGCACGCCTTCGGGAGCGCCGCCCTGGCCCATGTACATGTCGATCGAAGTGTCCTGATCGGTCACCGCGATCACGCCTGCGACATCGCCGTCACCGATGAGGAACACGCCGCAGCCAAGCTCGCGCAATTCGGCGATCAGATCGGCATGACGCGGACGGTCGAGCACGCAGACATTGATCTGCGAAGGCTCGACACCGCGTGCAGCAGCAACCGCCTTCACATTCTCGGTCGGCGATTTGGCAAGGTCGATGATGTCGGCAGGCAGGCCCGGCCCGACCGCGAGCTTGTCCATATAAACATCGGGCGCGTTGAGCAGCCCGCCCTCTTCGGCTGCCGCCAGCACGGCGAGCGCATTGGGCCCGGCCTTGGCGGTGATGGTGGTCCCTTCGAGCGGGTCCAGAGCGATATCGATCTTCGGCCCCTTGCCCGGAGCGCCGCCGACTTTCTCGCCGATATAGAGCATCGGCGCTTCGTCACGCTCGCCTTCGCCGATCACCACCGTGCCGTCCATCGGCAGCGTGTCGAACGCGCGGCGCATGGCTTCCACCGCAGCCGCGTCGGCAGCCTTTTCGTCACCGCGCCCGATCAGCTGCGCTGCGGCAACCGCAGCGGCTTCGGTGACGCGCACCATTTCCAGAACCAGCATACGGTCGATGGCATTCTCGCTATCGAACTCTTTTGCCGCCAGCACATCTGTGTCACTAATGGTGTTCATGGGAAATTCAGTCCTTTTCGGGCTTGCCTGTCGGGCAACGTCTTGTTTCAGGGCGCTTAGACACGAGGAAGTGCGCTTGTCGAGTAATGCCGCCCAATTTCACCTCAAATCCGGCGGACTACTGGCGAGTTTTGGAGCGGCTGTAATGCTGAGCCAGCCCTTGGCCGCGCAGGATGACCAGCCGGTTACAGATGCGCAAGAGCCATCCGATGCCGAAGTCGGCAGCGAGCTTGAGACGACCGCACCGCGACCTGCGCCCGAAGAAACGCGGCGCCCGCGTGAACGGATCAACCTGTCGATCACCGTGCCCAAGGACGACACCGACGAAGTGCTCGAAGAACGGTGCGAACGCGAAGCCGACGTGGGCCGCGTTCAGGGCGAGATCGTCGTCTGCCGCGATTTGGGGCAGGCAACCGACGGGTCTTTCGACAAGGAAGAATGGGAACAGGATTACGCCCGCCGCACGCAGGGCGACAAACCGGTCGATACATTCGGCATCGCCAATCACGGCAACAGCATCGGTTTCGGGTCGGTTCCGCCGCCCGCGCTGATGATCGATGTCGAGGCGCTGCCGGAAGCGCCGGAGGGCTCTGACGCGGACAGGATCGCGCGCGGGCTGCCACCAATAGGTCAGGAGGAACCTTCACCCGAAGAAATAGCCAGAAGGAGGCGCGCTCTGGGGCTGGACGCGCCGCCGGTGGTGCAAGAGGAGTAGCCCCATTACCGCCCCCCATCCCCGCATACTGCACTTCGCCTTTATTCCCCTCATCCTCCCGCTTGCGCCGCTGGCCGCGCAGGACACCGCCGCGCCCGCAGCAGACGGCTCGCTGGTGATAGACCTGCTCGCCGACCGGCCCGAACCCGAACTCGACGAATTCGCCGAACAGCAATGCGCGCGCGACGCCGATGCCGGTAAGATCGCGGGCGAGATCGTCGTCTGCCGCGAACGCACCGAGCCGAGCGACGGCTATTGGAGCAAGGAAGACTTCGAGCGCCGCTATGCCGAGGTCAGCCAAGGCGACAAACCTGCCGACGTCGATGGCACGGGACTGCCCGATGGCATGGTCCCGCTGGTCACGATCAAGGGCTGCTTCATCGGGCCGTGTCCGGGCGAACCTGCGATCCTGATCGATTTCGACACATTGCCCGATGCCCCGCGCGGCTCCGACGCCGACAGGATATCCAACGGCCTGCCGCCGCTGGGTGACGAGGGCGATCAGGGACGCGGACCGATCAGCGAAGAAGAACTGGTCCTGCCCGATGTGGCCGAGTTATCGGAGTAGTTGGCAGGGCGCGGTCAGGACATCCGTCCTGACCTCTTGCCGAACCAGCCCACGCCCCACCCTTCCAACCGGAAGTATATTCTCAAGGGCGGAAGGGTGGGGGCGTGGGCTGGCTTGGCAGCCGAACGTCAGCAAGCAAACTACGCCAGGATCGGCAACACCAGCGGAGCCGCCGTCAGGCTGTCCGAACCTTCGAGCAGCGCCAGTGCCTTTGCGACGTTGGCTTCCGGTCCTTCGTGCGTGACCATCGCGACGAGCACTTCCTGTCCGTCGCTGGCGCGGCCCTTCTGGATCAGGCTTTCGATCGAAACATCGGCATCGCGCATTGCGGCGGTGATCTCGGCAAGCACGCCGGGGCGGTCGTTCACGGTAAAGCGCAGATAGGCGCGCTCCATCCGGTTACCCGGCTGCGCAGGCGGCAGCGCGGCAAGTTGGGCCACGGGCATAGAGAAGGGCGCGCCCACTTCGCCCCAATTCTCCCACGCGCGCGCAATATCGATAAGGTCGGCGACCACCGCGCTTGCAGTGGGTCCGTCGCCCGCACCCGCGCCCTGAAACAGCAGGCGGCCCGAGAAATTGCCTTCGGCGACGACGGCGTTGGTCGGCCCCGTGACGGCAGCCAGGGGATGGCCGCGGGGAACGAGGCAGGGCCGC
>PALE01000056.1 GCA_002706445.1 Erythrobacteraceae bacterium
ATGCCGATGAAGCGTTCGTACGAACCGAAGATCGCGCGGTGGAGCATTACCGGCCGGTGCTTGTCGCCGTCCTCCCCGACATAGCTCGCGTCGAGCCGTTCGGGCAGCACGCGGTCCGACTGGATCGTGCCGACCTGCCAGGTGCGGCCGATCGCGTCGGTCAGGTGCCATTCGAGCTTGGGCGCATAAAAGGCGCCCTCGCCTTCGAGCTCTTCCCAGCCGAATTCCTCGTTCATCATGCCCGCTTCGGCAACGGCGTCGCGCAGTTCCTGTTCGGCCTTGTCCCAGTCTGCATCCGAGCCGAGGCGTTTTTCGGGGCGCAGCGCCAGCTTGATCGCAAAGGTGAAGCCGAAGTCCTTGTACACTTCTTCGGCCAGTTTGCAGAAAGCGCGCACTTCCTCGACGACCTGCGCTTCGGTGCAGAAGATATGCGCATCGTCCTGCGTGAACTGGCGCACACGCATCAGGCCGTGGAGCGCGCCGTGCGGTTCGTTGCGGTGGCAGCACCCCATTTCGCCCAGCCGGATCGGCAGATCGCGATAGGAGGTGATGCCCTGCTTGAACACGAGCACGTGCGCAGGGCAGTTCATGGGCTTGATCGCCATCCAGTCTGCGTCTTTCGCAACACTGGGATGCGCGCCCGCCCCGCTATCGTCCACTTCGGGAACCATATCGGGGACGGCGAACATGTTCTCGGCATACTTGCCCCAGTGACCTGACTGCTCCCACTGGCGGACATCCATCAGCTGCGGGGTCTTGATTTCGCGATAGCCGGCGCCGTCCATCTTGCGGCGCATATAGGCTTCCAGCTCGCGCCAGATGCGATAGCCCTTGGGGTGCCAGAAAACCGAGCCGTGCGCTTCTTCCTGCAGATGGAACAGGTCCATCTCGCGGCCCAGCTTGCGGTGGTCGCGCTTGGCGGCCTCTTCGAGCCGCATGAGATGCTGGTTGAGCTGCTTCTTGTTAAGCCAGCCGGTGCCGTAAATGCGCGTCAGCTGTGCGTTCTTCTGGTCGCCGCGCCAGTACGCCCCGGCAACGCGCATTAGCTTGAAGGCCTGCGGGTCGAGCTTGCCGGTCGAAGCGAGGTGCGGGCCGCGGCACATGTCGAGCCAGTCGTCGCCCGACCAATAGACCGTCAGTTCCTCACCCTCGGGAAGCTCCTTGGCCCACTCGGCCTTGAACGCTTCACCTTCGGCTTCCCACTTGTCGATCAATTGCTGGCGCGACCAGACCTCGCGGCGGAGCGGTTTGTCGGCCTTGATGATTTCGCGCATCTTCTCTTCGATGGCGGGAAGATCATCCATGCCGAACGGCTCGCGCGAGGCGGGTGCCATGACATCGTAATAAAAGCCGTCGTCGGTCGACGGACCGAAGGTGATCTGCGTGCCCGGCCACAGCGCCTGAACCGCCTCTGCCAGAACATGCGCAAAATCGTGCCGCGCCAGCTCCAGCGCTTCAGCCTCGTCGCGCGCGGTGATCAGCGCCAGTTCGGCATCGCCTTCGAAAGGCCGGTTGAGGTCACGCACTTCTCCGTCGACGCGCGCGGCGAGCGCGGCCTTGGCAAGGCCGGGTCCGATGGCCGCGGCAACGTCCGCCGGGCTCGATCCCGGTTCCATTTCGCGCACCGATCCGTCGGGCAGGCTGATCTTGAGCAATTCGGTCATCGTAACATCCGTTTTTCTTGGGCCGCGCCCTGCCACAAGACAGCACGCACCGGAAGAGCGGTGTTCGGGCGATTGAACGATTTCGGGAGGACACCGCGCCACCCGAAACCGGGTGGCGATGCGTGCGAAGGCTTAACCCAGCACCGACCGCCCCCGGAAATCCGAGGTTGTCGTGGTGGTAGTGGTGGTCAGCAGCTTTGCCATGACAAGCCATATAGTCGCAGGGCGTTGCGATGTCATTACCCTCGGCGAAACTGCTTTCTTTCGGAAAGCACCGCTCCATTTAGGAAAGTGTACTTGACATTAACGCGACTCAGTGACAAGTATGCTTTCCATAGTTGAAAGGGAGCTTGACCAATGGACAATATCTTCAAAGGACTCGGATGGGCCGCCGCCATTCTTGTCGCAGCCTATGCAATGACCTTTATGGACATGAACTCGGGCGCATCCTTCGGCGTCATCGCCGGACTTTCGGGAGCCGCACTGGCATCGCTGCGCACCGGCGGCGGTTGCGGACGGAGCTGCTTGCAGTGAGCGAGCGCACCTCGCCCGGCCTGAAGGCGTGCCTGATCGCGGCTGTCTCCTCGGTTCTGAGCGCACTCGCTCTATTGTTCCTGTGGAAGTCGGACGCGATCGGCACGACCATCGCCTATATCCTCGCGATCATTCCGATCGGGCTCATGACCTATGCTTTCGTCCAGACCCTTCGCGGCGCGGGCAAGAACAGCAAAGCCAGCCAGCGCTATCTCGTCCGCATGGCGATTGTCATGGCGTTCTACCTGATCACGCTCTTTATGGCTGAACACTTCATCGAAGATCGCGAAGTGACCGGCCCGCTCGCGGTGCTGCTCGCGCTGCTTCCGGGGCTTTCCTTTGCGGGCGTTATCTGGATATTCGGGGGGCTGATTGTCGAAGAGGACGATGAGTTCTACCGCATGCTCTATGTGCGGCAGGGCCTGATTGCGACCGGTGTGTCGTTCACTCTCGCGGCGATCTGGGGTTTTCTCGAAACCTACAAGATCGTCGAACCCGTTGCTGCGTTCTGGTGGCCGACGATTTGGTGTCTGGGCATTGGTGTTGGAGCGGTGCTCAACAAGGTCAAATACGGCACTTACGGAGAGATCCGGTGAACAATCGCCTCAAAGTGCTGCGTGCCGAGCGCGACTGGTCGCAGCAGGACCTCGCCGAACGGCTTGGTGTGTCACGCCAGAGCGTCAATGCGATCGAGAAGGGCCGCTATGACCCTTCTCTCCCGCTTGCTTTCAAGATCGCCGATGTTTTCGAACTGGCGATCGAAGAAATCTTTAGCCGCGACTAGCGGCTGATGTCCCGATTTACACCGTCTCGGGCTGGGGCACACTCGCCACCGGGGCGGTGTCGGTCGCGGGTTCGGGCAATTCCTGCTCGCGCTTGTCGAGGTGACGCTTCACCAGATAGCCGCCCACGCCGACCGCGATCATGGTTGGAATGCTCATCCGGCGGATGACCACGGGAGCCGCTGCACCAAGCAGCGCGCCAGTGGTTCCGTTGACCCCTTGGGTTTTCTTCGCAATGTTGCCGCCAACGACGGCACCGATAATTTTACCAAACATCTCAGTCTCCTATTCTGGAACCGAGATAGGAACGCCGGCGCGCTTTCGGGACGGGTGGGGCACTCGCCTCGTCGCGTTTACGCTGGGGTTCGTCGTGTCGCTTTACAGATCGAGCGAGTTGCTGCCTGCTTCAGTGGTGATCCGCTTGGTCCCTGCAAGGCGGGTCGAGCGCTGCCGGATCCCTGCAACGAAGCGGTATTCGGTGGTCGCACGCGAAGGTGTCAACTCGACTGTCATATAGCCGCGCTGCGACAAGTTGGACCATTTGAGCTGCGGGTTCGCCTCAAGCTCGGCAGCTTCGAAACGCTCGGTCGGGATCATCGGCAGCGAAGTTTCGATGCCTGGCGACGTCACGCCCTGCACGCCGAATTCGACGCCGACCTTCTCGCCGTCGAGATCGAGATCGAAAGCCCAGGCGTTGTGCGTATCGCCCGCCAGTACCAGCAGGTTCGCATCCGCTTCGAGCGCGGCCTTGAACAGTCGCTCGCGCGCAGCGGGATAGCCGTCCCATGCATCCATATTCGAAGGCAGCCCCGCCTGTGCGGCAAGCCCTGCGGCTACCACGCGCTCGCGCACATAGTCGGGCATCTCGCCGCTCAATCCGTCGAGCAGGCTGGTCGGCGTGAGCAGATTGCCGATCAGCACCTGTTGCACCAGCACCTGCCAGCTTGCCCCGCGCGCTTTCGATGCAGCAAGACCTTCTGCAAGCCATTGCTCCTGCGCCGCGCCGAGTATCTGGCGCTCTGGATCGGCATAGTCGCCATCGCGGAATGCATCGAGCGCGGCGACCATGGCCTGCGGGTCGCGCTTTCCGGCAAGGATACTGCCGAAGCTGAACTGCTCCTCGCGGCCCTCCAGCCGCGTATCGAGGCGGAACAGCGTGGCGAGGTCGCCGACATCATAGGTCGAATAGGCATGCTCTGCGACCGGCATCCATTCGTAAAAGGCGCGCTTCGCCGCAGCCTTGCGGACCGACCATTCTCCTTCGGTGTCGCTCTGGTGATTCTGCGCGCCGTTCTCCCAGCTGTCATTGGCGCTTTCGTGGTCGTCCCAAACCGCGATCATCGGCAGCACCTGATGGATGCGCATGAGGTCGGGGTCCTTGCGATAAGTCGCATAGCGCAGGCGGTAATCGGCAAGCGCAATGATCTCGGTGCCCGGGAGCACCGATCGTTCGGGATGGCGTTGATCGGTCGAGGGGTAAGTGTCGCCGCCATACTCGTAGAAATAGTCGCCCAGATGCACTGCCAGATCGCAGTCATTGGCTTCGGCGGCGTGGCCGTAGGCGTTGAAATAACCGAAGCCGAAGTTCGAGCACGAAAACACCGCGAGCCGGAACTTCTGCGTCGGACCTTCGGGCAATGTGCGGGTGCGGCCGACGGGCGAGGTGCTGCCACCCGGCGACACGAAGCGGTAGAAATACCAGCTGTCGGGCTCCAACCCGCTCGCCACCGCCTTCGCGCAAAAATCCTTGTCGGGAGACGCAGTCACCTGACCCTCGGCAATAACCGAAGCGAAGTCCGCGCTTTTGCTCATCTGCCATTCGAGCAGCGTATCGCCATTGCCGACGTAGCGGGTCCACAACAGGACGCTCTTCGCCTGCGGCTCTCCGCTGGCGACAGAGTGGGTGAAGCCGGTGCCGAAACTGACCGCGCCCGCAGGCGTTGCGGCAAGTGCGGCGGAGGCTCCGGCGAGCGCGAAGATACCGCGCCGCGAAATACCGGTGGTGGAACGGGCGGGCTGCGGTGCTGAGTCGGTCTTGATCATGGCGGTTCGCTTATAGCGCAACAATGGCGTTACGGTGACAGGACTTGCATTGATAGGCACCTAACAGGCACACAGCGCGCCATGAGTGACGTTCAACATCACACGACGACTTCAGGCGAACGGATTGCCTATCGCTACACATCCGGAACAGGGCCGACGCTGGTCTTCCTGCCCGGCTATATGTCCGACATGGCTGGCGGAAAGGCCTCTGCGCTGTTTGCCGAAGCCGAAGCGCTGGGCCGCGCCTGCCTGCTGCTCGACTATTCGGGCTGCGGTGAGAGTTCGGGCGATTTTGCCGATGGCACGCTGTCGAAATGGCGCGAGGAAGTGCTTGCGCTGATCTGGGAGCATGTTCCGGGCGAAGTGCTGCTCGTCGGTTCTTCGATGGGCGGGTGGCTGATGCTGCTGGTGGGCGAGGCGCTGGGCGAGAAGCTCGTCGGCATGATCGGCATCGCCTCTGCGCCGGATTTTACAACATGGGGCCGCTCGGAGGCGGACAAGGCCAAGCTGGCGGCAGGAGAGACGGTCTTCGACCCCAACCCCTATGGCCCCGAGCCCACGCCCATGCATCCCGGCTTTTTCGCTGACGGTCAGGCGAACCTGCAATTGTCACGCGATATTCCGATCACTTGCCGCGTCCACCTGCTTCACGGTCAGCGCGATGCCGACGTGCCGTGGCAAACCTCGCTCGCGCTCGCGGAGGCGCTGCGTTCGGACAGCATACAGGTTACCCTTCTAAAGGACGGTGATCATCGCCTCTCGCGCGATGAGGACATTGCGCTGCTGAAAAGCGCGGTGGCAGCCTTTTATTGACGGAAGCCCGTTTTCATGACCCCCCTATCCCTGATCTTCGCCCCTGCGCTTTTGATGTCGATGCAAGTCGGCATGAACCAGCCCACCATTCCGCTGACCGATGGCCATGCCGAACTGCGCGACCGTGGCCCGCAGCAAGGCGAAACCGCCGATCCCGAAGCGCCTGTCAGCGTGTGGCTCGAAGAATGCCTCGACCAGCTCGAAACCGACCCGTCGCGGGCGCACACCATGGCGCAAATCCGCCGCAACGAGACCAGCGGGCCGGAACGTGTGATTGCCAATCATTGCCTCGGGTTGGCGGCGACCGAGCTTGGCCTGTGGGAAGATGCGCGCACTGCATTCCTCGCATCTCGCGACGAGGTCGGAGCCAATGAGCCGGTTCTGCGCGCGCGAGCCGGAACCATGGCCGGAATCGCGGCCTTGGCAGGCGGTGACGGGGAAGGCGCTTTGGCGCTTCTCGACACGGCGATTGCAGACGCCCAAGCGGGAAGTGCCGGTTCCATCGAAGCCTATGCGCAAGTTGAAAAGGCACGCGCATTGGTCATGTTCGACCGCGACGAGGAAGCTCTCCCGGCGCTCGAGCGCGCAGTCCTGCTTCAGGGCGAGAATGCCGAGAGCTGGCTGCTCAAGGCGACGCTGGAGCGGCGGCTCGAACGGCTCGCCGAGGCGCAGGCCAGCATTGTGCGTGCGGGCGAACTTGCACCGAGCGATCCCTTGATCGGCCTCGAAGCGGGCAGGATTGCCTTCCTGGACGCGCGCTATGATGCGGCGCGGGCAAGCTGGCAGTCGGTCGCCGATCTTGTTCCCGACAGCGGCGAAGGTCAGATGGCCCGCGAATATATCAGCGATCTCGACTCAGCCCTGATCGAGAGCGCCGCAGAACCGGAGCCGCAATGACAAGTTTTTCCGTCCTCGACCTTGTGCCCGTCCGCGAAGGCGGGACCATCGGTGAGGCTTTTGCCGCCGCCGCCTCGCTCGCCCGCAAGGCCGAGGCATTGGGCTGCAAGCGCTTCTGGGTGGCCGAACACCACGCGATGGAAGGCATTGCGGGCGGCGCAACTTCGGTGGTGCTCGCGCATATCGGCAATGCCACCAGCACGATCCGTATCGGTTCGGGCGGCATCATGCTGCCCAACCACACGCCCTTCCAGATCGCGGAGCAATTCGGCACGCTCGACGCGCTGTTTCCGGGCCGCGTGGACCTCGGACTTGGCCGCGCTCCGGGTGCAGGGCCCGAACTCCAGCGCGCGCTGCGCAAGGATTTGCACGCGGCTTCGGAATATTTCCCGCAAGACGTGGTCGAATTGCGCGCCCTGCTGACCGGCGATGTCGATTTGCCGATCAAGGCAACGCCCGGCTTTGGTTCGCAGATCGAGATGTGGATGCTCGGATCGAGCCTGTTCGGAGCGCAGCTCGCTGCCAAGCTGGGCCTGCCCTACGCCTTTGCCGCGCATTTCGCGCCCGACCATCTCGACACCGCGCTCGACGTCTATCGGCGCGGCTTCCAGCCATCCGAGGCTCTCGCGAAACCGCATGTCATGGTCGCCATGAATGCCTTTGCCGCCGACACCGAAGAGGCGGCGCGCACGCTCGCATCGAGCCAGCAGCAATCCTTTGTCGCGCTCAGGACCGGCAATCCGGGCAAGCTGCTACCCCCGATTGAGGGCTATACCGAGAGCTTGCCCTCACAGGCGCAAGCCATGCTCGCGCATGTCGGACAGGCGTCGGCGGTGGGGACCCCCGAAACGGTCGCCAGCCAGATCGAAGCCTTCATCGGCCGCACCGGGGCTGACGAGATCATGCTGTGCGGATCGACATTCGACCCCGAGGCCCGCGAACGCTCGCTGGAGCTGACGATCGAGGCCTGCGCCAAGATCGCCGATTAGGTGCTTTCTTGGGGTCAAAGCGGGTTGCGCCGACTCCCCCGAAGCCTGTATTGAGCCAAGCACAATATAAATAACCCGGCATAATATAATTACACGGATTTCGACCGGGAGCAGGCAGGAGCAGTCAGTCGATGAGCGCAAGCAATCCCGCGCGTGCAGCAGATTCCAAAGCGTTGCTCAAGGAGCTGAAGAAGCACCTTTCGGCTGCGATCCTCCCCGGCGATCCGCCGCTCAAAGGTGCCGCGCTGGACGAGGCAACCGAGTTCCTGCTCGATGCTGCCAGCAAGCGCGCGCCTTCGCGCTCGGCGCTCAAGCTGGAATCGGACACCAATGAACGGCGCCTGCGGATCGCCATCGTCAATGACGACATGCCGTTTCTGGTCGACTCGATCGCCGCGACCATCACCGCGCAAGGGCTCAGCATCGAACAGCTTATCCACCCCGTCGTCGCGGTGACCCGTGGCGAGGGCGGTGCCCTCACCTCGCTCGCCAAAAAAGGCGCCAAGGGTGCGGACAATGAATCGCTGATCTATATCGAAACGCCGCGCGTCGATGCCCGCCAGCGCCGCGAGCTGCTGGCCGAATTGCGGACCACGCTTGGCGATGTTCGCGCCGCAGTGAGCGATTGGCCGAAGATGCAGCAGGCGATGGCGGCCGACTCGCAAGCTATCGACGACAGCGAAAGTGCCGCTCTGCTCGAATGGCTCAATGGCGGAATGCTGACCCAGCTTGGTCACCTCACCCGCACACGCAAGGGCGAAGAAAGCGATGCTCTCGGCATTTGCCGCAAGAGCGCGCGCGAGATCCTCGCCGATGCTTCCTACGACCGCGCCTTTGCTTGGTTTGACGAGGCAGGATCGGACGGCAGGCAGCGCAACCTGCTGGTGATCAAGGCCAACCGCCTTTCGACCGTCCATCGCCGCACCCCGCTCGACCTGTTTATCGTCCCCGTGCGCGAGAGCGGGAAAGTGGCCGCGCTTTCGATCCATGCAGGGGTCTGGACCAGCGCGGGCCTCGCAACGCCTCCGGGTGAGGTTCCGGTGCTTCGCAAGGCGCTCGACCAGATCACGCAATCGCTCGGTTTCGATCCAGCGGGCCATGCGGGCAAGGCCTTGGTCCATGCCTGCACCACCCTGCCGCACGATCTGCTGACCGCCTTCTCTGCAAGCGATATCGAGAAGCTTGCGACTGCGATGATGAGCCTCATCGACCGTCCGCGCCCGCGCGTCGTGCTGGTGCAATCCGCGCTTGAGCGGCATATTTTCGCCTTTGTGTGGCTCCCGCGCGATTACATCTCGACCGATGTTCGTCTGCAAATCCAGGACCTGCTGACCAAGACGACGGGTGTCGACCTGCTCAGCTGGAGCCTCGAAGTCGAAGGCTCGACGCTAGCCCTGCAACAATTCCTGCTCGATTCGCGTGCCACGGGCGCGATGCCCGATGCAGAGAAGATCGAAGCGGCGCTGATCGACCTGCTCAAGGGCTGGAACGAAGCGGTCGAAGCCCATCTTGCGGAAGCCGACGAAAGCGCGCGCGTCCCTGCCATCGCCATGCGCTATGCCGGAGCTTTCCCGACGGGATATCGCGTGCGTTATGGAGCTGCCGAAGCGGCGCGCGACATCATCGAACTGCGCAAGATCGCGCTCGGTCCCGATCAGGAAGCGCGCTCGTGCCGTCTCTATAGGGTCGATCACGATACGCTCGGAGACCTCCGCCTCAAGATCTACCACACGACCGGCGAACTGCCGCTGTCCGACGCCGTGCCCGCGCTCGAAAACTTCGGTTTCAAAGTGCTGGCCGAGATGCCGACGCGGCTCGACGAGGGGTGGCTCGGCACGATCCACGAATTCACGCTCGACCTGCCCGCAGGCACCGATATCGCCGCTCTGCTCGAACGCTCCGGAGCGATCGAGACTGCGATTGCCGATGTGCTCAACGGGCAGTCGGAGGACGATCCGTTCAACCGTCTCGTGGTCGCAACCGGTATCAGCGCTCAGGCCGCGGTCTGGCTGCGTGCGATTTATCGTTATCTGCGCCAGACGGGCATGGGCTTCACGATCTACACCGTGGTCGATGCGCTCCAGCGTGCGCCCGGTGTGACGCAGGCGATGATCGACCTGTTCATCGCCCGCCACGATCCGGCCTTTGCAGGCAAGCGCGATGACGCGACGGGCGCTGCGCAAAGCGCCTTCAGCCGCGGTCTCGCCAAGGTAACCGCGATCAATGACGACCGCCTGCTGCGCCTCTATCGCGCGGTGGTCGATGCGATCCTGCGCACCAATGCCTTTGCGTCTGCGGGCGATGAGGCGCTGGCGTTCAAGATCGATTCCTCGCTCGTCCCGAACCTGCCGAAACCCGTGCCGTGGCGCGAAATCTTCGTCTATTCGCGCCGGGTTGAAGGCATCCACCTGCGTTCTGGCGCAGTGGCGCGCGGTGGCCTGCGCTGGTCCGATCGCCGCGACGATTTCCGCACCGAAATTCTCGGCCTGATGAAAGCCCAGAAGGTCAAGAACGCCGTGATCGTGCCCTCGGGCGCAAAGGGCGGCTTCTACCCCAAGCAGCTGCCCTCGCCCGCGATTGACCGCGATGCATGGGCCGCCGAAGGGCAGGCAAGCTACGAAGTCTTCATCCGCACCCTGCTGTCGGTCACCGACAACATCGTCGATGGCAAGGTCGCGCATCCCGAAGACGTGGTGATCCATGACGGGGAAGACCCCTATTTCGTGGTTGCCGCCGACAAGGGCACCGCGCGCTTCTCCGACGTTGCCAATGGTATCGCCGAAAAAGCCGGTTTCTGGCTCGACGATGCTTTCGCAAGCGGCGGCTCGAACGGCTATGATCACAAGGCGATGGGCATCACCGCGCGCGGCGCATGGGTGAGCGTCCAGCGGCACTTCCTCGAAATGGGCATTGACGTCCAGAAGGACACGGTGCGCGTCGCCGGCTGCGGTGACATGTCGGGCGACGTGTTCGGCAACGGTATGCTGCTGTCGAAAGCGATCCAGCTGGTCGCAGCCTTCGACCACCGCCATATCTTCATCGATCCCGATCCCGATCCGGCTGCGAGCTGGAAAGAACGCCAGCGCATGTTCGACCTGCCGCGTTCGAGCTGGGAGGATTACAACCCTGAACTCATCTCGAAGGGCGGCGGGGTCTATTCGCGCGATCTGAAACGCATCAAGCTGTCGAAGAAGGCGGCCGATATGCTCGGCCTCGACAACCGCGAGATCGAGCCCGATGCGCTGATCAGCGCGATCCTCAAAGCGCAGGTGGACCTGCTTTGGTTCGGCGGCATCGGCACTTACATCAAGGCCGAGACCGAGAGTCATCACGATGTGGGCGATCCGTCGAATGACGGTCTTCGCGTAAATGCCCGCGAAGTCGGAGCCAAGGTCATCGGCGAAGGCGCGAACCTCGGCATCACCCAGGCCGGGCGCATTTCCTATTCGTTGGCCGGAGGCCGCTGCAACACCGACTTCATCGACAATTCGGCAGGCGTCGATTGCTCCGATAACGAGGTCAACATCAAGATCGCCCTCGCCGCCGCCATCCGCGAAGGCGATCTGACCGAGGCAAAGCGCAACACCCTTCTCGCCAAGATGACCGACGAGGTCGCCGAGATCGTGCTGGAGGACAACCGCCTGCAAGCGCTCGCCCTTTCGATCGCCGAAAGCGGCGGGCCCGACGCGGCGGCAGCCTATGTCCGGCTGATCGAACAGCTTGAGGAAATGGGCGCGCTTGATCGCCGCACCGAAGGCCTTGCCGATGGCGAGACCTACACCCGCCGCGCGGTCGATGGGCGCGGGCTGACCCGGCCCGAGCTCGCCGTGCTGCTGTCTTCGGCCAAGCTGGCTCTGCAGGACGCAATCGAAGCGAGCGGCCTGCCGGATGATCCCGTTCTCGAAAGCAATCTGATCGCCATGTTCCCGGCGCCGATGCAGAAGAAATACGTGTCGCAGATCCGCGAACACCGTCTGCGCCGCGAGCTGATCGCGACCGACCTTTCGAACCGTATCGTCAACCGCCTCGGCCTGATCCACGCCTTCGAATTGCCGGAGGAAGAAGGCGTCGGCCTCGCCGATGTTGCCGCTGCATTCGTGGTGGTCGAGCGTTTGTTCAACCTCAAGACGCTGTGGCAGGATATCGATGCCAAGGCGATGGACGAAACCGCCCGCCTCACCCTGCTGGACCGGCTTGCTGCCGCCGTGGGCAATCTCATGTCCGATGTGCTGCGCACCGGATCGGGCCGCGTCGAAGCCAGCGCCATGATCGAAAGGCTGCGTGGCGGGGTCGAAACCTTGCGCAACAGCCGTGCCGATCTGATTGCGGGCGAGACCGCGGAGCGTTCGGCTGCATTGCGCGCCGCGTTTGTCGAACAGGGCGCCCCTGAAGACCTCGCCAATCGCGTTGCCGACCTGTTCGATTTCGACGGCTCGGTCGGCCTCGCGCAGCTTGCGCTCGACACCGAAATCGACCCGACAGGGCTGACCCGCGCCTTTGCCGATATCGGCGCGCGGATCGGGCTCGACTGGGCACAGGGAACCGCCGCGCACATGTCGCCTTCGGATGTCTGGGAGCGCTTGCTGGTCGACGGACTGGCCCGCGATTTCCAGCACATGCGGCTCGAATTCCTGCGCCGTCTGATGCGCCGCAAGGCGGGCAAGGACGATCCGCAGGGGGCGATTGCCGCCTGGGCTGAAGACAATGCCGATGCGGTCAAGCAGTTCCGCGCGATGATTGCACGGGCACAGACCCGTCCGCCCGTTGCGGCTGCGGTCCTCGCCCAGATTGCAAGTCAGGCGCGCAACCTACTCGAAAGGTAAGGGTGGCCGCATTCGGCTTGACGCGGGCGCTGCTTTGGGCTGAACCCCCGCCGCATGAAAGAAAGCAACACGCAGAGCGCCGATATTGTAATTGTCGGCACCGGACACGGCGGTGCGCAAGCAGCAATTGCGCTGCGCCAAAAGGGGCACGAAGGTTCGATCCTGATGATCGGACGCGATAGCGTGCCCCCTTATGAGCGGCCTCCGCTTTCGAAAGAATATCTTGCCGGCGACAAGCCGTTCGAACGGATCATGATCCGCCCTGAACAGTTCTGGGCCGACAAGGGTGTCGAACTGCGGCTTGGCTGCGGGGTGAGCGAGATCGACTGGGCTGCCCATACTGTCACGCTCTCGGATGGCAGCACTATCGGCTATCGCAAGCTGATCTGGGCAGGCGGAGGCGATCCGCGCCGCTTGCCAGTGCCGGGGGCCAACCAGAAGGGCGTTTTCTATGTCCGCGACAAGGCGGATGCCGACGCGATGATGGCCGCGCTCGAAACGGGGGCGAAGCGCGCAGTGGTGATCGGCGGCGGCTATATCGGGCTCGAAGCGGCTGCCGTGCTGCGCAAGCTCGGCTGCGAAGTGGTGCTTATCGAAGCGCTCGACCGCGTGCTTGCGCGCGTCGCGGGCGAAGAACTTTCGCGCTTTTACGAAGCCGAACACCGCAGGCAGGGTGTCGATGTGCGCCTGTCGCACGGCGTCGCCGAGATCGTCGGCGAAGACGGTGCCGTGCGCGGCGTGAAGCTCGACAATGGCGAAACCGTCGATTGCGACATGGTGGTCGTCGGCATCGGTATCGTGCCGGCGGTGGCGCCGCTGATCGCAGCGGGCGCAGCGGGTTCGAACGGGGTCGATGTGGACGTCTATTGCCGCACCACGCTCGACGATATCTACGCCATCGGCGACTGCGCTGCCCACGCCAACGATTTTGCGGACAGCGCGGTCATCAGGCTCGAATCGGTGCAGAATGCCAACGACATGGCGAACACGGTCGCGCGCGCGATAATGGGTGACAAGGAGCCCTATCACGCGCTGCCATGGTTCTGGTCGAACCAGTATGATCTCAAGCTGCAAACCGCAGGGCTCAATTTGGGCTATGATGCGGCAATCCTGCGCGGCGATCCCGACAGCCGGAAATTCACCGTTGTCTACACGCGCGAAGGCGTGCCCATCGCTTTCGACTGCGTGGGGACGATGAAAGACTATGTGCAGGGCCGCAAACTGCTCGAAGCGGGGCCTGAGAAGATCGACCCCGCGCTGCTCGCCGATCCGGAAGTGCCGCTCAAGGAATTGATGTGACCGCTGCCCCGGGTGACGGTCGGCCCATGCTTGAGGGCATAAAGGTCGTCGACCTCACCACCGTCGTCTTCGGACCCTATTGCACGCAGATATTGTGCGACTACGGGGCGGAGGTGATCAAGGTCGAGGCGCCCGGCGGCGATGTGCTCCGATACAGCGCACGCCCCGCACAGACGCTGGGCATGGCACCCAGCTTCATTGCGCTCAATCGCGGCAAGAAGTCGCTGGTGCTCGATCTCAAGCAGGAGGAAGACGCCGAAATCCTGCGCGATCTGCTGCGCGAGGCCGACGTGTTCGTGCACAATGTCCGCCAAGAAGCGATCGAGCGGCTCGGTTTCGGCTATGAGGCGGTCAAGGCGCTCAAGCCCGACATCATCTACACCCATTGCGTCGGCTTCGGCTCGACCGGCCCCTATGCCGGCCTGCAAGCCTATGACGACGTCATTCAGGCCGCGACCGGGACGACCACGCTGCTCTCGCGCGTCGATGGCGATCCGCGCCCGCGCTATCTCCCCTCGCTGATTGCCGACAAGGTTGCAGGCCTGCATGCCGCCTATGCCGTGCTCGCGGCGGTCATCCACCGACTGCGCACAGGCGAAGGGCAGCAGGTCGAAGTGCCGATGCTCGAATCCTTCACCAGCTTCATGATGAAGGAGCATCTGGGCGGGACCACTTTCGATCCGCCTGTCGGCGATGCAGGCTATGCGCGGCAGGTCGATCCCAATCGCCAGCCGTTCCAGACCAGTGACGGATGGATCAGCATCGTTCCCTACACCCCGCAGCAATTCCCCCTGGTCGTGGGATTACTGGGCGATCCGGAATTCGCGCGGCAGGAACGCTTCGCCAGTGTTCAGGGGATCGCCGCTGCGGGACCGGAACTCTACACCAAGATCGCCGAACTCGTGCAGAAGCTATCGAGCGAGGAAGCCATCGCGATCCTGCGCGACAACAACATCCCGTGTATGCCTGTGGTCGATCTCGAGCATGTGATCGACGATCCGCACCTGCGCGAAACGGACTTCTTCGTGCGCGGCGAGCATCCTAGCGAAGGCGCGCTGTTCCAGATGCGCGACCCCAATCGCTACAGCGGATGGCAGCCGGACGATCCCGCGCATGCCCCCCGCCTCGGCGAGCATGACGACGAGTTTCGCAAGAGCTAGCCCAAGCGCGCCTTTGCCCAGGCCGCCGCTTCGGCCACAACCGGATCGGGGTCGGCCAGCAGGGGCTCAACCTGTGCGAGCAAGCCGCAATCCCCGCTGTTTCCCGCGGCATAGAGGCAGTTACGGACAAACCGGTCGCGCCCGATCCGCTTGATCGGCGAACCTGAAAACAAGGCCCGAAATCCCGCGTCATCGAGCGCGAGCAGGTCGGCAAGGCGCGGCGCGACGAGTTCGGGACGCGGCAAAAACTCCCTCATCGCATGCGCTTCATCGGCAAATTTGTTCCACGGGCAGACCGCGAGACAATCGTCGCAACCGTAGATGCGGTTTCCCAGAGCCTCACGGAATTCTTCCGCAATCGGCCCTTTGTGCTCGATCGTGAGGTAGGAAATGCAGCGTCTCGCATCGAGGACATAGGGCGACACAAACGCCTCTGTCGGGCACGCAGAAAGACAGGCGCGGCACGAACCGCACTGGTCGCGATGCGGCTGCGAGGGTTCCAGTTCGAGCGTCGTGTAAATCGCGCCGAGAAACAGCCAGCTGCCGTGCTGCGGGCTGACCAGATTGGTGTGCTTGCCCTGCCACCCCAGCCCGCCTGCTTCGCCGAGCGGTTTTTCCATCACCGGGGCGGTATCGACGAAGACCTTCACATCGGCCTCCGGCTGTTCGGCCACGAGCCAGCGGGCAAGCGCCTTCAGCCGCTTCTTGACGACATCGTGATAGTCCTTGCCCTGCGCATAGACCGAAATCCGCGCAAGGTCGGGTTCGGCCTCCAGCGCAAGCGGGTCGCTGGCGGGAGCGTAGCTCATGCCGAGCGCGATCACCGTCTTTGCTTCGGGCCAGAGCCCCTGCGGCGAGCGACGGTGGTGGAGCCGCGTCTCCATCCACTCCATCGACGCGTGATGCCCGTCGCCAAGCCACTGTTCGAGCCGCTCGGCGCGGACCGGGTCCTCTCCGGCGCTCGCAAAACCGCAAGCGGCGAAGCCGAGGCTGCGCGCCTGATCCTCGATCCGCTGCTTGAGGTTAAGAGTTGCCGCGTCGTTAACCACGCTTGGGGTCGCTCCCGTTCAGTTTCGCGCGTTAACTCACGCAGCATGCATATGCAGATAGGCCAACATATGACGTCGGACCCCGTGGCGGCAATGAATCATGACGCCGCAGGCGCCGACATGCGTCCGCTCGCTATCGAGGCGCGCGGTCTCGTCAAGAGTTTCGACGGTTTCCGCGCGGTGGACGGCGTGGACATTTCCGTGCCCGAAGGCGCGATTTACGGCATTCTCGGACCCAATGGCGCAGGCAAGACCACCACCTTGCGCATGTTGCTCGGTATTATCGACCCCGATGAGGGCGTGCGCCGCGTGTTCGGGCATGACCGCCCGCACGATATCGGTCGCCTGATCGGCTATCTGCCCGAGGAACGCGGGCTCTATCCCGCGATGAAAGCGATCGAGGCGATTGCTTTCATGGGTGCGCTGCGCGGTCTTTCGCTGAAAGAAGGGCGTGCGCGCGGGATGGAACTGCTCGAACGCCACAGCCTGCTCCACGCTGCCGAACGACAGATCCGCCAACTGTCGAAAGGCATGGCACAGACCGTGCAGCTGCTCGGCACGCTGGTCCACAATCCGCGTCTGGTGGTGCTGGATGAACCGTTCTCGGGTCTCGACGCGATCAATCAGGGCAAGCTTGAAGGCATGATCCGCAGTCTCGCCGAAGACGGCGTGACGGTCATCTTCTCGACCCACGTCATCCACCATGCCGAACGGCTGTGCGAAGGCGTTGCCATCATTGCAGGCGGCAAAGTGCCTTATGCAGGCAGCGTCGAAACCGCGCGTGACCGTATCCCCGCGCAGGTCCGGCTCGAAACCCGCGCCCGCGAAGGCGGATGGACCGCCGCCCTTCCGGCAGAAACCCGCCGCGAGGGTGACTTCTTTTACTTCCCGCTCCCCGAAAGCGGCGTCGAGCCTCTGCTCAAGACGCTGATCGAAGGCGATGCGGGCATCCTTTCGCTCAGCATCGAGCGCGCCGGACTTCACGATGCCTTCGTCGCCATCGCGGGTGAAGCCGCCGCACGCCAGCTGGAAGCCGATGCAGCAGGAGCCGCGAAATGAGCGCCGAAGCATCCCGTCTCTCGCGGCTAGAAGCCGAGTCCCGGTTGTCGCGGCTAGAAGCCGCGTGGGTCATCGCCCGCCGCGATTTCGTGGCGGTGCTGTTCAGCCGCGCCTTTCTGTTCTTCCTGCTGGGGCCGCTGTTTCCGGTCCTGATCGGCGGCCTTGCCGGAGCCGTCGGATCATCGGTTTCGAAAGAAGCAGCGGTTGAGGAAGTTGGCATTGCCATGAGCGCAGCCGACAACGCTGCCATGATCGCCGCGCAGGAACGCCTTGCGCCGAAAACCCGCGGCGCCGTTCCCATCCTCAGCCCCGTCCCCGAGGCTGCCGGAAATCCCGATTTCGACGCCCGCAGCTATCTTGAAGCGCGGCGCGGAAACTTCGCCGCCATCGTCACCGGTACGCTCGACGAACCTGTGGTGTTCGGGACCGAGCGGCAGGTTGCGCGCTGGCAGGGCACGGTCGAACTGATCGCTGCCGAGGCCAGGCAGCCTGCAACCTTCCCCGCGAGCGCCAGCCAGACGGTGACCGCAAGCGCCGCCAGCGAGCGCTCCAACCGCATCCGCACGGCGCAGGCAGCGCAAATGGTGATGTTCCTGCTCACCATCCTGCTCGCCGGCATGGTGCTGTCGAATCTGGCCGAGGAGAAGGGCAACAAGATCATCGAAATCCTCGCTGCCGCTATTCCGATGGATGCAGTGTTCCTCGGCAAATTGTTCGCCATGCTCGCGGTCTCGTTTGTCGGGATCGCGGTCTGGGGAACGCTTGGCTGGGCGTTCTGGGCCGTGGCCGAGGATGCGATCGTCACCGTGACGCAAACCGACTTCAAGAGCCTGCCGAGCCCCGCGGTGGGCTGGCCGCTGTTCCTTGTGCTGGGTATCGCCTACTTTTCGATGGCCTACCTGCTGCTCGGCTCGCTGTTTCTCACCATCGGCGCGATGGCGTCGAGTGTGCGCGAAGTGCAGACGATGTCGATGCCGGTGACGATGATGCAGATCATGGTCTTCTTCCTCGCCGCCGCAACACTCACCGATGCCGGATCGAGCCTTGAACTGGTGGCGGTTGCGTTTCCGCTGTCCTCGCCCTTTGCGATGCTCGCGCGCGCCGCGCTCGATGCGACCTTGTGGACCCATCTTGCAGCGCTCGGATGGCAGGCCATGTGGGTTATCCTGCTCGTCAAAGGCGGCTCGCTGCTGTTCCGCAAGCGCGTGATGAAGTCGGGCGGTGCAGGCCGCGACAAAAAGCGCCGCAAGTGGTTCGGCGGAGGAAAAGCGCGAGGACCCGAGCTCGAACCTGCCGAATAGGTTTCCTCTTGAAACCCACTATTGACATATGTGTCAGTTAAGGCAGGATGCACGCTGAGAGAGAAAGTGTGAGGGCAGCCGAATCCGCTGCACCTCCCCGATAGGAGAGAACGATGGCAACTGTAGCGCCCGAACGTCCGCAAGTCCGCACTTCGCCGACCGCTTATGAGGCGCTGCACGCCCATCTCGAAAAGCATCCCGAGATCAAGAAAGAGCACACCCACAAGTGGGACGTGAGTCGCTCTGACATTTATTTCGAGGACACCTGGCAGCCGATCTTCAAGGAAATGCAGGACGCAGGGCCGCTGCACTACATTCCCGAAAGCCCCTATGGCCCTTATTGGGCAGTGGTCGGCCACAAGGCGATCCAGCATATCGAGGCGCTGCCCGAAACTTTTTCCTCCAGCTGGGAACACGGCGGAATCACGATCCTCGAACGCCGCGAAGAGGACGTCGAGGAAAACGGCGCCATGCGCGAACTGCCGATGTTCATCGCCATGGACCGGCCCGAACACACCGGCCAGCGCCGCACGGTAGCACCGAAATTTACCCCCAGCGGCATGGCCGAGATGGAAGGCGAAATCCGCCAGCGCACCGGTGAGCTGCTGGACAGCCTGCCGCGCGGCGAAGTGTTCGATTGGGTCGACAAGGTCTCGATCGAACTGACCACGGGTATGCTGGCGCTCCTGTTCGGCTTCCCCTGGGAAGATCGCCGCCTGCTGACCTATTGGTCCGACTGGTCGGGCGACACGGAGCTTGCCGGCATCCCCGAGCTGGAGGATGTGCGCTGGGAAATTTTCCACGAAATGGCAGCCTATTTCCAGTCGCTGTGGGTCGAGCGCACCCATGACAAGGAGCCGGGCGACGATCTGATCAGCATGATGATCCACTCGCCCGCGATGAACCAGATGCGGCCCGAGGAATTCATCGGCAATCTGGTGCTGCTGATCGTCGGCGGGAACGATACCACGCGCAATTCCATGAGCGGCTTCGTTCATGCGCTCGACAAATTCCCCGACCAGCGCAAGCTGTTCGAGGAAAACCCCGAGATCATCCCCAACGCCGTGCAGGAAATGCTGCGGATGCAGACCCCGCTCGCGCATATGCGCCGCACCTGCACCGAAGATACCGAGGTCTTTGGCCAGACGATCAAGAAGGGCGACAAGGTGGTGCTGTGGTATCTCGCAGCCAATCACGAGGAAGAGATCTTCCCCAACCCGCACAAGCTTGACCTGACGCGCGAGAATGCACGGCGGCACATCGCCTTCGGCTATGGCATCCACCGCTGCGTCGGCGCGCGTCTGGCGGAGCTGCAACTGCGCGTGCTGCTCGAAGAAATGCACAAACGCCGGATGCGGGTGCATGTCGCGGGCGATGTCGAGCGCGTGCGCGCCAACTTCGTGCACGGCTTCCGCAAACTGGAAGTCGAAATCACCGAGTTCTGATTTTCCGTGACAGTGAAACCTTTGGCCGTCTCGCTGCGTAAATAAGTGTAGGAAGCACCGATTTTACGAGGGGATAGCTATGCCTTTCAGCCTGACCAACCGCCGCAATTTTGTTGCGATGACCGGCCTTGCGGCCGTCATGCCGTGGCTTGCGGGCTGTGGCGGCAGCGCCGCCAATGCGCGCGATTCGGGCAATTTCCCGATCAGGCGCACCGAGGCTCAATGGCGCCGCCAGCTGTCGCGTCAGGAGTATTTCGTCCTGCGCGATGCCGGGACCGAGCGCGCCTTCACCTCCCCCCTCAATGACGAGAAGCGTCGCGGGACTTTCGTCTGCGCAGGCTGCACCAACAGGCTCTATTCCTCGGCCCACAAATACGACAGCGGCACAGGTTGGCCGAGCTTCTGGCAGGAGATCGACAGCGGCGCGGTTGGCACGTCGACCGATTACAAGATCGGCTACCCGCGCACCGAAGTGCATTGCGCCGATTGCGGCGGGCATTTGGGTCATATTTTCGGAGACGGTCCGCGCCCGACGGGCAAGCGGCACTGCATCAACGGCGCGGCGCTTGATTTCGTGCCTGCTTGAAGCAGGGCGATTTCATTCCGGCTTGATGCGCCACATCTGTAGCCCTGACAGGCCTTCGACCTCGACCGGTTCGAGCCAGTCGGGCACCTCGCCTTTGACCAGCGCGGCCACGAATCCCTGCGGCGCAATCTTGGCATACATGCGCGCTTCGCCAAGGCTGGGGCAGATCGCGACATAATTCGTACCGCGTGCAGCGAGCATGGCGTGCGCTTCGGCTTCGGGCGCGAGCGCGGTTTCGAGCAGCACTTTCATCGCCTCATGGCCGCGGTGATGCCCCGTGGCGACGACGGCGTGACCGCTCACCAGCAGCAGTTCGGGTGCGATGTCGAACGGCGCGTAAATTTCGCCTTTCGGCAGGTCAGCGAGCGCTGCGCCGCTATCCTGCACGCGGCAATCGGCGGCTTTGATCGGCGCATCGGGCGCTCCGCCGAGAGAGGCGCGTGCGGGCATGGCACTGGCGAGCAGCATCGCCGGAAAAGCGGGAAGCAGCGCGCAGCACACGCCTGCCATGGCGGCAAGGCGGGGCGCGGGACGCTCCATCGTGCGGATCGCCCGCAGCCATCCGCGCAACTGCCACGCAAGCGGCGGTGCGGCGAGCACGCAGGCCACAGCGCCCGCACGGCTGACGAACACGGCAACCAGCAAGGAACCGCCGAGGATAATCGCGTAATCCGCCCAGAACTGCCGCAACCAGTCGTGGGAACGTCCGGCGAGCCGAATTGCCGCGATCAGCGCGATCAGGGGCGTGACGGCATATTGCAGCGCGGTGGTCAGCGACTGCCGCCAGATCGGCATGCCTTCGAGCACATTGGCGTGCCAATAGCGCGCAACCAGCGGATCGAGCTCGGCAAATCCGCCGCCTGCGACACATTGGGGTGCGGCAAAGAGCATCAGCCCGACCGCACCTCCGCCCGTCAGCGCAAATCCTGTAAGGATGACACCGCGCGGCGCAGGCTCGAAGCGCGCAACTATGGTCAGGACCACGGCGCCCCAGACAAAGACCGCCAGATGCACCGGACTGATCGCGTCACAGAAGGTCGCAAGCTCGCCAATCCCGCGCGTGAGTCCGAAGAGCACTACACTGACCAGTGCGAGCGATTGGATCGCGCCGATCGTCCACTGCCGCTCGTTGCGATTGCGCAGCCAGCGAAGGCCCAGCACACCGAAGAACAGCGCCGCGAGCGGAAGCCCCTCGACCGAAATCGACAGCCAGAAAGCCAGCGCTGCGCCGATGACCCAGCCACCCAGCTTCGATGAACGCGCCATCAGCCCGTTCACCGCGACCAGCGCGCAAACGATCTGCCAGCCATGGTGGTCGATCCGCAACGGTCCAAGCTGGAACAGGACAGGAATCGAAAGCGCGACCACGAGCGAAGTCAGCGTCGCCTCTTCATCACCCAGAAGCCGCCATGCAATCCGCGCCGCGAGCAGCATCACGATGCCCAGAGTGATCAATGGCACGATGATCAACGCCGCCGTCTCAGCCGCATCTGCGCCCACAAATGGCGTCAGCACCGCAATCACGAGCACCAGCGGAATATCGACCAGCCGCGACCAGTGCATCGCCACGCCGCCATTGGCGGCATCGACGCGGTATTGCGTGAGATCGAACCAGCCTTGGCCCGCGATCAGATCGCGCACCTGCACCAGTCGCATGATGTCGTCGGGGTCGGGGAAGCGCTGCTGCGAGATCGCGCTCCAGTTCACTGCCAGAAGCAGCGCGCAGACAATCGCCCAGGCCATGCCGACCCGGGCGAGAAATTCCTTGGGAAAGGCAGAACGGCGCCGATCGACCAGCAAGGGGTTATTCTCCCTCGCTGCGGAACACGATGCGGCTGCGGATCAGCCATGTCACAAGAAAGCTGACCATGATCGCCAGCGCTTTTGCGATGCGCGGGTCGAAACCGCTCCAGTCGGCGACACCGACAATCGCGGTCGTCAAAGCAAGCCCGATCAGCGCGGAGATCACGAACAGCGCCTTTTGCCGGGTGCGCGCCATCCCGCTTTCGGCCACGGTTTCGTGGAACACCGCGCGGCTCGACATCAGCCAATGCGCGACAATTCCTAGCGAGTAGCCGATTGCCGAGGCCGGAGCCGCGGCCACACCCAGTGCCAGCAGAGCGAGAAAGCTTCCCACGTCCACGGCGAGAGCGCCGACGCTTGCCAGCACATAGCGGATGAAGCGTCGGTCGCGCAGTTGAGCCAGGAAAAGGGTGGCGGAGACGAACATCCGGTCAGGCTCGCTTGCGAAGCTCTTCTGCCGGTTCGTCGGCGATCCGTTCGGGCACGCCTCGGATCGAAGTAAGCGCCGCGACCTGATCTTCGTTGAGCGGTTTGGCATCCACTTCGCGGGAAGGCAGCGCATTGTCCGCGCCTTCATCGCCCGCTTCGTGATATTCGGCGTCTTCATTGACACACCAGATGTCATAGACGCGCTTGCCGGCGAGGATGTTTTCGACCGTCAGCATCGCGGTCATCATCGCGTGGTCCTGATTGTTGTAGCGGTGCATGCCGTTGCGACCGACAAGGTGCAGCGAGGGGTGCTTTTCCTCCAGCTCGACGCGCATGGCATCGACATTGGCGGCATAGGTCTCGTCATAGACCGGATAGGCCTTTTCCTGACGCACCACCGCGCCCGATTTTACCTTGCGGCGATCGACCAGGCCGAGAATCTCCATCTCGTCGGTGGCCAGCGCGACGAGATCGTCGTCGCTCATCGACCACAGGCCGTCGCCTTCGAAGCAGAAATATTCGAGGCCGACGCAGGCCATGTTCTCGTCCGGAATCATCTCCGGCGACCAGCTGCGGAAGTTCTGCACGCGGCCAACCTTCACCTTGCTGTCGTGGATATAGATCCAGTTGTCGGGGAACAGATCCTCGCCCTCGACCATCAGCGCGACAGTAAGGAAATCGCGATATTTGAGGTCATTGGCCTGAAGCGTACTCGCCGGAAGCGGGTGGAGCCGCTTCGACAGTTCGCGCATCGGGGCAGAGCTGATGACATCCTTGGCGCGGATGGTTGCCGTGCCGTCGGGGCCGTTCGCGGTCATCGTCCAGCCATTGCCGTCGTCGGACACGCGTTCGAGCGCGTGGCCCATCAGCACCTGACCCTTGCCGCTTGCCACGATCTTGTCGCGCGCTGCGTCCCACATCATGCCGGGGCCGAGGCGCGGATAGCGGAAGGTTTCGAGCAGCGTCTTTACCGCCTGCCCGTCATTGGGTTTCTTGTTGAGGCCGAGCGAGCGCTTGAGCCCGTCGGTAACGGCACCCCACAGCGACAGCCCCTTAATGCGCTGGGCCGCCCAGTCGGCGCTCATCTCGTCGCACGGCATCCCCCACACCTTCTCGGTGTAGGTCTTGAAGAAGATCGAATAGAGCCGCTTGCCGAACTGGTTGGTGGTCCAGTCCTCGAAGCTCTTGATGTTGCGATTGGGAAAGGCCTTGGCCCAGAAATAGCTCGCCATGCACAGAGCGGAGCGGAAGACACCCAGGTTCCACAACGCCTCGAATGCGCGCAGCGGGTAAGAGTAGAACTTGCCCTCGTAATAGATGCGGCTCATGCGCGGACGCTGGATGAAATCGTCGGGCAGGATCTCGTTCCAGAGATCCACGACCTGCTGCGATTTCGAAAAGAAGCGATGCCCGCCAATGTCGAAACGATAGCCTTCGTGTTCGACCGTGCGGCTGATGCCGCCCACATAGGTGGCGTCTTTTTCGATGATCGCGACGCTCTTACCGGCCTTGGTCAGCAGATAACCTGCGGTCAGACCCGCAGGGCCTGCGCCGATGATCGCCACGTCACAATCGATAATTCCCGGTTGCGTATCGCCAACCTTGTTCATTTAGGCCCCCAATTTCTTCGGCGTCCTGCCGGCCAGTCGCTGGCTCTTTGTCGGGAGTGAAGGAAATTGGTTAGCGAGGGGTAAACGGTCCCGCTTAATTGCCTAAAAATTCGCACGAACCGAGGGCAATTGCCCGAAACCCGCGCAAGGCAGCGGCTCAGTCGAGCACCTTGGGGCATTGCAGGCGCGCCGCGAGCCGCGCGAAGTCACGCAGCGACAGCGTGTTTTCGAACACGACGCCATATTCGTGATCGCGCCGCCAGCGCACTTTTGCGCGAATATCGAAGAATTCACCGCCCGCCTCGGGGCTTTCCAGCGTGAGCGTCTGGTCGATTGCAAACAGACCGTCACATTCGAACCGTGCACCCTGCTGCGAAAGGTTTTCGACCACGCCTTCGAATTTGCCGGTGAGCGTGCGAAGCTTGATCGGGAAGAAGACACCCAGTCTCAATCCGCGCTTGGGATAGGTTCCCGCTTCGTTGATAAGCCGCGAAACATCGACATTGCCGACGAATTCGAAGCCGGCTTCATTGCGGCGTTCCCATACGAGGCGCAGCTCGTAAACATTGCCGCCCGGCATGTGCAATTCGATCGGTTCGCCCGTCGGCACGCGGTGGAAAAGGCGCACGGACAGCCCGCTTTCGGAAACGTCGCGCAGGATGCACACGAATTCGCCCTGCGATGTGACGAGTTTGGCAGCGCGGATCAGCAAGGTGAAACGTTGCGCGGCGCGAAGTTCCGAGCCGTCCTCGGCGTTTTCGTCGCCTGCTATTTCGCCGATTGCTTCGAGCGCGTCGACAGGTCCCGTGTCGGGGTGTTCGTCGTGACCGCAATCGACCTGCGGAATGTTCGCTGCATTATCCATGCTCTATACGCTCGCCGCGCCCCTTGATGCGAGTACGGGGCATGCGTGAATCTGCCCCGGTAATCCAGTCAGCAGGACTACGGGAAATCAGTTAATCTCACGATAACGACGAAACGGCGGCGGCCGCGCCTTGGTGCGGGTGGCGGGACTCGAACCCGCACGTCCAAAGGACAGGGGATTTTAAGTCCCCGGCGTCTACCATTCCGCCACACCCGCTGTTCCGGCGCGATAGCAGACGCAGGGCTTGGGGCAATATCGCGTAGCAGGCCTTATTGGCCATGTGTGTGCGGACGCTCTTGCGCAGTAGGCCCGCGTGGCCCATTTGCATCCTCTATCAGCAATCTGATGTCGGGGGCCCGGTGGCAGGCGAGAGCGCACAAATCGTGGAAACCATCCAGCCGGCGATCACATTGCTGGGTCTGGGCATCGGTGCTGCATTGGTCTCGCGTGCCTGCCGCTTTAACCCGATCGTCGGATATCTCGCGCTTGGCTTTGCGCTGGCAGTGCTCGGCTATGCGGACATGTTTTCCGGCCCCGTCGTCTCCGCCATGGCCGAGGCGGGGGTCATGTTCCTGCTGTTCAATCTGGGCCTGCATTTCTCCCTTGGGCGGATACGGGACGAGGCTGCGAATATATTCGGTTTCGGTGCGCTCCAGATGCTGGTCGCAGGCGGCGGGTTTGCGCTGCTGTTTTACTGGATCGGACTGCCGGTCGAGTTTGCGGTGATAGGCGGTTTTGCCATGGGGCTTTCCTCGACCGCAGTCGTCATCGGACTGGTGCGGGAGCGGGACCAGCAAGATTGCCCTGTAGGTCGCGCCGCGCAATCGATCCTCATCTTTCAGGATATCGCCGCAATTGCCTTGCTGGTCGCCGCCGGATCGCTCGCTTCGGGCGGTGCGATAGGCCATGAATTGGCGGTTGCAGGGCTCAAGGCCTTGGCCGCATTCGTTGTCGCGGTGCTATTCGCACGCTTTCTGACCGAACGCCTGTTTCGCCTGATCGCGCGGCTCGGGAGCAGCGAGGTCTATACGGCGACCGCCTTGTTCATCGCGCTCGCTGCGGGTTGGGCGACCGGGCTGATGGGGCTTTCGCTGACACTGGGCGCGTTTCTTGGCGGGATGGCAGTCGCCGATTCGCGGTATCGCATCATGGTCGAGGCGGAGATCGATGCGTTCCGCGGACTGTTCCTGAGCTTCTTTTTCATTTCTGTCGGGCTAACGATCAATCCGGCGATCGTCGCGGAGAACTGGGCTTTGGTGATCGGTGCGGCGGCGCTTCTGATTGTTCTCAAATGCCTGTTCAACGTGTTCGCGGGCCTCGCCAATCGCTGGTCGGTGCCGGGATCGATCCAGCTCGGGTTCCTGCTGGGGCAGGGAAGCGAATTTGCACTCGTCATCTTTGCTCTTCCGGCGGTGTACGGCTTCGTCGAGCCGGTCGAGCCGCGGCTCATCCCCGTCCTGATCAGCGCGATTGCGATCAGTCTTGCGGTCACGCCGCTCGTTTCGAACATCGGCCGCAAGCTCGCGGGCAAGCTGCGCCGCGGCCCTGCCGATGAAAAACTCGCCGGTGACAACGCGCCCGTGCTGATCGTCGGCCTTGGCACGACCGGGCGCGCGGTCGCTGACGCGCTACACTTCAACAATATCGATTATCTGGGGGTCGAGCCCGATCCCGACCGGTTCGAGGTCGCCTTGGCCGATGGCTATGATGTCCATCAGGCCAATCCCGGCGATCCGCGCAGTTGGGAGCCGCTGGGCATGGCGCGGCGCGAAGTGGTTGTCATTGCGACGGGCAAACTGTCGGTTGCACGCGAAGTCACACCGCTCGTGCAGGAGTTGGGGCGTGACTACACGCGCGTCATCGCATTGCCGGGGCCCGAAGGATTGCGCGAATTCACCGAGATGGGCCTGATTCCCGTCGACGTCACCGCGCCGAGAGGAACCGAGCAGATCATCGACATCGTGTTCGATTCGCTAGGTCGCGAGCGGCACCTGCCGGCCACCGGGAAATTCGATGAACGCCATGACGAACAGCGCGAGCCTGAGGCCGCCTGAAGCCGTAACGCCTGCGCGCCTCAGCCTTCGTTGAGGCGGCTGCGGATTTCCTTGCCCGCCTTGAAGTAAGGCACGCGTTTCGCAGGAACCTCTACCGCTTCGCCAGTGCGCGGGTTGCGTCCCGTGCGGGCTTCGCGTTCGCGCGTAGAGAACGCGCCGAAGCCGCGCAGTTCAACGCGGCCCCCCTCGGCAAGCCGCTCTGCGATCTCGTCGAAAAAGACGTCCACTACCTGCTCGATCTCTTCTGCTTTGAGATCGGGATTGTCCTTGTGAAGCTCGTGCAACAATTCGGATCGTATCATTTCGCTCTCCCGGTGCTGTCGCAACCCCTGTCGCTGCTGCCCCACCGACGCGGAAACGTTTGCCGCTAATATCCACCAGCCCAGGACCCGTTGGGCTTCATTCGAGCGCCCTAAATGCCAGAAATCTGCGGTTTTCGCAAGAAGTGTGACGATTTATGTTAATCGAAAATCGACCAACGTCATTTGCGGCGGGTTGTCGGTCGAGCCAGCCCTACCTTTCGGTCAGGCCTGTGCGACGAGATCTGCCGGACTAAGGCCGAGCCGCAAGATGCGCGCGCGGATTTCGGGCCACTCTTCGCGCAGGAAGGTATCGCACTCGCGCTTGCGCAGAAGCTCGGCTGCGCCTTTGACGACATACATGCCCACGCCGCGCTGCACCTCGACCAGACCGTCGTTCTGGAACTGCTGGTAGGCCTTTGCGACCGTCAGCGGGTTTGCCCCCTGTTCGGCAGCCAGTGCGCGCACCGATGGCAGCATCGCGCCTTCGGGATAGTCGCCCTGAATGATGGCGGCCGCGATCTGGTCGCGCAGCTTGAGGTAAACGGGTCGTGCCTGAGTCATGTGGCTTCTGTCATAATCAGTCTCTACGTGAGGTGCATCAGTGCCATAATACACCCATGCGCGTCAAGGCCGCCCCACCCATCCCCGCCTAAGCAAGAATCTGCCCCTCGTGCGAAACAAAAGCTTCACACAGGCAATTTGCCCGTTAGTGTGCCGGTCTTTGAAGCTCGGCAAACGCGGGCACAATCGGGGACAACGGAAGACTTATGGTCGAGGGATTCATCTTCACATTCGACAGCGCATTCGAAATGTGGGCATTTCGCGGCGCAGCCGTCGCCTTGGCGGCGTTCCTTTTGGGCGGCGTGTTCCTGATCCCCCGACCGACCGCCGAGGTCGTCGGCCACCCCAAGGGCCTCTTCCTCTTGTTCATGGCCGAAATGTGGGAGCGTTTCTCCTACTATGGCATGCGCGCGCTGCTGATCTTCTATCTCATCCAGCACTGGATGTTCGCAGAAGAGAAAGCCTACGTGATCTACGGGGCCTACACCGCGCTGGTGTATATTGCCCCCGTGGTGGGCGGCTATCTCGCCGACCAGTTCATCGGCCAGCGCAAGTCTGTTTTGTTCGGCGCTGTGCTCCTGACCTTCGGCCACTTCTTCATGGCGTTTGAAGGTGACGCGGCGCTTGGCCAGGCCAACCCGCTCATCAACGTATTCTGGCTTGCACTGGCGCTGATCATCGTCGGTTCGGGCTTCCTCAAGGCCAATATTTCGGTGCTTGTCGGTCAGCTTTACGAGCGGACCGATATCCGCCGCGATCCGGCCTACACCATCTTCTACATGGGCATTAACGTCGGTGCGGCGACCGCATCGATCATCTGCGGCTATCTGGGACAGAGCCCCGAGTGGGGCTGGAGCTGGGGCTTCGGTCTTGCAGGCGCAGGCATGCTGCTTGGCCTCGTATTCTTCATCCTCGGCAAGCCGCTCCTGCTCGGCAAAGGCGAGCCTAAAGATCCGGCCCGTATCGCCGGTGGCAAAGAATGGCTGATCTACGGTGCCGGCCTCGCGATGGTCGCACTGTGCTGGGCCGCAATCCAGTATCAGGAACTTGTCGGATCGGTCCTCGGCCTGTTTGGCGGCGCACTGGTTCTTTACGTGCTCTTCACCGCTGTGACTAAACTGCAGCCCGAAGAACGCGATCGCATCTTTGCCGCGATGTTCCTGATCCTTGTCTCGATCGTCTTCTGGGCGCTGTTCGAACAAGCTGGTTCGTCGCTCAACGTCTTCACCGATCGTCACGTCGATACGCAGGGCGTGAACGCCTCGATGTTCCAGTCGATCAACGCGATCTATATCGTGCTGCTCGCACCGCTGTTCGCAATGGTGTGGCAAGGCCTCGCCTCGAAGCGCATGGAGCCTTCGACGCCGATGAAGTTCGGCCTTGGCGTGGTACAGGTGGGCCTCGGCTTCCTCGTGCTTGTCTGGGGTGCGACCAGTGTCGGCATCAACGTGCCGACGCCGGTGATCTTCATCTTCCTCATCTACCTGCTGCACACCACTGGCGAGCTTTGTCTTTCGCCGGTCGGCCTGTCGGCCATGAACCGCCTGAGCCCTGCCCATATGGCTTCGCTCATCATGGGTACGTGGTTCTTTGCGTCGGCAACGGGTAATTTTGCAGCCGGCCTGATTGCGTCGGCAACCGGCGGCGAAGGGGTCTGCGAAGAGGCTGGCAAGCAGGTCGTGCTCGATGTTTACAGCACGGTTGGCTGGTATGCCGTCATTATCGGTGTCGGCGTGATGGTCATCAGCCCGCTGATCAAGAAGCTGATGCACCTCGACACGCTCAAGGATGACAACGCGCACATCGCCGGTGAAAGCGAAATCGGCGAGCCTGCGGCCGCCGGTGTGCATCCTGCCAAGCGGCTCGAAGACTAAGAAATCCGATCAGCGCAGATTGGCTGCGCATAGCGGTGGACATGCCCCTGATTACCCGTAGAACACGAGGTTCCAACGGGTAATCAGGGGACCACCAATGGCGGGTAGATATCGCACCGGGCTGCGCACCAAACTGAGGGGAGCCGCCGTTCTGGCGCTTGCCAGTTCCATCGCTCTGGGAGCCTGCGCCACGACCGGCACGGCCAGTGCGGCAGACGATGACAAGGACGCCCCGCGCTACGCGGCGCTGACCGAGGACCTCGGCCCCTTCCCCTCTACCTACAGCCGCTATCCCGGCCGCCCGACCGCGCTGGTCGGCGCAACCATCTATGATGGCACCGGCGAAATGATCGAGGGCGGCACCGTATTGTTCCGCGACGGTGAAGTTGTCGCAATCGGTGGCAGCGACCTTTCGACTGACGGCTATGACGTGATCGATGCGAGCGGCAAGTTCGTCACTCCCGGCATTATCGACATCCACTCGCACCTAGGCGACTACCCGACACCGAGCGTGGATGCGCATTCCGACGGTAACGAGGCGACCAGCCCGACCACGCCCGAAGTCTGGGCCGAACATTCGGTCTGGCCGCAGGACCCTGGCTTCACCCGCGCGCTCGCCAATGGCGGGGTGACGGCGCTGCAAATCCTCCCTGGCTCGGCAAACCTGATGGGTGGCCGCGCGGTCACGCTGAAGAATGTTCCGGCGCGCACCGTACAGGGAATGAAGTTTCCTGGTGCGCCCTATGGTTTCAAAATGGCATGCGGCGAAAACCCCAAGCGCGTGTATGGCAATCGCGGGCGCATGCCTTCGACCCGGATGGGCAATTTCGCGGTGAACCGCCAGACGTGGCTCGACGCGATTGACTATGCCAACAAGGATGACGCCGACCGCGATCTTGCGATGGAGACGCTCTCAGGCGTGCTTGCAGGCGACATTCTCGTCCACAACCACTGCTACCGCGCTGATGAAATGGCGCTCGTGATGGATATGGCGAAAGAGATGGGATACCGCGTCTCGACCTTCCACCACGCGGTGGAGGCTTACAAGATCGGCGATCTGTTGCGCGAAAACGAGGTGTGCAGCGCCGTCTGGGCCGACTGGTACGGCTTCAAGATGGAAGCCTATGACGGCATCCTCGAAAACGCCGCATTCCTGCAACGCGAAGGTGCTTGTGTGGTCATCCACTCGGACGACGAAAACGGCATCCAGCGCCTGAACCAGGAAGCGGCCAAGGCGCAGGCCGCAGGGCTCCGCGTCGGGATCGACATCAGTGATGCAACCGTCATCAGCTGGATCACCCTCAACGCGGCGAAGGCGATGGGCATCGACGAGATGACCGGAAGCCTCGAACCGGGCAAAATGGCCGATGTGGTGCTGTGGAACGGCGATCCGCTTTCGGTCTATTCGCGCCCTGAACGCGTGTGGATCGACGGCGCGCTGATGTACGACATGATGGACCGCTCGCGGCGGCCGGTGAGCGATTTCGAGCTTGGCCAGCCCGGCGAAGGAGATGTGAAATGAAGCGTCTCTTCGCATTAGCGGCTTCGGCCATCGCCCTGTCCGCCGCTCCTGTCGCCGCGCAGGATATGGCGATCACCAACGCCACCCTTGTGCTGGGTGACGGCAGTGAACCGATCGAGAACGGCACGATAGTCATTCGCGGCGGCGAAGTCGTCGCTGCCGGAGCCGACGTGACCGCACCTGCGGGCGTGCCGACGGTGGATGCGGGCGACGCCTGGGTTACGCCCGGCCTGTTCGCCAGCGTCACCACGCTGGGCCTGTCCGATGTCGGCGCGGTGAGCGAATCGAACGACATTTCCGCAGGCGGCGCGCCGTTCAGCGCAGCGCTCGACGTGGCACCGATCGTGAACCCTTCCTCGCAGCACATCCTCGTGAGCCGCGCGGGCGGCATCACGCGGGCAGCGACCACGACACTGCCGTCCGGCTCGATTTTCGGCGGCCACGGCGCGATCATCGACCTTGATGGTGATGCCAATCCGATCGTGGAATCGCGCGCGTTCCAGGTGGTCCTCCTCAACGAACAGGGCGGACGGATCGCTGGCGGAAGCCGCGCTTCGGCCTTTGTGCTGCTGCGCAACGCGCTCTACGAAGCGCAGGCCCTGCGCGGGTCGACCGGCACGCCGCAAACCACCGAAATTGCCAAGGATGACGAGCTGTTCCTGAGCCGCTTCGATGCCGAAGCGCTGATCCCGGTGCTGAGTGGCAGCGAGAAGCTGTTTGTCGTTGCCGACCGCGCGTCCGATATTCGCAGCGCGCTTGCCCTCAAAGGCGAATTTGCGCGGCTCGACATGGTGCTGCTCGGCGCTGGCGAGGGCTGGATGGTTGCTGACGAGATTGCGGCCGCTGGCGTGCCGGTGATCGCTGATGCGCTCGACGATCTGCCCAACACATTCGAAGTGCTGGCCGCAACGCAAAGCAATGTCGGCCGCATGATGCGTGCCGGTGTGACCGTGGCGATCAGCGCAAGTTCGGGAACAACCCCGCGCAATATGACGCAAGCCGCGGGCAACCTTGTCGCGTTGTCCAAGATTCCGGGAGCTGCCGGGCTGAGTTGGGGTCAGGCCTTTGCCGCGATCTCCTCGGTTCCGGCTTCGATCAACGGCTATGGCGGGAAGGGCGGCGTGTTCGCACCCGGTGCCTGGGGCGACGTGGTGATCTGGGACGGCGATCCGCTCGAAGTCGGCTCGGTTCCGACCAAGGTCTATATCGGCGGGGTCGAGCAATCGCTGGTCAACCACCAGAGCCGCCTGCGCGACCGCTATCTCGATCTCGACGAAAGCGATCTGCCCAAGGCTTTCGACTGGTGAGGCGGTTTCTGATCGGAGCGGCGCTGGCGAGTTTCGTCAGCGCCCCGGCCTATGCGCAGGATGCCGAAGCCGCAGCCGAAGCAGCAGTGCAGGAAGCCGAGATCGCCCAGCGCGCCTATTTGAACGCGCAGCAGGCCTATCTGTCGGGTCTGATGGCCAGCGATGGATGGTACACGGGTGAAGGCGGCTTGCGCTGGCGCTATGTCCGCTATCTCGGGACTGGAGACAGTCCCTCGCGCAGCGATACGGTGACGGTAAACTACGAAGGCTCGTTCATCGACGGAGAGGTGTTCGACAGCTCCTATCAGCGCGGCCAGCCTGCCACGTTTCCATTGAGCGGGCTGATCGACGCATGGGAAATTGCCATTCCGCAGATGCGGGTCGGCGAGACTATCGAACTCGCCGCGCCTTCGACGCTCGCTTACGGGCCGAAAGGGCGCGGGCCGATACCCGGCGGTGCGACTCTGGTGTTCAAGGTTGAGCTGATTTCGATCGAGGGGCGCTAGGGAAACTCTTTCCCCAGTCGCGCGAGGTCTCGCCGTCTTCGAACAGGTGCTGCGCGCCCCAATCCGCCATTTCGCGATAGAGCGGTGCGAGATCGTGCCCGCTTTCTGTCAGGACATAACGCGCGCGCTTTCCCTCGGGCGGGTCGCGACGCATCAGGCCCGCTTCCTGCAAAATGGCAAGCCGCGACGTCAGAGCCGCACGGCTGATCCCCAGCGGCTCGATGAAATCCTCGAACCGCTCTGCGCCAAAGAAGGCCTCCCGCAAGATCAGCAGCACCCAGCGATCGCCCAGCACACGCGCGGCGCGGAAGATTGGGCACGGAGAACGGGAAGGCGTATAGGTTTTCATCGGGCTCCTCGAAGCCGTCTGTATAGCAGACTTAGAGGGCTCTCTGGCAAGCCGCGCTTTCTGGCAAGGGTACGGCGATCGGCTCCGCGCCGTCGGCTAGGCGTTTCGCGCGAGCGGTGGTATTATTGCGCGCATGGACGAGAGCCTGCTTCTCCTTGCTACGGCCAATGTGGCCTTCGTGGGCACGCATTTCGTGATGTCGCATCCGCTGCGCGCGGCAATGACCCGCAAACTGGGCGCAACGGGGTTCCAGCTGGTCTATTCGCTCGTGAGCTTCGCCACGCTCGCGCTCGTGTATTTTGCGTTCAAGGCCGCTCCGCCCAGCGATCTGCCCGGTTCGGGTGAATTGGGCTGGATCGTCGCAACGCTGCTGATGGTGCCCGCGCTCGTGCTGCTTGCCGGCTCCTTTCTCGGCAATCCGGCGCTGCCGACGCCGATGGCCGAGAAACAGGCGCTGGCGGCCCCGCGCGGTGTCTTTCGCATCACCCGTCACCCGATGATGTGGGGGATAGCCCTGTGGGCTCTGGCGCACATCACGCTTCACTGGAGCTGGCGCACCACGATCACCGCCGCCGCCATGGGCGTGCTCGCGCTGGTCGGCGCGCATCTGCAAGACCGCAAGAAACGCGCGATCATGGGAGAGGCGTGGGCGGAGTGGGAGAGCAAGACCAGCTACTGGCCGCGCCTTTCAGGCTTCGCCAAAGCGGGCGCCCTGCCATGGGCAGTGGGCCTCATTCTGTTTGTCTTCCTGAGCTGGCTGCACGTGCCGCTCGCAGGGATACAGGCAGGCATCTGGCGCTGGTTCTAGTGGCGCCAACCCGCCAAAAGGCGCGCTTTACCGCCCCTTGAAGTCGGCTGCGCGCTTCTCGATCAGCGCAGCGACACCTTCGGCGTGATCCTCGGTGGTGTGCATCATGGCCTGCGTATTCGCCGCCATTTCGAGCGCGGTATCATAACTCACCTGCTGGCCCTGCCGCAGCAGCATCTTCGACTGGCGCAGGCTGTGCGGAGGCATGGCGGCGATCTTGTCGGCGAGCGCGCGCGCCTCATCAAGCAATGCATCATGCGCGACCACGCGGCTGACGAGGCCCCAGTCCTCTGCCTTTTCGGCACCGATCACATCGCCGGTATAGAACAGTTCGGAAGCGCGGCTCATCCCGATGACGCGCGGCAGGATCCATGTGCCGCCATCGCCCGGGATGATGCCAAGCTTGAGGAAAGTCACCCCGAACTTCGCCTTGTCGCTGGCGATGCGGATGTCGGCGAGGCAGGCGACGTCGCAGCCGAGCCCGATCGCAGGGCCGTTGACCGCCGCGATCACCGGCACACGCAGCGAATGGAGCGCGCGCAGCATCATGTGGATGTTGTCGCGATAGCCGTCCGAAATTGCGGGAGTGGTCCCTGCGAAGCTTCCGGTCTTGTCGCGCATCGCCTTGATATCGCCGCCTGCGGAAAAGGCCCGCCCAGCCCCCGTCAGGATGACGCAGCGCGTTTCCAGATCGCGGTTGATCGCGGTGCAGACCCGCGTGAACTCATCCCCGTCGCCAGGTGCGCCCAGGGGGTTCATCGTATCCGCCCGGTCGATCGTAAGCGTCGTGACAGGGCCATTGCGTTCGATCTGGAGCAAAGACATAGGGATTTTCAGGCCTTCCTGTTGTTTGATTATCTGCCAGAGGCCTTAGCAACTATCAGTAGCCAATGGGAATCTTGTTGAACCCATGCTACATGTGGCCTGGCTGGATAGGCCAGCCCAGAATGCCCGGAGAAATCGCATACCGCACGCTTCCCTGCTCGTAATGACGTCCCCGATGCTGCTTGGCCCGCTGCCGAGTGTCAGCATGGCCGAAGTGAGCGCCGCCGTTCCGCCGCCTGCCACCGCCGAAGCGGTTGCGAGCGATCCTGCCGAACTCCTGCAAATCGACTGGTCTTTGACCCACGGTCAGGAGCAGCCTCCCGAAAGCGCCACCAACCCGCCCGAAGAGGAGGAGGAGACAAGCGATCCCAACGAAATCGTGGTCGAGGGTGAATACGGCCCTCCGGCCAATGATTCGCTCGGCGCGATCAACCAGACCAGTTTTGAAGTCACCCAGCGCATCGACTCGGTTCTCGTGGAGCCGGCTGCGAATGTGTACCGCGATGTCCTGCCCGATCCGCTGCGTGACGGCCTCGGCAATTTCGTGCGCAATCTGCGCGAGCCGTCGAATTTCCTCAATTACCTGCTGCAACTCAAGATCGGCGATGCATTCGAAACGCTAGGCCGTTTCGCGATCAATTCGACCATCGGGATCGGCGGGCTGATCGACGTGGCGGGAAGCGATGCGATTGGCCTGCCCTATCGTCAGAACGGCTTTGCCAACACCATGGGCTATTACGGCATCGGCAACGGGACCTATCTCTACCTGCCGATCACCGGGCCGACTACTTTGCGCGACCTGATCGGCAACACGCTCGATCAGGCGCTGGTCCCGACCATCGTCGGACGGCCCTACACCTCGCCCGAGTACGCCATTCCGCTGTTCGTGGTCGCCAATCTCGATTCACGGCTCGAGATCGACGAGGAACTTGAACGGATCGGCGAGACGGTCGATCCCTACGCTACTCGCCGCGACGTCTATTTGTGGCGGCGCGAGCGCGATATTGCGCTGCTCAAGGGACAGGAACCACCGCCGCGCCCCGACATCGTGATCGAGATCGAAGACGGCGTGGAAGCGCTGTATGAAGACGATCTGGACGAGACGGACAGCACCGACGACACATCGGAAGCAGAAGCACCGGATACTCCGCAGGATTCCCCGCAGATATCCTATAGCGAAACGATTGAATCGCCGTCGCTAGGTGCGGCGGTCGCGATCACGCAACCGCGCACACGCTAACGGTGTCGGAAGCCCGCTAGGCGCGCGCTTCCTCGACCCCGCTCGAATTGTGCTTAAGCGCCTTGAGCACCGTTTCCACGATGTGCGGTGCGGTAAGGCCTGCCTCTTCATACTGCTTGTCCGGCGTTTCCTGATCCTGGAACACGTCCGGCAGGCGCATGGTGCGCACCTTCAGCCCGCCATCGGTCAGCCCCTCGTCCGAAGCGTAAGTCAGCACATGCGCGCCGAGACCGCCGACCGCGCCTTCTTCGATGGTCACCACGATTTCGTGCGTGCGCATCAGGCGGGCGATCAGGTCTTGATCGAGCGGCTTGGCAAAGCGCATGTCGGCAACGGTGGTTGAAAGCCCCTTGGCCTCGAGCACATCGGCGGCCTTCTTCGCCTCTTCGAGACGCGCACCGAGCGACAGGATCGCAACCTTGGACCCTTCGCGTACAACGCGGCCCTTGCCGATTTCGAGCTTCTGCGGCGTTTCGGGCAGCGGCACACCGACCCCGTTTCCGCGCGGATAGCGGAAGGCGATCGGGCCATCGTCATATTCGGCCGCCGTGTAGGTCATGTGCACCAGCTCGGCCTCATCCGCCGCTGCCATCACCACCATGTTGGGCAGCGTCGCGAGATAGGTGATGTCGAACGAGCCTGCGTGCGTGCAGCCGTCGGCGCCGACAAGTCCTGCACGGTCGATCGCGAAACGAACCGGAAGGTTCTGGATCGCCACGTCATGCACCACCTGGTCATAGGCGCGCTGGAGGAAGGTCGAATAGATCGCCGCAAACGGACGCATTCCTTGTGCCGCAAGGCCCGCGGCAAAGGTCACGCCGTGCTGTTCGGCAATGCCGACATCGAAGCTGCGGTCGGGGTGACGGGTCGCAAAGCGGTCCACGCCTGTGCCCGAAGGCATCGCCGCCGTAATCGCGCAAATCCGGCTGTCGGTGTCAGCAAGGTCGGCCAGCGTATCGCCGAAGACGTTCTGATAGGCGGGCGCGCCGGGCGAACCCTTTTGCTTTTCGCCGGTGATGACGTTGAACTTGGGCACGCCGTGATACTTGTCGGCGCTTTCCTCGGCGGGTTTGTAGCCTTTGCCCTTTTCGGTCACGACATGGACCAGAACCGGCCCTTCGGACGTATCGCGCACGTTTTCGAGCACCGGGATAAGGTGGTCAAGATTATGCCCGTCGATCGGGCCGACATAGTAAAAGCCCAGTTCTTCGAACAGGGTTCCGCCGGTGACCATGCCGCGCGTGTATTCCTCGGCCTTGCCGAGCGCATCGTGCAGGCGGCGGCTCATTTTCTGGATGGTCCGGCTCGCAAGGCTGCGCAGGCCGAGATATTCAGAGGACGACACCATGCGGGCAAGATAGGCAGACAGCCCGCCGACGGGCGGCGCGATCGACATATCGTTGTCGTTGAGGATGACGACCAGCCGGTTGCCCGCCTGCGCTGCGTTGTTCATCGCCTCATAGGCCATGCCTGCGCTCATCGCGCCGTCGCCGATGACCGCGATCCCGCGACCCGGCTTGTCGTTGAGCTTGTTGGCGACCGCAAAGCCCAGCGCAGCCGAAATCGAGGTCGAGCTGTGCGCCGCGCCAAAGGGATCGTATTCGCTTTCTGCGCGCTTGGTGAAGCCGGACAGACCGCCGCCCTGACGCAACGTGCGAATTCGGTCGCGGCGACCGGTGATGATCTTATGCGGGTAGCACTGATGCCCCACGTCCCAGATCAGTTTGTCGTCGGGCGTGTTGAAGACATAATGGATCGCAACGGTGAGCTCGACCACGCCCAGACCCGAACCCAGATGGCCGCCAGACGTGCTGACGGCATCGATCATTTCGGCGCGCAGTTCATCGGAAAGCTGGCGCAGTTGTTCGGGCTTGAGCTTGCGAAGCTCGTCGGGTGTCGGAACGGTATCGAGCAGAGGTGTTTCTGGCGTTAGATTCATGGTTCTAGGCTCTACACCCAGATATCCGACCTGTCGATGAACGCTTTGACCTCAGAGCAGAGCGACAGGGCTGCTCGATCCGAAGCGATTCCAGCCGAAGGTGAACCCGCCGAGATTGCTCTCGCTGGACTGCGTGTTGCGCCGCGCACAGCCTGGGCCGCGATAGGTCACGCGTTGCCCACGGTTGGAAATCAGCGTGACCTGCTGACCGCGCTCGAGGCAGATTTCGGTCCCGGTCATGATCCGTGTTCCGACCGGAAATTGATCGAGCACATTGCCCGTTCCCGCCGCGACGCGGAAACTTGGCGTTCGGGAGGCAGCCGCACGAGGTCGCGTGTTGCTTGTGGATACGCCCCGTGTAGCGCCTGCGCGCACTACCTGCCGCTCTTCGACCCGTTCGACCACAATGGTGGCAACCTCGCTTGCATCGGCCACGCGGGTACACAGCGCGCCGCGCAGTTCCATCGAGGCGATATCGGATGCGGGACGGCCTAGCTGGACGCGCTCGCCTTCTTCAAGGCAGATTTCGAGATCGGGCGCGAGCCATGCTTCTCCGCCATAGAGGCCGAGAAAGCGGTCGCTTGCGGAAAGGATATAGGTCGGCTCCGGCTCGGCCGGTTCCTCGGTCACCGCTTCGGTAGCATCCACCGTTTCGTCTGCCCCGACCACTTCTTCGAGCGTCGCCTCGGCGGTGTCCTGCGCATGAGCGGCCGGAACGGCAACCGCCCAAAGCACTGCGATCAACGCTGCAAACCTCGGCATCATGGCACCATCTCCACATCGTCGCGAACGCCATAGCTGTTGCGACCAAAGGTAAACCCGCCCTGATTGGTTCCGCTCGGCGGAGCGGTGCGCTGCATGCAGCCGGGCCCGCGATAGGACACCTGCTGACCGTTCGAGCCGGAGATCGTGATCTGCTCCCCTTCGGCAAGACAGATACGGGTCGAACGGGTCACTTCGCTGCCGCGCGGAAACTTCTGCAACACGCCGGGCGAACCGCTTCGTACACGATAGACCGGCGGAGCCTGAACAGGCGCAGGTTCCGCCATCGGCGGCGGCGGGGCCATGACGGGCTCCATCATCGCATCATTGCGCGCGCATGCTGACAGGCCGAGCGCGAGCGCCCCGACCAGGGCCACGTTGCGCACCAAAGCGGGCGTCCGGATAGCGGTGTCATTTCGATTGCAGGACATGCACTTCCCCTTTGCGAATGGCGTCCATGCGCGGCTCTAGCGCGATGGCGGCACGATCATCGGGATGCGCTTTCACAAGCGCGTCCCACGGCTCATCATTCCCGGCACCGAGCGCAGCGATAGCAGCATTCCATTGCCCGGCAAATCCGGCCAGCTCCGAAGCGAGAGGTTCGTAAAGCGCGATCCCCGTCGCCACTCCCGACATCGCAATTCGGCCCAGCGAACGATAGGCGTGATCCGACGCTTCATCGCGCACGGCCTCTGAAACGAGGATATCGCTGCCGATCTGCTTGTTCGCGCTTTCGAGCCGTGCAGCGATGTTCATCGCATCGCCCATGGCGGTGTACTGCATACGGTTGGTGCCGCCGAAATTTCCGACGATCACCGGACCACGATGGATGCCGATGCGGGTGCGGCCAAGCGCCACGCCATGTTCGGCCAGCGCCCTTTCGGTGATCCGCACACCCTCCGCCTGCATCGCCAATGCGCAAGCGACGGCTCTTTCGGTGTCGTCGGCGCTCGCAATCGGCGCACCCCAGAAAGCGACAATCGCATCGCCCACATATTTGTCGAGCGTGCCGCCGTGATCGAGCACGATTGCCGTCATGGCGTCGAGATAGGCATTGAGGATTTCCGCCGTCTGGCGCGGGTCACGGCCGTGGCAGAACTTGGTGAAGCCCTCGAGGTCGGTGAACATCAGCGTCAGCTCGCGCTCTTCGCCCTTGAGTTGCAGACGCGCCGGGTCTTCGAGAATTTGCTCTGCGACACGTGCGGGCACGAACCGGCCCAAAGCGCCGCGTGCAAATGCGCGTTCCTCCGAAGACTGGTCGCGCCGCGCCGAAGCGACAGCGAAATAGGCGAGCACCCACGCCAGACCGAGCCCGAACAGGGGGAGCTTCAGAATATCCCAACCTGCCGCATCGATTGCAAAGGGCATGACGGCAAAGCCGATGGCCTGCGCCACACCGATTGCGATCAGGAAGACGATCCGCCGCTCGATCAGGGCCGTTCCGCTGGCAAGCAGGATTGTGATGACGCTGAGCGCGGCAATCCACGGCCAGCCCAGCGGCGGGGGAAAGTCACGGTCGAGCGCCTGCCGCAGCATTTGCGCGTGTACCGTAACCCCGGCGACGCGCTGGAATTCGCCCATACGGGTGATCGGGGTCGAGATCTGGTCTGCGCCAAAGGTGTCCGAACCGATCAGGACAAAGCGTCCTTCCAATTCAGGCAGGAAATCGCCTGCAAACAGCTCGTCTGCGAGCAGATCGAGCGGATAGACGGGAAACATGCCGTTGGCGATGTCGATATCGGTTCTGGCTTCTTCGAACACGGCCCTATCGAGCACGCGATATCGGATCGCCCCGCGATAGCTGCGCAGCTCTTCGGGAGTGCCGGACATCGCATGGGCCAGAAGCGGCGCGGTGCCGGGCAGCGTGTCGGGCCAACTGCGCCCGATACGCGCAGGACCGACACCGATAGCGGGCGACACGCGGCGCGCCTCGCTGCCTTCGAGCGCTTGCCAGAAGCGGTCCTGATCCTCGCGCGCGAAGAGATCGATGGTCGGGTCCCAATATACCCCCCGATCGCCTTCCGGGTCGGCGTAGACGATGTAGATGGGCACCTGGACTGCGCGGATAGCGTCGATCAACGCTTGCGACTGGTCGGTTTCCTGCACGAAAGCCATGTCGAGGCCGATGGCGCGCGGATTGGCGCTGGCGATGGTGGTGATCGCTTGTCCGAGCAGCTCGCGGTCGACCGGGCTGGTCTTCTGCGTCGTGCGCGCGACCTGATCGTCATAGACGACCAGCGCGATGTCGGGATCGTAGTCCACCTGCTCTGCGAGGCGGTAGCGATAGGCATCGTGGATAGTGCGTTCGAGGTCGGCCGTCGGCCCGATCAGCGGCGTCAGGAACGGCAGCGCCAGCGCGATGGCGAGCAGAATCGGCAGGCGCCCCAGCCACTTGCTGTCTCGCTTGATCCGGATATTCGCCCCTAGCACGCGGCTAGGGTTAGAACAGCAAGCTCAGATTGTCATGCGGACATTGTGACCTGCACGTCTAGGCGCACATCCGGCACAGCCCGCGGATCTCGAGCACCGGGCGTTCGGCTTTGAATTCGCGCGCTGCCGCCAGGGCGCGGACGGCCTTGCTCACGCCCTCGTCATCGACATGGTCCGCCTCGCCGCATTCGTCGCAGACGAGGAAGATGCAGTCGTGCTCGCAACCCGGATGGGTGTTGGCGAGGTAGGCGTTGGCGCTTTCCACCCGCAGCGCGAGATTGTTCGCCACGAACAGGTCGAGGATGCGGTAAATCGAGTTGGGCGCCACCCGCTTGCCGCGCAAACGCGAGAGGTTGTCGGCAATGTCATAGGCGCTTGCCGGACGTTCATGCTGGGCCAACTCGGTAAAGACGGCTTCACGCATGCTCGTCCACTGCTCGCCCTGAGCGGTCAGCGCGCTGCGTGCGGCGGAGATCAGGTCTTCGCCCGAATGTTCGTGATGAGCGTGGTGATGTGCGGTAGCCATAGGGCGGATATAGAGCTTTGTAGAAGGCTTTTCCAGTCGCGCGCTACCTATGTTCTGCGGCTCAGCCGTCGCGCAGGAAGTCGGCGCGATAGTCGCGCGGATACATCCTCCGCAGCGCCTCCACCTTGGGCTTGTCCCAGCGCAGGATGTAGCCCGAGCGCGGGTTCTTCACCATGTAGTCCTGATGGTAGCTTTCGGCAGGATAGAAGGTCCCCAGCCGCTCGATCCGCGTCACGATCGGATCGTCCCACACGCCCGAGGCACCCATTTGCGCGAGATAGGCCTGCGCGACTGCACGCTGTTCGGCAGAGGTCGGGATCAGCGCAGCGCGGTATTGCGAGCCGATGTCGGGGCCTTGCCGGTTGCTGAGCGTGGGGTCGGCACCGACAGAGAAGAAGATGCGCAGCAATTCGTCATAGCGGATGACGTAAGGGTCGTAGGTGATCCGCACCACCTCGGCATGGCCCGTTCCACCCGCGGATACGCGCGAATAGGTCGCGGTTGCTGCCGAGCCGCCGTGATAGCCGCTTTCGGCAGACTTCACGCCCTTAATGTGGCTGAAAATGCCTTCGATCCCCCAGAAGCACCCGCCTGCGAAGATCGCGGTCCTGATGCCCGCTCCTTCGCGCGCGATACGCTGGGCGGCAGGGGCGTTTACGGGTTCATCGAGCGCGAAAGCGGGAGCGGCGGGAAGCGCAAGGACAAGCGCGGCGGCGATCAGCGCGGCGAACCGCTTCAGTCCTCCGCCTCGACCGGCGCGATGCGGAACTCGTCGGCAACTTGCGGCGCCGGCGTCGGCGCAGCGGCGTTCGCGGGCGGAGCTATCTCGTCGCTCCATTGGTCGAAGCTCGCGATTCCCATCATCAGCGTCCCGGCGGCGAAACCAAGCGCGAAATTGCGATAGAGGTCGGCTGTGAAGAGTTGCATCTGAAGTCTCTACGGGTCTGTCTGTCATCGGATTGCTGAAGCCTCTAAGAACGGCGCGCTTGCGCTCGAATTAACAGCGGGATCGTATGACAATTCGTTACAAAGCACGACGAAGTTACGAAGCCGCGCCGCGATAGATGCAATATGGGGCCGCTTGGAACAGTGAACAGGGCCGTTTGAAAACCTTTGCTTTGGCGCGAAGTAGCTGGATTTGCGCAGCAATTCGCCAAAACGCGGGTTTGAAGTGTGACTTTCCAAGTCTCGTCCTCGCCAGCCGTGATTTTCCAGTGACTTGGCGCGAAAATAGCCCCTTGGGCACAAGTAGGAAAGCGAGCGTCTTTGTGGTCCGCACGCCGTCCGGCGCGCGAAATCCTCGCTCTCACGCCCTTCGGGCGCGTCGCTGCGGGCGGGCAGTCGCCCTTGCGGCGCTCCGCGCCGAGATCACTCCAGCAGCTCAATAGCGCGAAACCGACGGCAAAGCCGTCGCAAGGCCACGCGGCCGCCCCGCAGGTGCCCGAGCGTAGCGAGGAACAGCACCGAGGACGCTCGCCCGGATGGGCAAGCGTGAAACATCACGTCCTCAGGCAGCGTAGCGGTAGGAAAGAATTAATGCCTGAAGTGCCGCATCCCGGTGAAGACCATGGCGAGGCCCGCTTCGTCTGCCGCCGCGATCACTTCCTCGTCACGGATCGAGCCGCCCGGCTGGATCACGGCGGTTGCGCCCGCTTCGGCGGCGGAAATCAGCCCGTCGGCGAAGGGGAAGAAGGCGTCCGAGGCTACCGCGCTGCCTACGGTCTTGGCTTCTGCCCACTCGTAGGTTTCGGCGGCTTCCTTGGCCTTGATTGCAGCGATGCGCGCCGAATCGCGGCGGTTCATCTGGCCTGCGCCGATACCCGCCGTCGCACCGTCCTTGGCATAGACAATCGCGTTCGATTTGACGTGCCGCGCGACGGTCCATGCGAACAGGCAGTCCTTCAATTCCTGATCGGTCGGCGCGCGCTTGGTGACGACCTTCAGATCGTCGAGCGTGACCGCACCATTGTCGCGGCTCTGCACCAGCATACCGCCCGCAATCGTCTTGATCGCCAGCCCGCCGCGGCGCGGATCAGGAAGCGTGCCGCATTCGAGCAGGCGCAGGTTCTTTTTCCTGGCGAAGATCTCGCGCGCTTCGGCGCTCACCTTGGGCGCGATCACGACTTCGGTGAAGATGCTCGCAATCGCTTCTGCGGTCGCGCCGTCCAGCTCGGTGTTGACCGCGACGATCCCGCCGAAGGCCGAGACGCTGTCGCATTGCAGCGCGTCGTTCCATGCGTCGAGCAGCGAGGCCCCTTGCGCCACACCGCAGGGGTTGGCGTGCTTGACGATCACCACCGCCGGGTCCTGCCCGCCGAACTCTGCCGCCAGCTCGAGCGCCGCGTCGGCATCGTTCAGATTGTTGTAGGAAAGCGCCTTGCCCTGCAGCTGTTCGGCCTGCGCCACGCCTGCGACATGCGGGCCGCTGGGGGTGTAGAACGCCGCCATCTGGTGGGGGTTCTCGCCATAGCGCAGAACTTCAGGGTTCTTGCCGTTCACCGCTAGGAATTCGGGGAACATCTTCTGCTGGTCGGCAAAGCCGAACCATTGGCTGATCATCGAATCATAGGATGCAGTCGCGGCAAAGGCGCGCGCTGCCATGGCCTTGCGGAACTCCAGCGTCGTTTCGCCGTTGTTGGCTTCCATCTCGGCGAGCAGCGTCGGGTAATCGGCCGGATCGGTGACGATCGTGACGAACCCGTGGTTCTTCGCCGCCGAGCGGACCATCGAAGGACCGCCGATGTCGATATTCTCGATGATTTCGGGGCGGTCCGCACCCTTCGCGACGGTTGCTTCAAACGGGTAGAGATTCACCACCACCAGATCGATCTCGCCAATCTCGTGCTCCTGCATCGAGGCGACGTGATCGGCATTGTCACGCAGCGCGAGCAGACCGCCGTGAACCTTGGGGTGGAGCGTCTTCACGCGCCCGTCCATCATCTCGGGAAAGCCGGTGAGGTCGGAGACATCGCGCACTTCGAGGCCCGCTTCGCGCAGCGCCTTGGCCGTGCCGCCGGTGGACACCAGCTCCACGCCGCGTGCGGCAAGTGCCTGCCCCAGTTCAACCAAACCGCTCTTGTCGGACACTGACAGCAGAGCCCGTTTGATCGTCATCGATGTCATTTTTGGATCACCTACATTTTTTTGAGGAGCCAGGAGAATTGTCCCCCGCCGCGCGATGTCAGCCCCTCTATCACCAATTGTTCGGTTGCGTGAGGGCGTCCTTCGCCGTCTACCCACAGGCTGTCTTCGCAGCTCAGTTTCACATCGGCTGCGCCCGCCGCATCGCCGCCCAGGCGGAATTGCCACAGCTTGCCGTCGCTGGTCAGCAAGCTTGCGCCGCGCCCGTCTTCGGACAGGCGGGTTTCGACCCCGCGCCCGAGGTGGAAACGGATCGCAAAGCCGATCTTGCCGCGCTTGCCCTTGCGCGACACGGGCACGAGCAAATCCTCGCCCGCC